>CAJQPR010000065.1 GCA_905480255.1 uncultured Woeseiaceae bacterium | reverse complement strand
GCGACCCGTACCGGTCAGACGCCGCAGGCCACCGCCTGGCGAGCGCAACCGCGGCGCCGTCGATGCTTTGCAAACCAAAATTGCTGTCAATGTCCAGAACCTGGACAAAGACCGATTCAAAGACCAGCTCCGCGACAACATCGCCGAACTTCCCGATGCATCCGGTTGTGACGCCGCGTTTCTTGCACTTTTTACCAATGACCTTTCATCGATCGATGCCGTGCTGGCGTCGAGTACCGTGTTTTCGGCATGCAACGCTGACGCTCTAACCGGCGAATCGCTGGCCAACTGGCCGTGGCTTTGCCAGCACCTCGGTCATCTCAAGATTATTGAGATAAACGACACTTCGGCGGGCCCCGCGGTCGCCCGGGAAGAGTTTGGACGCCTTGGTGATCTTGGAATGGGTTCCGTCCTGATCATCGGATTCTCTGTTCGCGATGAAGTGGCTGGTTTCCTGGCCCTGGCGAATGAACATCCCATGACAAAGCCTGATGCCGACCTTCATTTGCTCATGAAGCTCGTCGGCGCCTCGCTCGCGTCAGGTTTGGAAAGAATGCAGAGTGCCGAGCTTCTTGGCGAATACGAAGAGAGAAACAGTCTGGTCAATATGACCGCCAACGACGGCATCTGGGATTTTGACGGCCAATCAAAGCGCATCAAGTTGTCACGCCGCTGGAAGGACATGCTTGGTTATGACGTAGAGCAGGAAGACGTACTCCCGGACTGGTACAGGCTTGTGCATCCTGATGACATGGCACGCGTGCAGAAAAAAATGCGCGAGCACCTGGAAGGCAAATCAGACTTCTTCGAAAGCGTCCACCGTATGAAACACCAAAGCGGAGAATGGCGGTGGATGACGAGTCGCGCCAAGGCCTTGCAGGACGATCGTGGCCGTCTTATTCGCCTGCTTGGCGTCGAAGTCGATATTACGGAAAGAAAATTATACGAGGAGGCGCTCTTTCGCGAGAAGGAGAGCGCACAGATAACGCTTCGATCGATTGGTGATGGCGTGATTACGACAGACGCCGAATGCAATGTGGAATACATCAACCCGATCGCAGAAGAACTTACAGGCTGGAAAGTTGACGACGCCAGCGGTCGGCCAATCGACGAAATCTTTCGGGGGTTTCACGAAGAAACCTGCGAACCATTGGAAAACCCGCTGGCCGTATCTATCCGGCGCAGTCGTTCCATCAAGTCAGTCCGGCCAACCCTCCTTATTCGGCGTGATGGCAACGAACTGTATATAGAAAGTACGGCATCGCCGATTCGCGATGGAAAGGGCGATGTCACCGGCGGCGTGCTTGTTTTCCATGACGTCAGCGAGTCGCGGGAGTTGAACCGCCGCCTCAGCTATCACGCGAGCCACGATATACTCACAGGTTTGGTCAATCGTGCCGAGTTCGAAAACCGGCTCGAACGAGCGCTGAAAAGTGCCAAGGCAAGAGAGACGTCTTACGCGCTTTGTTATCTCGATCTCGACCAGTTCAAAATTGTTAACGATTCCTGCGGTCATCAGGCAGGCGACGCCTTACTGGGCCAGCTTGGCGCACTGCTGAAATCCAAAATTCGCTGGCGCGATACGCTGGCGCGTCTTGGGGGGGACGAGTTTGGCGTCCTGCTGGAAAGCTGCAATCTCGACCAGGCGATGGAAACGGCAGAGGCTCTCAGAGTCGCCGTTGGCGATTTCAAATTTATGTGGGATGACAGAAGTTTCCGGCTTGGTGTGAGCATTGGCGTTGTTCCCATTTCCGCTGGAAACGAAGACGTCGCGGCATTGCTGAGTGCCGCCGATAGCGCCTGTGCTGCCGCTAAAGAGGCTGGTCGGAATCGTATTCATAGTTTCGAAGAAAACGATATCGACCTGCAGCGGCGTCGTCGCGAGCAACAGTGGGCGGCTCGCATCAACAACGCCCTGGAAGAAAATCGATTCGAACTTTACCGCCAGACGATCTTGCCATTACAAGTCGCAGAAGACGGCGCGCACTACGAGATCCTTCTCAGAATGCGGGACGAAACCGGAGGTATCATTGCGCCAGGTCTCTTCATCGAAGCCGCCGAAAGATTCAGTCTTACACCGCGCATCGATCGCTGGGTCGTGACGAACACGTTTCGTTGGCTTGTTTCTGAAGCAGATGAACGTGAGCGCCTGGCGCTATGTTCAATCAATCTTTCCGGCCAGAGTATCGGCGACGACAAGTTTCTGCCTTTTGTTATCGAGCAATTTCAGATGAGCGGGCTTGACGCAACCAAGATTTGTTTCGAGATTACTGAAACAGCGGCGATCGCGAGTTACTCACAGGCAAACCGGTTTATCAACGCGCTGAAGGAGCTTGGCTGCAAGTTCGCGCTCGATGATTTCGGTACCGGCTTGTCATCATTCGGTTACCTGAAGCACTTTCCTGTCGACTTCCTCAAGATAGACGGGAGTTTCGTCAAGGAGATACTGCATGATCCGATTGACCGAGAAATGGTTCGTTCGATTAATGAAATTGGACATCTCACCGGCAAACAAACCATCGCCGAATTCGCCGAGAATGATGAAATCATTACGATGCTCAAAGGCATGGGCGTCGATTATGCACAGGGCTACGGAGTATCCGAACCCAAGCCGGTGAGTCGACCGGTTGTTGAGTATTCTGCTAGTTCAAGAGATCCGAATAGCTCTTCCTGAGCAGATTCTTTTGCACTTTAGCCATCGTGTTGCGTGGTAATTCGTCGACAAATACGACGCGCTTCGGCACTTTAAAATTCGCGAGCCTGACTTTGCAGGCATCGATGATGTCATGTTCATTGACGTCCGCGACATTTTCCGGAACCACAACTGCCACCACGCCTTCGCCGAAATCTGCATGTGGCACGCCAATCACCGCGGACTCGCTGACTCCTGGCAAGTCATCGATGAATAACTCAATCTCTTTTGGATAAACGTTCAGACCACCGGTAATAACCATGTCCTTTTCCCGTCCGACGATCGATACGTATCCATCCTCATCAATTCGACCCTTGTCTCCGGTGTTGAAAAATCCGTCCTCTGAGAAATCCTCCGCGGTCTTATCCGGCATTTTCCAGTAGCCGACGAACACATTCGGACCGCGAACCTGCAGGTCGCCTATTTCATCCGTGGCGACCGTGTTGCCGTCACTGTCAACGATACGGATTTCGACACCAGGCAGAGGCGGGCCGACAGTGCCGGGTTTGCGTTCGCCGTCCAATGGATTCGAGGAATTCATGTTGGTTTCCGTCATACCGTAACGCTCGAGAATGCGGTGGCCGGTCCTCGACTCGAATTCCACGAAGGTTTCTTCGAGTAGCGGGGCTGAACCGGAAACGAAAAGGCGAATATTTCCTGTCAGCTCCCTTGTGAATTCATCGTTCGCCAGAAGCCTGGTGTAGTAAGTTGGCACGCCCATCATGACCGTGCACTCGGGCAGGAAGCGCATCACCTGGCCAGCGTTATAGCCCGACAACCAGCGCATACTGGCGCCGCTTAGCATCACGCAGCCAATGGCGACAAACAGACCGTGCACGTGAAATATCGGCAACGCATGGAGAAGCCTGTCGGCATCTGTAAAGCCCCATGCTTCGACCAGCGCCTCAGTATTCCGGAGCAGGTTTGAATGAGTCAGCATGATGCCCTTGGGCACGCCGGTCGTGCCGGAGGAGTACAGAAGCGCCGCCATGTCGTCTTTCTGTCGTGCCACTACACCGAAGTCCGAGGCGGCTTCATCAGCAAGACCGGCCAGCGTGCCGTTGCCATCGCCGTCAAGCGTCAGAACGTGGTCGCAACCCGTTGAGTCAGCAATTTGCCTGATTGCTGACAAATGTTTTGGGTCGCAAACTACGAGGGCCGGTTCAGCGTTGTTGAGAAAGTACTCAAGTTCGCTGGCCGTATACGCCATGTTGAGCGGGTGAAAAACAAGGCCGGCACGCAGACACGCCAGGTACAGACACAGTGCTTCCGGTGATTTTTCGACCTGAACAGTTACCCGGTCACCTGCCGATCCGCCAAGATCCGTTAGTACGCGCGCAATTCGCGCCGACCTTTCTTCAATATCGGAATAGCTATATGAGCGGCCATCACTGGTGCAAAGAAGCTCTTTATTCGCGTGCAGGGTAACCTGGCCGCGAAAATGAGAGTAGAGGTTGTAATTTTCTGTCGACATCGCTTTTTCCTGTTGTGGAGGGCATCATACAACGCGACGCCCGCGTGCCAAAAAGGAGAATAATATGGTGATCTACGGCGTGGCCTTATTGTCGTTCTGTATGTTGGTTGGCGTTTTTGTCGGTGACATCCTGGGCAATCTTATCGGTGTGCAGGCCAACGTGGGTGGTGTAGGTATCGCCATGCTGCTGCTTATTATTCTGTCGAATCTGTCGCACTACAAGTTTCAGATCGGCTCAGCGACAGAGAATGGCATTCACTTCTGGAGTGCTATGTACATTCCCATTGTCGTCGCGATGGCAGCAAAACAGAATGTCATAGCGGCAATATCGAGTGGCTGGATGGCCATCATCGCGGGAGTTGCGGCTGTGGTCGTCAGCTTCGCGATGCTTCCCTTGCTGGATCGAATTCATATCGGGGAAAAAGATGATTCTTGATTCCCTGATTGACGTACTGACGAAGAACGCGCTGATTACAGCATTCGCATTCGTTGGCATCCTCGTCTGGTTTTCGTACGAGCTTTCCGCGCGATTGACGCGTGGGCACATTCACGGTTCTGCAATCGCGATCGCACTCGGGCTTGTCCTTGCATACGTTGGAGGCTCTATAACCGAGGGTAAACAGGGGCTGGCCGACTTCAGTCTGCTCGCCGGTGTGGGGGTTATGGGCGGCGCGATGTTTCGGGACTTTGCCATTGTGGCGACGGCATTCGGCGCGGAGCTTGAGGCCCTGAAACGGGCTGGGTTTGTAGGTGCTGCGTCGGTGCTTATTGGCGTGGTCCTGTCGTTTGTTGTTGGCGCGGTCGTTGCCGTGTCGTTTGGCTATACCGACCCGGTGGCGATCAGTACCATCGGAGCAGGCGCTGCGACGTACATAGTTGGGCCGGTTACGGGCACTGCGCTTGGCGCAGATTCAGGCGTCATCGCGCTGAGCGTTGCGGCCGGGCTCACGAAATCTGTACTGGTAATGATCGGCACGCCATTTGTTGCGCCGCGAATCGGACTGAACAGTCCACACGCCGCGCTGATTTACGGCGGCCTGATGGGAACGACCAGCGGTGTCGCAGGTGGACTCGCGGCAACGGACCCGAAACTTGTGCCCTATGGCGCAATGACGGCAACTTTTTATACGGGCGTTGGCTGCCTGCTGGCGCCATCGGTATTATTCCTGGCTGTCAGGGCAATTGTTTGAGCGGGAGAAAAATATGGATCGCAGAGAATTTCTTGGTGGCGCGTCATTGGCAGGCATGGCGATGACACTGCCCGCCGACATCCTGGCCGCCGACGTGCCGGCAGAGCTTACGAGCATGTCTGCATCGGAGCTTTCTGCTGCGATTCGGCAACGACATGTCACCTGCGTGGAAGTCATGCAGGCGTATCTTGCGCGTATCCACAAGTACAATCCGACCTACAACGCCATTGTGAGCATGGTCGAAGACGACGTTTTGCTCAATCAGGCCCAGCTTGCGGATCGTGCGCTGGACAACGACGAGTACTGGGGCTGGATGCACGGCATGCCGCATGCGATCAAGAATTTGTCCGACGCAAAGGGACTCGAAACCAGTCAAGGCTCGCCGATTTTCGCTGGGTCGATTGCGGATTCCGATAGTCTGCACGTTGCGCGGATCAGGGAGCAGGGCGCCATTTTTATTGGCAAGACCAATACCCCTGAATTCGGGCTGGGATCGCAAAGTTACAATCCGGTGCATGGCACGACGAAGTGTGCCTACAATCCTGACCTGGTTGCCGGAGGCAGCAGCGGCGGTGCGGCTTGTGGGATGGCGACGCACATGCTTCCAATTGCTGATGGCAGCGACATGATGGGCTCGTTACGCAATCCGGGTGCCTTTAACAATGTCGTGGGATATCGCCCCAGCCAGGGACGCGTGCCGTCAATACCCAAGAACGATCTGTTCTACCAGCAACTTTCTACCAGTGGGCCGATGGGCCGCAATGTTGAGGATACGATTCGACTGCTCGAAACTATGGCCGGCTATGATTCGCAGTCGCCCCTCAGCCTGAGAGGAAAGATCCCATCCTTCGATAACTTCAAGGCCGTTGACCTGTCGGGTTACCGGGTCGGCTGGATGGGTGACTATGACGGTTACCTGGCGACTGAGCCGGGTGTTATGGAGCTATGCACCGGGGCTGTCGAAGGTCTGACTGATCATGGCGCAAATGTCGAGACATGTAAGCCGGACTACGACATGGAGAGATTGTGGCAAACCTGGCTGACGTTGCGCCACTGGGCGCTCAGCGATATTAAGGAGCTCTACGACAATCCTGAGTTACGGGCACAACTCAAGCCCGAAGTTGTGTGGGAGTATGAAGGCAGTTTGGACATGACTGCGGCACGTGTCTTTGAGGCAGCGGTTGCACGGTCCGACTGGTACCGGGCGTTACATTCTTTATTCGGCACGTACGACATCCTGGCGTTGCCAACAGCACAGGTTTTCCCATTCGATGCCGACGTACACTGGCCAAAATCGATCAATGGAAGGGACATGGACACCTACCATCGCTGGATGGAAGTTGTCATCAGTGGAACGCTTTCGGGCCTGCCCGTTGTCAATCTACCAGCCGGATTTGACGAAAATGGCAGGCCGATGGGTATGCAGTTCATCGGCCGAATGGGGCAGGACAAGGAGGTGCTTGAATTCGCGATGGCGTACGAAGCGGTCACCAATCACCTAGATCGTCGTCCCACCCTGCCTGCAATTTGATGAGATTTCTGCTGTCCCGGTAAATCAAGTTTGTATCGCGGTTCCTGCTCAGACTCAATGACCCGGGCTATGGATCAATTTTAAAGCGCATTGATAAATCGACAGCTATTACGTCTTTGGTCAGTGCGCCAACGGATATGTAATGAACACCCGTTTCGGCAATTGCGTGAATGTTTTCGATCGTAATTCCGCCGGACGCTTCAAGGTCTGCCGGCGGATTGCCTTCACTCTGGTTAATGTCGACAGCTCGTTGCAGATCTTCGATATCAAAGTTGTCCAGCAACATTCGATCGGCGCCTGCCGCAAGCGCTTCGCGAAATTCTGCAACTGACTCGACTTCGATCTCCACCGGCAGGTCGCTGTGCCTCGCTCTTGCTGCTTTGACCACAGCGTCGACACCGCCGCTGCTTATGATGTGGTTTTCCTTGATCAGCAATGCATCGTAGAGACCGATGCGATGATTGTTGCCGCCACCACATCGAACGGCGTACTTCTGCGCGTGACGAAGACCGGGAATCGTCTTCCTGGTATCGAGGATTTCGGCGTTTGTGCCCTCGATGGCTCTTACATAGCGGGAGGTCAGGGTAGCTGTAGCTGACAACGACTGGAGGAAGTTAAGCGCCGTTCGTTCACCACTGAGTACGGCCCTGGCAGCGCCTCTGACAATGCAGATTTCAGTGTCGGCTTCGACGTGGTCACCGTCATTGTTAAGCCATTCAACTGAAATACCGGGGTCCAGTTGTTGATATACCTCGTTGACCCAGGGTTGGCCCGCCATCGTCATGGCATCCCTCGCGACAATAATTGCCTCGGCGGTGGCGGTGTCAGGAAGAAGTTCAGCGGTGATATCGCCACTGCCCAGGTCTTCGGCCAGTGCGGCCGTCACATTGGCGATTACTGCCGCAGAAAGTTGTTCTGAAATACTCAATGTTGTCCCTGTAAAAGAAGCCCGGCTCTAGGCCGGGCTTCGGTGTTGCTGCTTGCGGGTGGCTTACATAAAGAATCCATGACCCGCGCCAACCATGCTCATGATCAGCGGAATCGACATTAGCGTGTTCGAACGTGATGCCATGAAAGCAATATTCTTCGCTTTGGCAATTTCATCAGCGCTGGCTTCAACCATGCCAAGTATCTTTTTCTGGTTTGGCCAGATCAGCACCCAGACATTGAACAGCATGATCGTACCGAGCCAGACGCCAATGCCAATCGTCATATTGTAGGCATGTACGTTTTCGCCGCCCATGCCAAGCATGAAAGCACCGGTCAATGATCCCTTAACGCTATGAAGAAGGAATGCAGCTCCTGTCAGCCACGTAGCCAGCGCGCCCCAGCGAAACCAGAACAGCGCTCGGGGTGCGACATATTTAGCAATTCCAGCGCCACCGGGTCCGCCATCGTCAGCCATGGCATCGGCCATCGCGGGCACCTGCACAAAATTAAAGTAGTAGAGCAGCCCTATCCAGATTATCCCGGCAAACACATGCAGCCAGATAATGATGGAACCGCCTTTGGCTGCACCCATGGCGGTCATAGGGTTGTCGCCTGTAAGCAGCAAAATGACAATCGCCAGGACAAAACCGGCAATTATCGTGCCCATGACGCTTTTCAATGGATTCATTCTCTATTCTCCCAGAGGATTATTGATTGTTTGTCGCTCTGAATTATTGATCGGGGAGCGCCGTCTTCTCCTACCAGAAGACAGGCGACGTATTATAGAGACTGGTTTGCCCAATTGCAGTCCTATTGGTCCCGGCTGTGTTCCGGACTTGCACTTCAGTACAATCAGCGACTCAGTGGTTGTGGCGGGTTCTTATGCGAATTGTCCTGATATTGGTTGCCGTCATGGCTTTTACTGCCTGCACGTCCATGTTGCTAGGCAACCCGTCGTCCGGGGAGCCAGCTGCCGCCGACAAGCAGGTCGCCGTGCCTTCGGGCACGGACCGCGCAATAAGCGGGTCGATCCGGCAGGATTTCAGTGCAGATACAGACCTGGGAAAATACGCAATTGGTATCCGGACGATCTCTGGTATCGTTACGCTCAGTGGTACAGTAGGGAGTTATCCGGCACGCGACAGTGCCGTGCAAATTGCCGAGGGTACAAAAGGCGTCAAGCGCGTCGATAACCGGATAATCGTGAACACAAATCTCTGAATAACATTGAATTCTGGCGGGCCAGACCTATGTCTGACCGCTAAATATATGACCGAAGGTGCGAATAGTGGACGTTAACGAAAGAATCAAAGATCAGGTCGAAAAAAACCCGGTGCTGCTGTACATGAAGGGTACGCCGGATTTCCCGCAGTGTGGATTTTCAGGGCAAACCGTCGCCGCGTTGAAGGCGCTTGGCAAACCATTTGCCTTCGTCAATATTTTCGAAGATCCCGAGATCAGGGATGGCCTGAAGGCTTACTCGAACTGGCCGACATTTCCGCAGCTTTACATCAATGGTGAGCTTGTCGGCGGCTGTGACATTGTCGTCGAGATGTATCACTCCGGTGAACTGAAAGAACTTCTGGCGGACGATGCGCCGGAGCCTGCTGAAGCCTGATTCCGGGCCAAAAAGTTTTCTTTTTCCGGCCGTAAATGGCGGACTGTGACCACCAGCAGCCCGCCGCGCTTCATTATGTTAATTCGAACCGCAACTGAGACCCACATCACTGCATGAAACTAACCGGTTGATATAGTGCTCCGGTCAGGGATGAATGCGTTGAAATGCCTGTTTTTCAGGCGTTGTTACGCGATAGATCAGGATTGCAGTGGCGAAGTTCTTTCGAATGGATGGGTGGGGAATTTTGCGTGCGTTGACCGTCAGGTCGTCGTCGGTCTTGCTGCTGTTCATCTTGTCCGGCTGCGCCATTCTCTCACCTGAGCCCCCCGAACAACTGCCTGTCCCTGAACCTGTTCAGGAACCGGAACCGGAACCCCAGGCTCAGCCAGAACCAGAACCGGAGCCGGTGCCGATTGTAGAACCGGCACCACCGCCACCACCGGAACCGCAAAACATCGAACCGCTGGTTGCAGTGGTATTGAGCGACCGGACGTCAGCCTATGTCGACGTTGCTGACGCGCTCAATAAGTACCTGAAAAATAACGAAATCTACGACCTGAGTGACCGAAGTCTCCTTGCCAGGGACGCGTTCGCATCGATTGCCGAATCCGGCGCGAGCGCGATCGTTGCGGTTGGTTTGCCGGCAGCCAGGGCGGCTCGCCGCTTTGCGACTGTGCCGGTTGTCGTGGGGCAGGTTTTCAATATCAATGACAGCGAGTTGTTGTCTGACGAAGTCAAAGCAGTAGCCGTTCTGCCGCCAATTGGCATGCAAATTGACGCATGGCATGAGTTCGACCCAAGCGTCAGGAATGTTGGGGCCATTCTCGGTACAGGCCATGAAGACCTGATCGCGGAAGCGGATGCTGCAATGAAAGAGCGTGGCGTCAAATTCCACTATGCGATCGCCGGTTCCGACCGGGAGACTCTCTATCTGTTTAATCGGCTTGTGCGCGATATCGACGGCTTCATTCTATTTCCTGACAATCGAATTCTGAGTCGAAGTGTCCTGACTGAAATGATGGCCTATGCTTCACGCCACCGGGTTCAGGTTGCCGTCTACAACGAGCCGCTGCTGGATGCCGGAGCGATATTCAGCGCCGGCACGGTCGATTCAGACATCGCTGCGAAAATCGCACTGGTGCTCGATCAGGCGTTGAACGGTAATATGAAATCAGTTCCGCCGGTCACTGCATTGTCGGAAATCGACATCCTGACCAACCCGGCGGTCCTGCAACGACTTGGCCTGATGTCCGGCGACAGCAAACTGGATGGCACATTGGCTGACGCCCAATGAAGCAGTGGTTCGCGACAGCGTTCGGCGCCGGATACGATGCCCTTGCAACGCTAAAGCCGGAGCGGCGCACTGGGAAACGCGTCCTCATCAACGAGATCCTGTCCCTGCAAATCATGGTTACCGCGATCATCGGTACGTTGGCGATTGCGGGGCTGTACTGGGGCGGTCAATGGGTTCTGCAGGATAACTATAGCCGCTGGGCCATGCAGTGGACGCAGGAACTCAATGAGCTTGGCGCCCCGCTGTTCCTGCCAAATGATGACGAGGCTATATTGAGGCTGGAAAGCTTTATCGACAAGTATCCGGAGATCGACCGCGTGTCCTATTACAAGGATGACGGTTCGGTCATGTTTTCTATTCAGAACGGTGCAGATGCGGAGGGGCAGGACGTTGACCTTGCCGGAGATACGCTTTCTGAACTCACCGACCTCGTCGGCACCGAGGCGCCCTATGTTGTTGACACAAGATTTCTGAACGCGCGGGCCTTCGAAATTCTTGCACCGGTCTGGACCGAGGCTATTGCCGGTGACGGCCTGTTCAGCTTTGACCTTACGGAGGGCCCGTCGGGCACTTCGGAAAATCTGATCGGTTTCGTAGGGCTCGAACTTGACTTCTCACTGTTCCACAACCGCCTCCTGACAAACATCAAGATCGCGATCAGCATCCTCCTGATTCTGCTGATCGTCTCTTCCGTGATTGCCAGGCGATACCTGGCACATGCGTTAACGGCAATCTCTGATTTGCAGGCGCCCATTGCAGAGCTGGCAAGGGGCAATCTGGCCGTCCAATTCAAGCCGGCGGAGCATCGTGAGATTTCCGAGATTGTCGAAGCGCTCGAAAGTACCGCTTCGGCACTGGGTGAACGCGACGCCCGGTTACTAAGACTTGCGAATCATGACGGACTGACAGGTCTATTCAATCGACGCCGCCTGGTGGAAGAGCTCAAGAAAGAAGTCGACAACGTTTCCGTCAATGAGATGTCGAGTGCGCTGCTGTTTATCGATCTGGATCAATTCAAGTACGTTAACGACACCTGTGGCCACCCGGCTGGTGACCGCCTGATTCGAAAAGTCGCCGATCAGCTGAAACGTACCGTGCATCAAAACGGAATTGTTGCGCGATTTGGTGGTGATGAATTCGCAGTACTTGTCAGCAACGTTGACAAGAACAAAGCGAGGCAGGTCGCAGAGAAGTTGCTCGAAGATATGCGGCGACTGGCTCATATCGAGGATGGACACGTCTTCCATGTGCACTGCAGCATCGGAATCGCGATGCTTCAGTCGGATAAATTCGATCATGATGATTTGATTGCCCAGGCTGACATCGCTTGCCGCGAGGCGAAAGAGAACGGCCGGAATCGTCTCAGTTTCTACAGTATGTCGGAAGGGGAAGCTGAAAAAATCGTTGCTGACGTCGGTTGGGTGAGCAAGCTTCGCGATGCAATCGACAACGATGATTTTTCGTTGCGTTTCCAGCCGATCGTTCACATTGCCACCGGCCGGATCACTCATCATGAGGTCTTACTGCGGCTCAAGGCTGACGATAACAAGACGATTTCCCCGGACGCATTTCTTCCGGCGGCCGTTCGTTTTGGTTTGATGGGTGAGATCGATTCCTGGCTTGTCGAAAATGCAATTCTTGTCCTGGCCGAACATCGACAGGACAGGCCCGATTTACGCTTCTCGATTAACCTGTCAGCAAACGCGTTTGAAACGGATGATCTGGCTGGCTTCATTCGGACGCACCTGGATAAGAACAACGTACCCGCCGAAGCCGTGATCTTCGAAATTACCGAAAGTCTTGCTGTGCGACATCTCAGCTATGTCGAAAAGCAGATTTCGGCACTACGAAAAATGGGCTGCGAGCTGGCATTGGATGATTTCGGTACCGGATACAGCTCATTTAGCTATCTGCAACGATTGCCGATGGACTACATCAAGATTGACGGTTGCTTTATTCGCGATCTTGTCAACAACCCTGTCGATCAGAAGATGGTTCGATTGATCGGAGAGATAGGTCAGGAAGCGGGTATGAAGACGATCGCCGAATATGTTCAGGGTGGTCCGACCCTTGCGCTCCTGGCAGAACTCGGAATCGATCTGGCGCAGGGTTATTTTATTGGGCGACCAACGTCAGTACCGACGACCAAATCAATGCCAATTCCCATCAACCTCCGGCAGCTGCAGGCATCTAAGAATCTAAGCTCGAACGACGGCATTTCCTGAGCCAGCCTGAATCAGCCCCGTGTGACCTCAAAGATGGGCTGAAATTTGTTCAAAACAATGCAGAAAACGTCGGCAGTGATTTCGGCGTCGTAGGCCGCCGAGTGGGCGGATTCCTCGTCCCATGGCAGCCCCGCGGCCTTTACAGCCCTGGATAGCACCGTCTGCCCGAAAGCGACACCGCAGAGAGTGGCCGTATCAAAACTACTGAACGGGTGAAACGGATTGCGTTTGATAGCTGCGCGCTCTATCGCCTCATTGAGAAATCCAAGGTCGAATGCTGAGTTGTGCCCGACCAGAATAGCGCGTGTGCAACCCGCGTCCCGAACGGCACGCCGTACTTCGCGAAAAACATTCTGCAGGGCATCTTTCTCGTCAATGGCGGGGCGCAGAGGATGATGGGGGTCAATGCCGTTAACCGCCAGTGACGCAGGCTCCATATTCGCGCCCTCAAAGGGTTTGACGTGATAGCGGATTGTTTCGCCGCGGCCGAAGGTTCCGTCTCCATTCGCTTCAAGTAAAACGGCTGCAATTTCAAGCAGTGCATCTGTCTTGCTGTTGAATCCCCCCGTTTCGACATCGACGACGACTGGTAAAAAGCCGCGGAACCGATCCGCTATCGCATATGGACTGGTCACTTGCTGCTGGCGGTACGAACCAGTTCCTTGTCGATAAGCAGATTCATTGTGAAGTGAATACCGAATCCTGTTAGTTCGGTCGGAACATGAGCAAGTCCGCCTTTTCTCTGGCAGGCACTAAGATCGACATGTATCCAGGGTATTTTTTTACCAACAAATTCCTGCAGGAAACTTGCCGCGAGAATATGGTCGCCACCACCGTTCGGTGAGCATTGTTTTAAATCTGCGGTCTCGCTCTTGAGCTCTTCGAGAAATTCCTTGCCGATCGGAAACGGCCATACCCGTTCGCCGCTGTCGCGACCTGATTTTTTTAACACGGGATGAAGGTCCGGTACATTGGTGAAAACGCCGCTGTATCGTGTGGTGACTGCATTCACGCACGCGCCGGTCAGTGTCGCATAGTCGATGATCACGTCGGGCTTGTCCTCACTCGCCATTGTAAGAGCGTCAGCGAGGGCCATACGGCCTTCGGCATCCGTATGGATGGTCTGGATCGTCTTGCCGTTAAGTGCTGTGATGACGTCCTGCGACTTGTATGCTCTGGGCCCGGTTCGGTTTTCGGTGATCGCCAGCCAGCAGTCAACGGGCATGTCGAGCTGAAGCCGTGAAATGGCAGCGAGATTGCCCAGCGCAACCGCGCTACCGCCCATGTCAATGTGCATGTCGAGCATGGAAGTAAATGGCTTGAGATTCGTGCCACCGGTATCAAAAATGATTCCCTTCCCAACCAGGCTGAGTGCCGGCTTTGCTGTCTTGTTGCCAGGCCGATAGCGCAATCGAATGATTGATGCGCTGTCATCGTCGTTACCCTGCGCGACGGCCAGGAATGCACCAGCCCCCATCTTGCTGAGCTCTTTCACGCCATATTTTTTAAACTGCCAGCCTTCGGCGCTGGCCATCGACTTGATGAACTCCGCATAAGCGACTGCGTCGAGTTTGTTTGCGGGCAGAGCAGTAAGAAAGCGTGCCAGGTTGTTACCCTCCGCTTCGGCAAGCACTCTTGCCAGGTCCAGGCTGTTCGCCTGGCCAACAATTCTGACGTTTCGTATTTTTGCGGGAGAAGGCTTCGATTTGAATGCCGGCATGACAAATGCCGCAGCCAGGGCTGCTGCAGTAATTTTCGCGGCCAGTTTCTCCTGCTGCGCCTCCTCAAAGCCGAGCACCCAGATGCCGAGAGTCCCCGCTTTCTCCGAGGTCGCGGCCGAAACCATGTTCCGCGCAAACGAGAGAATGTCGAAGGTCTCGGCGGTTGCGTCGACCTTTCCCAGGTAAAGTGCAGTCTGACGCTTGTTGTTTAACCGGGTGCCGGTCGCCGGCACAGAACCGGCAGCCTTGCGGCGCATCAGCGTCTGTAACTTCTTGCCCTGCGGGATCTTTCGCCATACAGCAGCTGGCACCCTGGCCGGCACAATCACCAGCAACTGGTCGAGTGCAGCAATTGTCTTGCTTTTCGGGGCGCCCGTTACTTGCGAAACTTTTGGTGGGTTGATTCTTTGGAATTCTTCGAGGAGTCCTGACATCGGGGTACTAACCTTTTTGGTTCGGCTTAGGCCATAATACGCGGATTCAAAAAGAACCAGCTGTGTCGGGCCGGGTCCCGCACGGCCACAATCGAGCGGTGATCCTAGCAGGACGCCTGACCGAATTCACGCCGTTAATCCCTGCAGTGACCGGGGTGGCATGTTTGTGGATGACCTATGAGCGATTTAAGCCGTTTTGACGATATTGATCCAATTGAGACCAGGGAGTGGCTGGAGTCGATTGATTCAGTCCTTGCCACCCATGGTCCGGAGCGGGCACATTTCCTGCTGAACCAGATGATTGACTTTGCGCGGCGGTCCGGCGCGTATTTGCCCTATGCGCCGAACACCGCGTACCTGAATACGATTTCCACCGGGCACCAGCCGGAATATCCGGGTGATCGTTCGATAGAACGAAGGATTGAGGCCTATATTCGCTGGAATGCGATGGCGATGGTTGTGCAGGCCAACCGCATCAGTTCCGAGTATGGGGGTCATATTTCCAGCTATGCGTCGTCAGCGACCCTGTATGAAGTCGGCTTCAATCATTTCTGGCGTGCGCCTACGGATGAGCATGGCGGTGATCTCGTATTCATGCAGGGACACTCCGCGCCTGGAATATATTCACGCGCATACCTTGAAGGACGTTTGAGCGAAGATCAGCTGAACCGTTTTCGCCAGGAAGTCGGGGGAGGGGGGTTGTCGTCTTATCCACACCCGTGGCTGATGCCGGATTTCTGGCAATTCCCAACTGTCTCCATGGGTCTTGGCCCCATGATGGCGCTGTACCAGGCACGCTTCATGCGCTACCTGGAGAACAGGGGCATGATTCCGAAGAGTGATCGCAAGGTTTGGTGTTTCCTGGGCGATGGCGAAATGGATGAACCCGAATCCATGGGCGCAATCACGATGGGAGTTCGTGAAGGCCTCGATAACCTTATCTTCGTCGTTAACTGCAATTTGCAGAGACTGGACGGTCCTGTCCGTGGCAATGGCAAGATCATCCAGGAACTCGAGGCCGCGTTTCGTGGGGCTGGCTGGAATGTCCTGAAGGTCATCTGGGGATCGCGATGGGATCCGCTGCTTGCCGAAGATCACAATGGTCTGCTGCGTCGAGTGATGGAAGAGTGCGTTGATGGGGAGTACCAGAATTTCAAAGCCAAGGGCGGCGCTTATGTGCGCGAGAACTTCTTCGGCAAGTATCCAGAGACTGCGGCTATGGTCGCGAATATGTCGGACGATGAAATCTGGCGACTTAATCGTGGCGGCCACGATTCACGAAAAGTGTATGCGGCCTACCAGAACGCAGTGAATCACAAGGGCCAGCCGAGCATTATTCTTGCCAAAACGGTCAAGGGATTCGGCATGGGCGCGGCGGGCGAGGGACAGAACGTTGCGCATCAGCAGAAGAAACTTGACGTTGATGCGTTGATGGAGTTCAGAGATCGCTTCAATATTCCTGTCGACAACAAGAATATCGAGGCTGTTCCGTACTGCAAGCCGGATGCCGACAGTCTTGAAATGGAATACATGCATGAGCGCCGGCAAAAACTCGGCGGATTCCTGCCTGCACGCCGCACCAAATCGACATCGCTGGAAACGCCACCGTTGGAGGCGTTCAAAACTCAGTTGGAAGGCACTGGGGAGCGCGAAGCATCGACCACAATGGCATTCGTTCGAATCCTTACATCGCTGATTCGCGACAAAAGTATTGGCAAGCACATTGTGCCCATCGTGCCGGACGAGGCCCGAACATTTGGCATGGAGGGAATGTTTCGCCAGGTTGGAATCTATTCGTCGAAAGGGCAGTTGTACACGCCGCAGGATGCCGACCAGCTGATGTATTACCGCGAAGACAAGGAAGGCCAGATTCTTGAGGAAGGAATCAATGAGGCCGGGGCGTTTTGTTCATGGCTGGCTTCGGGGACCTCGTATAGCAACCATGACGTGCCAACGATTCCGTTCTATATCTACTACTCGATGTTCGGTTTCCAGCGCATCGGTGATTTCATCTGGGCCGGCGGAGACCTGCAGTCCAGGGGGTTCCTGATCGGCGGGACGGCCGGTCGAACAACTCTCGCTGGCGAGGGGCTGCAGCATCAGGACGGTCACAGTCTCGTTTCCGCTTCAACTGTGCCGAATTGTGTCTCCTATGATCCGACCTATGCGTACGAATTGGCGGTCATCATTCAGGATGGCCTGCGCCGTATGGTCAGGGAACAGGAAAACGTTTTCTATTACATCACCTGTATGAACGAGAACTATGTGCATCCTGCAATGCCGAATGGCGTGGAGGACGGCATTCTCAAAGGCATGTATCTGCTGCAGGTTGGCAGCCAGGGCAAGATTCGGGTGCAGTTAATGGGCTCCGGAACCATTCTCCGGGAAGTGTTGGGCGCGGCCGAGCTGCTGTTCAACGATTTTGGCATTCCTTCTGACGTTTGGTCGGTGACTAGTTTTAACGAATTGCGGCGAGAGGCCCTGGCGGTTGAGCGCTGGAACCAGCTTCACCCCGAGGAAGATGCAAGACATAGCTATCTTGAAACGGCGTTGGCGGATCGTGAAGGGCCGTATGTTGCGGCGACCGACTATATGAAGATCGTTCCGGATCAGATTCAGCGCTGGATGCCCGGTCAATATGTCACTCTGGGTACAGACGGATATGGACGCAGTGATGCGCGCGATGCATTACGCCGGTTCTTCGAGGTGGACAAACGGTATATCGCCGTAACTGCACTGAAAGCGCTCGCTGATGACGGCAAGCTTGATCAGAAGACGGTATCCGACGCGATAAGAAAATATGGCATCGATCCGGACAAGCCCGATCCGGTGACGCTCTGATGGCTGACACAATTAATATTGTCGTCCCCGATCTCGGAGATTTTGCGGACGTAGAGGTTATAGAAATCCTGGTTGGTCCCGGGGACCCCGTCGCGCGGGAAGACGGTCTCATAACGATCGAAACGGACAAGGCGACCATGGAAGTACCGGCGCCGAATCACGGCACGGTTCAAAGCATCAGTGTTAGCAATGGCGACACAGTTTCCTCAGGTGACGTCATCGGCACGATGACTATCGAGGTTGGTGACACGGTTGTCGTTACTCCTGCCATTGAGGCAGAAATAATGCAGGGTGAAACCACGGTCGTAGCTTCTCCCGAGCCTGCCGGTGGGGGGGTGCAAACACTGGAAGTTCCGGATCTGGGAGATTTTGAGGATGTCGAGGTTATCGAGATTCATGTTTCGGCGGGCAGCAAGGTCGATATCGATGAGTCGTTGCTGACCCTGGAGACTGACAAGGCAACGATGGATGTGCCGGCGACGGTGAGCGGCACCATTGAGTCGGTGCTGGTCGACGTCGGGGACAAGGTGTCCAAAGGTTCTCCGATTGCGGTTATCGATGCGGTCGCTACAGTATTGGCCTCAACACCACAGGCCGAGAAGACACAAACAATGCAGGTGCAGCCTGCGCCACCGAAGCCTGCGACGCAGACAGCGAGGCCGCGTGATCTTCCACCCATTGACGAAGCCGGCTTTTCAAAAGCGCACGCCAGCCCTTCTGTAAGAAAACTTGCCCGCGAACTCGGTGTAGATCTCTCGCAGGTTACTGGCTCGGGCGAAAAGAAGCGGATTCTGCACGATGACGTCAAGGCATTCGTCAAAGCAATCCTTTCGGGCGGTGGGCTCGCAACGGGACCTTCCCTGCCGCAGGTACCCAAAGTCGACTTCGCAAAGTTCGGCGAAATTGAGACTCAGCCGCTCACACGAATTCAGAAAATATCCGGCCCGCGATTGCAGGCAAGCTGGATTAACCTGCCGCACGTCACGCAGCATGACCTGGCAGATATCACTGCTCTTGAAGCCAAACGGCAAGAGCTCAAAGGACCTGCGAAGGAGAAGGGGATTGGCTTGACGCCGCTGGCCTTCATCATGAAAGCCTGTGTTGCCGCTTTGAAAGAGTTTCCGAAGGTCAATGCATCGCTTTCCGCAGACAATGAATCGCTCGTTTACAAGAAATATTGTCATCTTGGTTTCGCCGCTGATACTGAGAACGGTTTAATGGTTCCTGTCATCCGTGACGCCGACAAAATGGATGTATATGAGCTGGCAAGCGAACTGGGTTCGTTATCGGCGGGTGCCCGGGATGGGAAGCTCAAAGGTGAAAACCTGCAAGGCGCGTCATTCACTATCTCGAGCCTTGGAGGAATCGGTGGCACTGCGTTTACTCCGATCGTCAATGCGCCCGAAGTTGCCATTCTCGGGGTTTCAAGATCATCCATGCAGCCAATTTGGAATGGCACGGAGTTTGTGCCCCGGCTGATGTTGCCCGTCTCGTTTTCCTATGACCATCGAGTGATCGATGGCGCCTATGCTGTTCGGTTTACGACATTTCTGTGTCAACAGCTGGCCAATGTGGATGGTTTGCTTGAGGCAGACTCCTCGTGAGCAAGCTCACGCAAATGGTCGTCCCTGAACTGGGAGATTTCTCCGATGTCGAGGTTATCGAGATATTGGTTAGTCCCGGCGATACGGTGTCAGTCGAAGATCCACTGATCACGCTCGAGACTGACAAGGCCACAATGGACGTGCCGGCAACGGCGGCAGGAAAGCTGGTTTCAATTGATGTATCACTTGGCGACAAATTGAATGCTGGCGATATTATCGGCTCAGTGGATGCGTTCGAAAGTGACAAGGTCATAGATGCTGATGCAACCGTTGTTATTTCGCCGGAAGAGCAGGCAGCGATTCTTGCGGCAGCCGCCGATGCAACCGGGATGAACGCGGAATCGACACCGGAACCGACACCGGAGCCGACGCCAGAACCGACACCGGAGCCGACACCAGAACCGACACCGGAACCGACACCGGAGCCGACACCGGAGCCGACACCGGACACGACACCGGAACCGACACCGGACACGACACCGGAACCGGCACCGGACACGACACATTTCGCTGACCTCGTCGTAATTGGCGCTGGCCCGGGTGGATATACGGCGGCATTTCGCGCCGCAGATCTGGGTATGAAGGTAATCCTTGTGGAGCGCTGGCCAATGCTTGGCGGCGTCTGTCTGAATGTCGGCTGCATACCATCGAAAGCGCTACTCCACGCAGCCAACGTGATCGATGAAGCTGAGGCAATGGCAGAACACGGTATCAAATTCGGTAAACCGGAAATTGATGCCGAAGGTCTGCGTGCCTGGAAGAACAAAGTAGTCGATCGTCTGACTGGTGGTCTGACCCAGCTCGCGAAACAACGCAAAGTTAGTGTTATCCAGGGAGTTGCGAAATTTGCCTCGGCCAAACACCTGGTGTTGGATAATGGCGAGACGATTGGGTTCAACAAATGCATTATCGCAGCAGGTTCAGAGCCTGCCATGCTGCCGGGCCTGCCCGACGATCCGCGAATCGTGGATTCGACCGGAGCGCTTGAACTCGACCCCATACCTGAGCGAATGCTGGTCGTTGGCGGCGGCATCATCGGTCTGGAGATGGCCTGTGTCTACAGTGCGTTGGGAACGTCTGTCAGTGTCGTTGAATTAACTGATGCATTGATGCCTGGAACAGACCCGGACCTGGTCAGGCCATTTCTCAAAATTGTTAAAACCCGCTACGAGAAAATTCTGCTGGGGACAAAGGTGGCTGGAATCCAGGCAACCTCGACCGGCATTGATGTACTTTTCGAAAAGGGCGACGAGAAAACCGGCGACACTTTCGATAAGGTCCTGATTTCAGTCGGTCGCCGGGCAAACGGCGACAAACTGGAAGCTGAAAAGGCCGGTGTCGCAGTCGATTCGCGCGGAATCATTACCGTTAATAAACAGATGCAAACCAACATTCCGCACATCTTTGCCATCGGAGACCTGGCTGGAGGGCCAATGCTTGCGCATAAGGCGACCCACGAAGCCAAAGTAGCGGCGGAAGTGGCGGCGGGAGAGAAAAGCGCTTTTGATGCGAGAACAATTCCATCGGTAGCCTATACGGACCCGGAAATCGCATTTGTTGGCCTGACTGAGACAGAGGCGAAAGCGGCCGGTATTGAATACGAGAAGGCGGCGTTTCCGTGGGCAGCAAGTGGTCGCGCATTGGCTCTCGGCAGAGACGAAGGGTTTACGAAGCTGCTGTTCGACAAGTCTTCCGGCCGGGTACTGGGCGGCGGAGTCGTCGGACCCAGTGCCGGTGACCTTATTGCCGAGATCGGGCTCGCTGTTGAAATGGGCGCAGATGCAACTGACATCAGTCTGACTATTCACCCGCATCCCACATTGTCCGAGACGATAGCGTTTGCTGCAGAAGCGTTCGATGGCACATTGACTGATCTTTATATCCCGAAAAAGAAACGCTGATTGCTTTTGACAAGAACGACGAAATCAATTCTTACGGCGCTGGCGGACAACACCAGTGGTTCGTTCGACGATGCTCTCAGCCTGCCGCCATCGATTTATCACGACCCCGAGATTCTAAATCTTGAGGTCGACCAAATTTTCCGCAAGGACTGGATCTGTATAGGCAGGCTTGCCGAAATTCCCGAAGCAGGCGATTACATTTGCCGGGATGTTACCGACTCTCCTGTCTTCGTCGTCCGGCAAAAAGATAGCAGCGTCAAGGCATTCGCCAATGTCTGTGTTCATCGTGCTGCGCGCCTGCTTGACGGCGAGGGCCACACATCCCGGATTAGTTGTCCCTACCATTCGTGGACCTACGAAATTACCGGCCAACTGATTGGCGCACCGTTCATGAAGGAGACGAAGGGCTTCGACGTCAAAGATCATCGACTGAAGGCTCTGGCGTGCGATACCTGGGAAGGGTTTGTCTACGTGAACCTGAATCGTGACGCTGATTTAATAAGTGTCCGACTGAGCGAGCTATCCTCGTTGGTCGCCGATTTCCGCATGGGCGACTACGTTCCTGTTTATTCAGCAGAGGAAACCTGGAATACGAACTGGAAATGCCTGGTTGAGAATTTCATGGACACCTATCACCTGCATCGGGTGCATAAGGATTCCTTCAGCAAATACGGAACATCGGAGGACATCACCCACCTGTTCCCCGGTGGTGATGCGTTCGCCTACCATCTGATCCAGGAAACCGAAGAGCGTAATTCCGTGTATCCGCATGCGGGGAATACCTGGCTGAAAGGGGACGATCGCTATAAGACCTACCTGATCAATATCTTTCCGTCTCACGTAATTCAATTGCAGCCGGATATGCTCTGGTACCTGTCGATTCTGCCATTAGGTACGGAAAAGGTGTCGATTCGCTGGGCTGTGTCCATCCCTGCAGAAATCCTCGACGGCGCCGACGACCGGCAGGGCGAGATCGACAAGGTCATGGAACTGTTGCACCAGGTAAACAGCGAGGATCGGCCGATTGTGGAGAACGTAAGTCAAACGACCCGGTCTCCTGAAGCGGCACGAGGTCCGTTGTCATACCTGGAGCGCAACCTCTGGGACTTCGCTCGCTATCTTGCACGAAGTCTTTGCAG
>CAJQPR010000064.1 GCA_905480255.1 uncultured Woeseiaceae bacterium | reverse complement strand
CAAGACCGCTATCCACGAGGAGCACGAAATCAGCGGTGCCGAGTTCGAAATCGTCGGGCAATGGCTCAGGCCGTGGTATTTCCCGAAAAGCGGAGAGGACCTGCATTCGGCAGTCGCGCGTGAGTGCCTGGCAACCAGGCGGTCAGTCGGAATGCTCGATGCCTCGACGCTTGGCAAGATCGATGTTCAGGGTCCGGACGCCGTGGAATTTCTTGAGCGCATCTATACGCACAATGTCGGCGATATGCGGGTTGGCCGATGCGCCTACGGCATCATGCTGGGCGAAGACGGCATGGTCATGGATGACGGGGTTATGGCCCGCATTGGCGAACAACATTTTTACCTGACAACGACGACAGGCGGCGCAGCAAATGTCCTGGGCTGGCTCGAATCGTGGTTACAAACCGAGTGGCCGGAGCTGAAGGTCTACCTGACCTCGCTTACCGACCATTTCTCCACCATTGCTGTTGCCGGGCCAAACAGCCGCCGCCTGCTGCAAAAGCTGGGTTGCAGTACAGATCTCGAACAGAAAAACTTTCCTTTCATGTCGATGCAGTTCGCCGAGCTGGCCGGCGTCGCGGTACAACTCTTCCGCGTCAGTTTCAGCGGTGAGCTTGCATTCGAAATAAACGTCGACAGCAACTATGCAAAGCACATGTGGCGGACACTGATGGAAGCGGGCCAGGAGTTTGATGTTACGCCTTACGGCACCGAGACAATGCACGTGCTTCGCGCCGAAAAGGGTTTCGTGATTGTCGGACAGGATACTGACGGGTCTGTTACACCTGTCGATTTACGAATGAACTGGATGCTGTCGAAAGATAAAGACTTCCTCGGCAAACGCTCTCTGTCCCGGCCGGACGGTCAGCGCGCCGATCGCAAACAACTGGTCGGCCTGCTATCAGAAGATGGCCAAACTGTTTTACCGGAAGGCGCGCAATTGGTGGAGGATCCCTCGGCGCCGGTTCCTGTACCTATGTGCGGGCACGTGTCCTCAAGTTACATGAGTGCCTGTCTCGGTCACCCGATTGCGCTGGCACTCGTTGCGGGCGGCCACTCGCGGACAGACGAAACGATATACGCGTCGCTAGTCGACGGCACGGTGGTGCCGGTCAAAATCGTCCCGCCGGTTTTCTACGACCCGAAGAGTGAGCGACAAAATGACTGAAACGATTATTCGAAGCCATGGGCTGGAACCGCTCGTGAATGTCATATCACAATCGAACAACAGCGGTTCCGGCATCAGCATTCGAATTGATTCGCAGGTCGGGCATCTGAACCTGCGTGCCGATTGCAGCGACAATGACTGCATCGAAGCACTGGAAAGCCAGCTGGGCCAGTCGCTGCCGACAACGCCGAATACACTGAGCGAGGGCGAACATCGCATCTACTGGCTGGGCCCGGATGAGTGGCTGATCCTGACTGATCTGTCGCAGGCAGCATTGCTCATGGAAAAACTGAGAAAATCAGTGACCGGAAAATACGTTGCTTTGAATGACGTCAGTGGCGGTCAGATCGTACTCAGACTGGACGGCACAGGTGTTCGTGACCTGCTGGCCAAAGGCTGCACCCTGGACATTCACCCCCGCGTCTTCACCGCGGGCATGTGCGCACAAAGCGGTCTCGCAAAAGCGAACGTTCTTATCGGTCTGGCCGGTCAATCGGAATCGTTCGACATCGTGGTACGCCGCAGCTTCTCTGACTACCTTCTGCGCTGGCTGCTGCACGGAGCCGACGAATTCGGCGTGACAATAGAACAGGCTTAACCGGCCTCCTCTGCTTTTGCTTGCGGGATTGAGTTCCGTAAGGATGCGTTTCATACTTCCTGCGATGACACGCTTAGCACCCCATAATGACTGACAGTGCCGCGAGTGGCTATCCGGCCCGCTTCGGTTTTCTGTTACTCAACAATTTCACGCTGATTTCGATGGCCTCGGCGATCGAACCTTTGCGAATGGCCAATCGTCTCAGCGGAAAATCACAGTATTCGTGGACAACGATCTCCGAAAACGGCGGCTCCGTAACCGCAAGCGACGGCCTGTCGGTGAATGTCGATGCCGGTATCAACGACAAGACCATCATCAGTGACAATGACGCCATTATCGTGTGTGGTGGTGCCCGCGTCGAAAGGCAGGTAACCAACTCTGTAAAACGGTGGCTTCGGTACGCGAACCAGCAGGGACTTGGCCTGGGTGCAATATGCACCGGCAGCTATGTGCTGGCCGCTGCCGGCTTGCTTGACGGCTACCGTTGCAGCGTCCACTGGGAAAATATAGGAGTACTTGCGGACGAATTTCCAGATATCGATGTCAGTCATAGCGTTTACACGATTGACAGGGGTCGTTACACCAGCTCGGGCGGCACTGCTCCGGTCGACATGATGTTGCATTTCATCGAGGAACGGGCTGGTACGGAAATTAGTGCCGGTGTAGCCGAGCAATTTATTTACGAGCGAATCCGCCAGTCCAGTGACAATCAGCGCATGCCGCTGCGTCACCGGATCGGCAGCCAGTCTGAAAAATTGGTCGCCGCTGTTGAATTGATGGAGGCGAATGTTAAGGAGCCAATCTCTCAGGATGAGCTCGCCTCTTATATCGGCGTGTCCAGGCGTCAACTACAGAGGCTGTTTCACCGTTATCTCAATCGCACACCGTCGAATTATTATCTGCAGATTCGACTGGCTCGTGCCCGGGAGCTGCTTCGGCAAACCAGCATGAAACTCGTGGAAATATCTGCTTTGACCGGATTTGTTTCCAGCTCTCAATTCAGCAAGAGCTACAAGATGTGCTACGGGCTTTCTCCGAGCGGCGAGCGGCGCATTGCACATGGCGGGGGAAAATCATCCGATATCCGTCTATCCTTGTAAGCGGCGAGCTGGCGCATGGCAGACTGGGGCGACTCTTCGCCGGCGAAGCAAACTAAATAACAACAAGAGAGACCGGATATGCACCTGGAAACCATCGACCTGCTGGTTGTTGCCATTTATGCGGTATCCCTCCTGTTCCTTGCACAGTGGGTATCGAGGGAGAAGGCGGGCCACCAAAAAGACACCCAGGACTATTTCCTCGCCGGGAGGGCATTGCCCTGGTGGGCGATCGGTGCCTCTCTCAT
>CAJQPR010000063.1 GCA_905480255.1 uncultured Woeseiaceae bacterium | reverse complement strand
AGGTGAATTTCAAACCGCCGTACGAGAATTCCCCGATCAATCCCAAACGAGTGACTGCAATGATCGCAACTCCTTCATTGTAGCTTGGCGTCCCGTGCGCCCCGAAAGTCGCGACAGCAATTCCTGCCTGGCCGGCAAACTGCCACTCTTTTTTCTTGAAGTATTCCAGCGCTTCCTTGTCTTTGAAAAAAACAATCATATTGAAGTTGTTAACGCCCAGCTGGATTCCGGAATTGAACTGCCAGAATTTGGTCTTTCCGATCAGTTGGTCGCCTTCGAAAACGTGACCACTACCGTATGCCCCGCCAAAGCCAACCGCTACGCGTGTAACTGAAGACAGCACTGCAAAGCCGTAGGCGTCAGCAAAGTAATCGGCACTACGTGGTGCTTTTTCCTTGATTCGATCAATGGCTTTTTGCGAGGCGACCTGTTTCTTGTCGTCCGGATCCGGTTGCCATTGGGCAATCGCACTTGGGCTGGCCATGAACGCACACAGTGCGACAATAATCCATCGCCTGTTCACACCTTGCACTCCAGGTGGGCGGTAATCCAGTCGGAGCCACCGGACACGTCGCCAAGAATATCCGAGGTGCCGAAAATGCCGGAGCGATGTACCACGGTCAGTCCGGCATAACATTTCTGTAGCCAATTCGCCTTAGAGGCGCGTTTCAATGGAAAATCGACCGAAAGTTCCAGGTAGTTTAGGAAATTGGAAGAATTTCCTGCGGCCCCTTCGCCGGTTTGCTTAAGCTGCTCCGCGATGGGTATGTTTTGCGCATACGACATTCCAAAACCAAAGCCCAAGCGAAACAGTTCCTTCTTGGACCAGGGCGAGTAACCTGTGCCCTGAACCAAGATGTAGGCGGCCCAACTCCAGAAGTTCTCATTACCCTCGTCTTTTTCGTAGTGACGGAACATTGCGACCTTGCCGAGGAAATCAATACGATCACCATCGGCTAGCAATCTGGACAACGTTAAGCCCGCTATGTTGGTATCTGCGATGGTGCTCTTACTGAAATCGCCCTGATCAATCTCGGAAATGATATTGCCGTCGGCCTGGTAGCCGTAGTTAACTCGCCACGACCACTCGCCGCGTCGCTCGGAGTCTATGATGTAGTCTGGCTTTATCGCATTGCCAAATGTATACGTGCCGCCGACAAATGCTTGTGAGTATCCTTCTTCCTGCGTCAGCGGGCTATTAGCAATACTTGAATCGGCGCCGCCAAAGCCGATATTGGCAAACCAGGTGATTCTGTCGGTCATCTGCCAGGCGGTATTCAGGCCAACGCCTAACCATTGTGATTCGCCGGTATCGTAGGCCAGCCTTTCAGGTGTCGCTTCGCTTTCGCTGACGCCGTAGTAGTAGTTGGTCAGATTTTCGTCCTGCCAGGCTACGGTGACGTACGGCGATAATGACCAGGGCCCTGCATGAAATCGATACCGGTACGTAAACTGGACTTCCTGGCCGTTGTGGTTGTCGAGCGTGTCGGTAACCCAGCTCAATCGCAGCTCACCCCATTCACGCGTGGAAATTACCTGTAGACCGGCGTCCAGAGTCTGATCTCTTTCTTCCAGTCCTTCGTAAAATTCGTTGCTGTCCGGGTTCAGGTCCTGGAAGCGCCACTTGGCGATGGCACTCAGCTCCCAATTGTCGTTGTTAACAAAATGAACCCCGCCCATCGTGCCTCGCGCAAAGAGCCATTTGCCTTCGTACAGGTAAAGCGGGATCAGGTCGAAAGTTCTTTCGTCTTCGTTCTGAGAATCAAAGTACTGATTCTGGCCGAATCGAATGCCGCCGCCGAGAGCCGCGCTACCTGTTGGAGCGTTATTGAAAGGGATTTCGGCTACTTCCTGGCCGGTCGCGGTATTTGAGAGGCATAAAGCCGTCGCGCTGATCAGGCAAGCTGCCACTCTTTGAATTGATCTCACGGTCACGGCGGTATTGTTGCTGTTCAAAAGGTTCTTGTCGAGGCTGATTTACGCAACATACTCGCTTATGGCCTGTTAGAATGCGCGGCCAATTTTTTTGATTCTGGAGAAGACGGTCATGAACCGCCCTCATTTCACACTGATTCTCACCTTTTTCCTTGTTGCCGCTTGCGGTGGCGACAAAGCGCCGGGCGTTGATACAACCGCATCGACTGAGGCCGAAAATCCTTTTTTCACTGAAAGCGCTTTACCCTATGGTATGCCGCCGTTCGATCTGATTAAGGATGAACACTTTACACCCGCCCTTGAGCGCGGCATGGCAGAGCAGATGACGGAAATATTGGCGATTGCGTCAAATCCCGAGCCGGCCAGCTTTGAAAATACGATCGTCGCGATGGAGCACAGCGGCGCGCTCTTGTCACGCACACAACGTGTGTTTTTCAACATCACGAGCACGGACACGAACGACACGCTGAAAGCTGTTCAAACAGAAATGTCACCGAAGTTTTCGGCCCACTACGACAATATCGTTTTAAACCCCGAATTGTTCGCACGTGTTCTGTCGCTCTACGAGCAACGAGACTCTATAGGGCTCGATGCAGAATCACTGCGGCTCCTGGAACGCTATTACCTCGACTTCAAGCGAGCCGGTGCCGAGTTGTCGGCCGATCAAAAAGTACGTTTCCGTGAGATCAATACGAAGCTTGCCGAACTCGGAACCAAGTTCGGCCAGAACGTGCTGAGCGAGGTGAACGATTCTGCGGTTGTCATCGACACTCGTGAGGAGCTTGCAGGTCTTTCCGACAACGAGATTGAAAGCGCTGCAAGTGAAGCCGAATCGCGCGGCCTCGAAGGCAAGTTCGTACTGACGCTGAAGAACACGACGCAACAACCGCCGCTGACCTCGCTACAAGACCGAGCTGTTCGCCAACGCATCCAGGAGGCGTCTGCAGCGCGCGGCAGTCGCGGCAATGAATTCGACAATCGCGCTATCGTTGTCGAAGTGTTGAAACTGCGATCAGAGCGCGCGCAAATGCTGGGCTATGAAAGTCACGCAACATTCGC
>CAJQPR010000062.1 GCA_905480255.1 uncultured Woeseiaceae bacterium | reverse complement strand
TTATAATTTTCATCCCACTTCAGGTCCGGGCACATCCAGTCATTCATGCCAATATCCAGGTCCGACAGCACCATGACCGGCGTCTGCAAACGATCTGCCAGGTCAAACGCCATTGGCGCCGAATAGAAGCATTCTTCCGGGTTAGCTGGAAAAAGCAAAACATGTTTGGTGTCGCCATGAGACGCGTACGCACATGAAATCAGGTCGCATTGCTGAGTTCGGGTCGGCATGCCAGTAGACGGACCGGTTCGCTGCACGTCAAAAATCACAGCAGGCACTTCTGCGTAATAAGCGAATCCAATGAATTCGCTCATCAGCGAAATGCCCGGACCGCTCGTTGGTGTAAATGCACGCGCCCCGTTCCAGGCGGCGCCAAGAACTACACCAATCGCGGCAAGCTCATCTTCCGCCTGAACAATGCAAAACTTCTTGCCCCCATCCTCGTCCATCCGGTATTTCTTACAAAACGACTTGTAAGCATCCATTAGCGAAGTAGAAGGGGTAATTGGATACCACGCACCGACCGTGGCGCCCGCATACACACATCCCAGGCCGGCAGCGGTGTTGCCATCGATAATGATGTGTCCGGCGGTCTTGTCCATCTTCTCAACTCGCACTGGCAGCGGACATTTGAAGTTTTCGACTGCATAGTCATAGCCAAGAAGAATCGCTTGCAAGTTTGATTCGATCAGGTGCGCTTTCGATGCGAATGTTTCACTGAGCAGTGCCTTGATCACTTCGAGATCTATATCGAGCAAGGCCGCGACCACGCCAACATAGGCGATGTTCTTCATCAGAATTCGTGCCCGCGCAGTATCAAAGTGCTCGTTGCACAATTTCGATAACGGAACGCCCAGCACGTTAATGTCTTCCCGATCAAGGAGGCGGCTGCGCGGCCATGTTGAATCGTAGATCAACCAGCCACCGGACTGAACAGCGGCAAGGTCCTGTTCATAGGTTTGCGCATTCATCGCGACCATCATGTCAATTCTGTCAGTGCGCGCCTGGCAGCCGTCGCCCGTTACACGGATCTCATACCACGTCGGTAGTCCCTGGATATTGGATGGAAAATAATTCTTGCCGACGACGGGAATGCCCATTCGAAAAATTGCCTTCATCAGAAGGCCATTTGCACTCGCGGAACCGGTTCCGTTAACCGTGGCGATTTTAATTACGACGTCATTGACGGTGGACACTAACTGCATTCCTCAGATGAATAACGGATGGCTTGGAAATTCTTGGCGGGCATCGTGTTGCAGCAGTCCCGTCTATTTGCTGCCGGCGCCGGCCCGTTTGGGCTGGTTCGGACCAGCTTCATCCTGCGCATAGGGCAACAAAATCTCAGACTTTTGCATGTCCCACGCCCCGGTCGGGCAGCGCTCAGCACACAAACTGCAATGCACGCAAAGATCTTCGTCTTTGACCATCACTCTTCCCGTCTGCGGCAGACCGGCCGACACGTAAAGGTCCTGCTCCACGTTATCTGACGGCGCGGCCAGCCTCGTGCGCAAATCATCTTCATCGCCATTCTTGGTAATTGTCAGGCAATTCACAGGGCAAATGTCGATACAGGCGTCGCATTCGATGCATAACTTCTCAACAAAAACCGTTTGAATATCGCAGTTCAGGCAGCGCTCCACTTCCTGGATGGCCTGCTCGGCCGTAAAACCCAGCTCGACTTCTATATCGAGTTTTTTGAAGCGCTCGCGCAAATCAACGTGAGGCATGATCCGGCGTTCCGCCGGGTCGTAGTCGTTGGAAAAACTCCACTCGTGAATGCCCATCTTCTGACTACTGAGGTTGATGCCGCGAGGCAGACGATCTGCCAGATCTTCTCCGCTGCAATACTTATGGATCGAGATAGCGGCTTCATGACCATGGGCCACAGCCCAGATGATGTTCTTCGGTCCGAACGCGGAGTCGCCTCCAAAGAAAACGCCATCGCGCGAACACATCATTGTTGTCTCATCAACAACAGGGCAATCCCACTCATTGAATTCGATACCGATGTCGCGCTCAATCCAGGGGAACGCGTTGTCCTGACCAATTGCGAGAATCACGTCATCGCAAGGGATGGTTACTTCTCCGGTCGACGTACCGCGGTCAATACGACCATTTTCGTCGATGTTGTACTCCATCTGGTCAAATAACATACCGACGAGTTTACCGTCTTCAATCACGAACTCTTTCGGTGAGTGGTTGATGACGATTTCGACGTTCTCTTCCTCTGCGTCTTCCAGTTCCCAGTCCGATGCTTTGAAGAAGCCGCGGGGCTTTCGTGCCATGACTTTGACGTCTTTGGCGCCGATTCGGAGCGACGTGCGACAGCAGTCCATCGCGGTATTGCCCACTCCGATGATTAATACTTTCTCGCCAATAGCCTTGGTGTGTTCGAAAGCAACCGATTCCAACCAGTCGATTCCGATGTGAACGTTCGGCGTATCGTGGCGGCCGGGCAGCTCCAGCTCTTTTCCGCGCGGCGCGCCGGTGCCAACGAATACAGCGTCAAAACCGTCGTCATCCAGAAGCTCACGCATGCTTTCGATGCGATGGTTCATTATCAGGTCCGCACCCATATCAAGGATGTAGCCGATTTCTTCGTCCAGCACCTTGGGTGGCAGACGGAACTGGGGAATATTCGTTCGCATCAGGCCGCCGGTCATATCCAGGGCCTCGAAGATCGTCACCTCGTATCCAAGCGGAAGAAGGTCGTTTGCAACGGCGAGTGAGGCACAACCCGCACCAATCAACGCAATCTTCTTGCCATTGGTCGTAGTCGGAGCGGTTGGCAGGCGGCCGGTAATGTCATCACGATGATCAGCCGCCACCCGTTTCAGGCGGCATATCGCAACGGGCTTATCTTCAACCCGGCCGCGACGGCATGCGGGCTCGCAAGGTCGGTCGCAGACACGGCCCAGAATGCCCGGAAACACATTGGACTCCCGGTTCAGCATATAGGCGTCTGAGAATTCGCCCTGTGCGATCAGGCGAATATAACCGGGAACATCGGTGTGAGCGGGACAGGCCCACTGACAGTCGACGACTTTGTGAAAGTAATCCGGATTAGAAGTATCGGTTGGCTTCATTCGCGTGATACCCGGTCGGCGCTCCATGGAGCGACAATTTTCGCTGGCACAATTTTGCGTAGGATAGCTGGATCACCCGGAAAGTAAACTGTTGTGGCTTATTTACCTCGAAGGTCATGACACGGTGCACATATATTAGGTGTGACCTCAGGCTGTGTTTTGGCCCGCGCTCAGCGGGCGCGGTTGAATTTGGCTCGCTGGCCGGCGATCTCGCCTGTCAGCTCCCCGTCAGCATAGACGATGTTGCCGTTGACAATCGTTGTATCGACGGTCGAGCGAAATGTGTGTCCTTCGAACGGCGACCAATGGCATTTCGCCAGCATATTCCTGGAATTAACGTCATAGGGCTTGTCCGGATCCATAAGGACCAGGTCGGCGAAATATCCTTCCCGGACATAACCACGGTCAATGACACCGAAAATGTCCGCGACCGCATGACTCGTCTTGTCTGCAATTCGTACATAGTCAAGATGGCCATCGTGCGCCATGTCGAACAGGCACAACATTACGTGCTGCACCAACGGCAGGCCCGCCGGTGCCTTGAAGTAGGTTTTGCCTTTCTCGCTAATGGTGTGCGGCGCGTGATCCGTCGCAATGATATCGATTCGATCATCATTGACCGCTTTGATAAGCGCGGCACGATCATCGGCGGTCTTGATCGCTGGGTTGCACTTGATCCTGGTACCCAGATCCTCGTAACGGCTTTCGTCGAACCAAAGATGATGAACACACACTTCTGCCGTGATGCGTTTTTCGCTGCGATGGCCCTTGGAAAACAAACCCATTTCAATGGCGGTAGTAAGGTGGAGAACATGTAGCAGAGAGTCATGGCGGCGAGCCAGGTCCACAGCCTGGCTGGATGAAAGCAGGCAAGCATTCGCCGATCGAATTCCGGGATGCTCCGACATCGGCACATTCTCACCAAACTCTGCCTTGGCCTTGGCCTCGTTGTCACGAATCGTTGGCGAATGCTCGCAGTGCGTGAGCACGATCACGGGTGCATGTTCAAAAAGTTTTTCAAGCGCTTCGGAATTGTCGACAAGCATGTCCCCGGTGGAGGCACCCATAAAGGCTTTGATGCCGCACGATTCTCCTACCTGCAGCGCCTTGATTTCCTCGATGTTGCGATTGGTCGCGCCAAGATAGAAGCCATAGTTGGCGCGGCAACGCCCTTCAGCAAGTCGGTACTTATCGGCAAGCGCCTCGCGATTGGTAGTTTGCGGATTGACGTTCGGCATATCCATGAAAGTGGTAATGCCACCCGCTACCGCTGCGGCCGACTCGGTTGCCAGATCACCCTTGTTGGTTAGTCCGGGCTCACGGAAGTGAACCTGGTCATCGATCATGCCGGGAAGTAACAACTTGCCTTTCGCGTCCAGCACATCGGTGTTTTCATCCGCTCCGATACCTGTACCGATCTTTTCAATGCGCTCACCACTGATCAGTACGTCAGCGTCGCGGATTTCACCTTCGTTAACCAGGCGTGCGTTCGAAATCAGGAGTTTGCTCATCGTTTCTCTGTATCAGGCAAAGGCGTCGGTAGCCCTTATCAGCTCATGCACATTACCTGGTTCGAATGCAGCATGTCCGGCGTCCTGCACGATTCGCAAATCGGCCTCTGGCCAGGCTTGCGATAACTCCCATGCGGAAACCGCGGGGCAAACCACATCGTATCGTCCCTGCACAATGACTGCCGGGATACTTCGGATCTGGTCGATATTCCTGATCAGCTGGTTGTCTTCCATGAAGCCATTGTTCACAAAATAGTGGCACTCGATCCGGGCGAGGGCCAGCGCCATATCATCTGCAGCGAAATCAGCAGCGATATCGGCGTTCGGCAACAGGGTACTGGTCGTTCCCTCCCAAACAGACCATGCCTTTGCGGCCGCCATCCTTTCGCCGCGATCGTCGCTGGTGAGCCGCTTGTGATAAGCCGCCAGCATATCGCCACGTTCACTTGCGGGAATCGGCTCCAGGTAGTGCTGCCAGCGGTCCGGAAATATCTCACTTGCGCCATGTTGATAGAACCAGTCAATCTCCTTTTTGCGCAACATGAAAATACCGCGCAGAACGATCTCAGTGACCCTGTCCGGGTGCGTCTGACAATACGCCAGCGCCAGCGTGCTCCCCCAGGAGCCACCGAAGACCTGCCATTTTTCGATTTGAAGGGCCGCACGAAGAATCTCAATATCGTTGACCAGGTCCCAGGTCGTATTGTTTTCAAGATTGGCATGTGGCTTGCTCTTGCCGCTGCCGCGCTGGTCGAAAAGAACGATTCGATAGACGTCCGGGTTCCAAAATCTGCGCATACCCGGGGTACAACCACCGCCCGGGCCACCGTGCAGAAAGACGACGGGTTTGCCCTTCGGGTTGCCGCATTCTTCGTAATAAAGCTGGTGACCGCTGTCGACCTCGAGAAATCCGGTCAGGTTCGGTTCGATATGCGGATACAGTTTTCGGCGGGGTGCATCTGAAGTCATGGAGCGGATTATGAAATGGCGAGCGTTCGATTGCCATTTATTTGCGAGACCCTCAACTCGGGACAGACATGTCTCGTCGGCTGACATGTCCGATACACAGGAAACCGTCGCTCTGCATGGCGTCGATGCGTTAACCTTGCTCGCAAATGACCACTGATGACTATATCGCCCTGATAGACGCGGCGTCTGTTTACGATGTCGCGAAAGTATCTCCACTTGAGCTGGCGGGTAATCTGTCTTTGCGTCTGAACAACCGGGTGCTGATGAAGCGCGAAGATCTGCAGCCGGTTTTCTCGTTCAAATTGCGCGGGGCATACAACAAGCTGGCGTCACTGCCAGAAGGAACCGTAGATGCCGGCGTGATCTGCAGTTCCGCCGGCAACCACGCGCAAGGCGTCGCGCTGGCAGCCAGACGGCGCAATCTCCGGGCGGTCATCGTAATGCCGGTAACCACGCCGTCGATAAAGGTTGACGCTGTTCAGGCGCTCGGCGGTGAGGTGATTCTGCATGGCGACACCTATGATGACGCCTATCAGAAAGCCCGCGAACTCGAAAAGGCAGAGGGCCTGACGTTTATTCATCCGTTCGATGATCCTGCCGTCATAGCCGGCCAGGGCACGATTGGGCGCGAGCTGGTAGAGCAGATGGCTGACGACGTGAGCGCCATTTTCGTTCCGATCGGCGGCGGCGGGCTTATTGCCGGAATTGCTGCGTACATAAAGGGCAAGAGACCCAACGTACGAATCATAGGTGTGGAACCGGCAGACTCTGCAGCAATGAATGAATCACTGGCGGCAGGAAAGCCTGTAACGCTCGATCATGTTGGCATTTTTGCCGACGGTGTCGCTGTTCGAAGGGTCGGCGATGAAACCTTTCGCCTTTGTCAGTCATTAGTGGATGAAATCGTTACTGTCGACACCGACCAGATCTGTGCAGGGATCAAGGACATCTTTGAAGATACGCGCTCAATCGTGGAGCCGGCGGGTGCTCTCGCCGTCGCCGGTTTGAAAAAGTATGTCGCAGAAAATAATGTACAAAATGAGACCTTTGTCGTCATCAATTGTGGCGCCAACGTAAATTTCGACAGACTTCGTCACATAGCCGAAAGAGCCGCTGTCGGTGAACAACAGGAAATGTTACTCGCTGTCGAGATTCCGGAGGAACCCGGCAGTTTCCGGAAGTTTTGTGAAGCGTTGGGGCGAAGGGGCATTACGGAATTCAATTACCGGTATAACGACTCGAAAAATGCACACATATTCGTCGGCGTGCAGCTTCGTAACGGCGCAGACGAGCGTGCCGAACTCGTGAAAAAATTGCAGGGTCTCGGCTACGAATTGGCGGACTTAAGCGATGACGAGATGGCGAAGCTCCACATCCGTCATATGGTTGGTGGTAGTGCATCGAACATCGAAGATGAGCGCCTGTTTCGTTTTGAGTTTCCGGAACGGCCCGGCGCATTGCTCGACTTCCTGAAAGCCATCGGCACCGACTGGAATATCAGCCTGTTTCACTATCGAAATCATGGCTCAGATCACGGTCGGATTCTGGCCGGCATTCAGGTACGTGACGAAGACTCGGATGAACTGGAAGCGCACCTTGCGGAACTCGGGTACGCCCATTTTGAGGAAAGCGACAATCCGGCTTATCGAATGTTTCTTGCCTGAGGAATGCTCGCTACTCGCGGAATGACGAGTCCTTCCGATCCAGCTTCCTGAGCAGACCCGGCCACGCGAGTTCGCCGCCGAACCCTTTCAGCACCGCATCAACCTGCGCCTGAATACCATCGACGATCGCGCCATTCACGTGAACGAGTTCCACCCCGCCCGAAAGCGCCGCAAGCTGAATCTGACAGGCCGTTTCCAGCGCATACATAAAAAGGAACGCGTCCGGAATCGTCGGGCCAACTGTCAGCAGACCGTGATTCCGCAGAATCAGGAAGTTTTTGTCGCCAAGGTCAGCAACCAGGCGAGGCTTTTCGTCTTCATTTAACGCAATACCTTCGTAGTCATGATATGCGAGAGACGAATACGGAAACAACGAAATCTGGGATAGCGGTAGCAACCCGCCGGCTTGTGCGGATACCGCAACGCCAGACCTTGTATGTGTATGCAGAACACATCCTGCCTCTTCGCGCGCTGCATGAATCGCACTGTGGATTGTGAATCCCGCCGGATTAATAATGTGCGGCGTTTCAAGAACAATTTTTCCGTCAAGATCGACTTTGACGAGACTGCTTGCCGTCATCTCCTCAAACATCAATCCATACGCATTTATCAGGAAATGATCGTCAGGGCCGGGGACACGCGCGGATATGTGCGTGAAGATCAAGTCATCCCAGCCGAACATCGCAATCAGTCGGTAACAAGCCGCAAGGTTGACGCGCAGCTCCCACTCTTCTTTTGATACCTGGTCTTTTACTGCTGTCTTGTTCGCGCTCATTCCGGATCGACCTTTTTCAATTTGGTGCTTAATTATACCGCCTGCCTGGCAGTTTCAACTGAAACGTACTATTTGGCATATCAGGGGTCCATATGCCAATTAATTTGCAACCATCGTAACGTTCCAGGCATCAAAGCACTAAGAACTGCATAAGGCGGTTAACGAAATTCTGATCTGGGTGTACCTCAGACAGGGTGGCATACGAAGCAATCGAATCTCCCAAAGGTTTTGTTTCGTAACTTCAAACGGTGGCCTCGGCCACCGTTTTTTTATGCCTGATGAGCCGCACTGATCATAACGAACATATCCGGTCTGCTACACTCCGCGAACTAACAATAAAAGGGAGAGCAAGATGCATCTTGCCCAAATCCTTGCTGGCGTGAACTGGCTGGCCGTAATCGTCGCCACTGTAACTGCTTTTATCCTGGGTGCGGTCTGGTACTCAAAAGCCCTGTTTGGCAATGCGTGGATGCAGGAAGTTGGCTTGACTGAAGAGGCTGTCAAAAATGTCAATATGGCCAGAACCTTCGCCAGCACGTTCCTGCTACAAATCATTGCGGCGATCGCGCTTTCTGCATTCCTGGGAAGCGGCAGCAACTGGCAGGAAGGCTTGCAGACCGGGTTGTGGATTGGCCTTTTCTGGGTCGCTACAGCATACGGCGTGACTTATCTTTTCGAACAGCGCTCGCTGAGACTTTGGCTGATCAACGCCGGTTATTACGTCGCTTTGTACGCATTGATGGGCTCGATTATTGGTGCGCTCAAGTAATGCCCGGTTTGGATCCGCTACCACATCTCTTTGAGTTGACCAGCAACGTCCAGTTTTTTGTTTGAACGCGGTACCAGGCGGCTACTGGCATCCGGTCTTCCGTGAAACGCTTTGTCCATAGTCGCCATAAGACTGTCAGTCAGAAATCGACTCCTCGCACCGTAAACATGTTTGTCGCCATCCCTTCGTTGCTGGGTAACGTGATACCGGAGCGGCGCAATGAGTGCCAATGATTGTTTAGCGCGTGTCATGGCCACATAAAGCAGTCGGCGCTCTTCTTCGATTTGTTCCGGTTTACCGGTTGCAAATTCGGATGGAAAATTTCCGTCAGAAAAATTCAAAACGAAAACGGATTCCCACTCCTGACCTTTCGATGAATGTACGGTGGAAAGAATAAGGTAATCTTCATCAAGGAAAGGGTCGCCGGACAGGTCGCCCGCTGCGGAAGGCGGGTCAAGTGTCAATTCTGTGAGGAAGCGCTCCCTGGTCGGATATTTCCCCGAGATTTGCTCGAGTTGCTCCAGATCAGCCTCACGGGTATCCAGACCATCGTAAATGCGTTCTAGGTGCGGTTGGTACCAGTGACGACTTTGTGTGATCCCTGTTTGCCAACCATGATCATCTGCTTCCCCCGAAGAAAGCGAGTTCATCAGGTCACAAAATGCCGGCCAGTCGACACGTGTTGCCGACGGCGGAGAAAAATTCCGCAAGGCTGCAAACGAATAGTCATTGGCGCCCAGGAATTCGTAGCACCTGGCGGCGTAGGCAGGACCCATTCCCGGTAATAATTTCAGGACGCGAAAGGCCGCCACCTGGTTGCGAGGATTGTCACCCCACTTCAATACGGACAGCAGGTCTTTAACGTGCCCGGCTTCAAGAAATTTCAAGCCACCGTATTTGACATAGGGAATATTCCGTCTGACCAGTTCCAGTTCCAGTCGGTCACTGTGATGTGCTCCGCGAAAAAGAACGGCCTGATCCTTGAGTTCAAGCCCCTGTTCCCGCCCATCAAGGATTGCGTCCACAACGAATTCCGCCTCGGCATCGCCATCTTCGACCGTCACGTAAGTCGGCCGACCACCACCTTTTTTGCTGGAATAAAGATTCTTTTTGTATTGCCTGTCCGCTTCGGCGATCAGGCAATTGGCACTGTCCAGTATTGCTTGCGTTGAGCGATAATTTTCTTCGAGGCTGACGATTCTGGCAGCGGGCAGGTATTGATCCGGGAAACCAAGGATATTTTCAACTTCCGCAGCGCGGAATGAATAGATTGACTGGGCGTCATCGCCAACCACGGTCATGCCGGCGCCGTCTGGCCTGATCGCATTCAGAATGTCAGCCTGCAGGATATTCGTGTCCTGATATTCGTCAACGAGAACATGGTCAAACCAGGAACTGAGCTCAGCCGCAAACTCCTCATCGGCAACGAGGTAATTCCAGTAGAGCAGCAAGTCATCGTAGTCGAGTGCCTGGCATTTTATTTTTTGTTCCACGTAACCGCGAAACAAACTCCGCAATTCTTCTTCCCAGTCGGCGCACCATGGATAGGTCTCGTCCAAAGAGTCGGCCAGAGCCTTTCGCGAATTGACGCAACGGGAGTAAATCGCCAGGCAAGTGTCCTTTTTTGGAAAGCGACGCAATTTGCGTGACAAACCGAGATCGTGTCGCACGACGTCCATAAGATCCGCCGAGTCGCCTCGATCGAGCACAGAGAAACCCGGATCAAGGTCAAGGTTGTGCGCGTAGCGACGTAGGAGGCGATTCGCTACAGAGTGGAATGTGCCGGACCAGGTCAGCACATTGCTCGTCATTGGCGGATCGTTAGCCCCGCGCAGCGCTTTGCGCACAATGGACTCTACTCGCCGCGTCATTTCCTGGGCGGCCCGACGGGTGAACGTGAGTAAAAGAATCCGCTCCGGACTCACACCCTGAATAATGAGGTGTGCAACCCTGTGCGCGAGGGTCATCGTCTTGCCGGTACCGGCGCCGGCAATGACCAGCAATGGTCCTGCAGCGAAGCCACCGGAGGAATTTACCTGACCGTATGAAGCCGCTTGCCGCTGCGCCGGATTCAGAACTCCCAGGTAATCCGACTGAATTTCTGCTGCATCACCCATAGCTGGTTTTTTATACAGTACTGTTTATATTTACACAACATTTCACGAATCAGCATGAACAAAGGCCTCTGTCACCGCCGCGAGCTCTGCCGGACGCTCGAAATGCACCATGTGACCGGCGCCGGCAATGATTTCCGACTTTGCGCCGTGGAAAGGGTGCATGGATTCGTCGAGGTCAATCCATGATTGGGCGGCGGCCGTGAAATCCGTCTTTTCTCCGATGACCAGCAACACGTCCGCGGCTACCTTGTCCCAGCAGGCGGCAGCCTCGGAGCGCCGGTATTGCACAGCGTTCGGCAGCTTGTGAGCCGGATCCGCGCGCAGGACAATCCGGCCGTCCTGATTAGTTTCCGCCCATTGCCTGGCAATATAGGCGGCCTTGTCGCTGCTCAGTGCCGGGCTTCGTTTAACCAGGCGATCTGCCAGATCAGTGAATGTCGCATAGCTTGAATAGGCCGGCATGTTGCGGCTCTGCTCAATCCAGCGGCGAAAGTTCTGTGGCGCGTCGGCAGGATCACTGTCCGCGAGACCAAATCCCTCGACATTGATGAAGGCCCGAACCCTTTCCGGAAAAATCCCGGCGTAGAGGCCAGCAGCGTTGGCGCCCATGCTGTGCCCGAGCAGATTGACCGGCTCATCGGGCTGATAGATAGACAGCAGGACGTCGAGGTCAGCGATGTAGTCAGGAAACCAGTAGCCCTGGCAGCGAACATGTGTTCGGCCAAAGCCCCGCCAGTCCGGAGCGACGACAAACCAGTCTTTTTGCAGCTCATCGACAAAGAACTGAAACGACGCGGCGCAGTCGGCCCAGCCATGCAGGAGCACCAGCAGCGGCTTGTCCCGATCACCCCACTCGAGAACGTGGTAATTAACGTCTCTGATTTCATGCCAGACCGATCTCGGCACGACCTTAGGCTCGTATATTTGTGACGTTGTCATTTGCTGCCAATCAATCCTTGGTTCATGCTAGGCGGGTCGTGTATAAATTCACCACATTCTCTTTGATGATTTCTCTGTAGTACAGGCCATAACGATTAATGACTTTTGAGATTGCACTCGTCCTCGGCATTCTCGCCACGTCGCTGATTTTATTTGTTAGCGAAGTCATACGAATGGACCTCGTTGCCTTGCTGGTGCTGTCCGCCCTTGCAGTTTCGGGCCTGGTCAGCACCAATGAAGCCTTTGCCGGTTTTTCCAACAGTGCGGTTATTACCGTTTGGGCTATGTTCATTCTGAGTGAGGGCCTGACCCGCACCGGGATTGCCGACATTATCGGGCGCCAGGTGATGCGACTCGCCGGTCGACGCGAAATCGCGATGATTGTGGTCATCATGCTGACCGCCGCCGTACTTTCCGCGTTCATGAACAACATTGGCGTGGCGGCGCTCATGTTGCCGGTAGTTGTCGAGGTCGCACGGCGCACCCGAATTTCTCCATCCCGCCTTCTAATGCCACTTGCCTACGCAACGCTGCTCGGCGGACTTACGACGATGATCGGCACACCGCCAAACCTGCTGATCAGCGAAATGATGACACAAAACGGCTATCAGTCGTTCGGGCTATTCGACTTCACTCCGATCGGCGCGGTGATCATGGTTGTCGGCATCATTTTCGTCGCCCTGTTCGGTCGATTTCTGCTGCCGAAGATAAAGTCGGATCGCGTCAAACACCAGAGTCAACGCAGTTTGCGCAACCGATACAAGCTCCAGGAGCGCACCTTCCTGTTGCGCGTGCCTATGGATTCTATTCTTGTCGGCAAAACCTTAAGCGAGACACGCATCGGCTCGTCCACAGGACTGATTATTCTCGCGCTGACACGTTTCGGTCGTAGCGAGACACTACCAAGTCGCCAAACTGTGCTGCGAGGCGGCGACGGAATCCTGGTTCAGGGCCGAGTCGATCAGTTCCGCGAGTTGCAGCGCTGGAGCGATCTCGTCATCGAACGTGAGGCGCCGGTGCTGAAGTCGATGGTCGCGGCAAAGATCGCATACGCCGAAGTCAATCTTGCCGAAGGCTCGCCGCTCGTCGGGGAGCTGGTTCGACACGCCGGTTTTCGCAGTCGGTTCAATATCAGCGTGGTTGGCATCTACCGGCGCAATAATTATCGCCTGACCAATCTCGCCTACGTTCCGCTTCGTGCCGGGGACCGGATCCTCGTACAGGGCGAGATTGACGACGTCGAGGAGCTGGACAAGTTTGCTGACTTCAGCGACGTAAAACTGCTAACGGACGATGAGCTGAGCGATCAGTACAACACCGACGAACGGATGTTCGTCGTTCGCTTGCCGAAATACAGCGACCTGGCTGAAGCAACCCTCGAAAAGAGCCGGCTCGCTGATGTATTCGACTTCCGCGTTGTTGCCGTTTTCAGAGACGGAAAACTCAAGGTAATGCCCAGGGGCGATGAAGTCCTGGAGGGCGGCGACCTGCTGCTGATCGAAGGTCAGCATGAGGATCTCGATGTTCTGCGCGGCATGCAGGAACTTGAAGTGGAGACCAAGGTTGCCCCCAATCTCGGCGCACTGGAATCCGAGCGGCTGACGCTGATGGATGCCACGCTCGACCCACGCTCCAGTCTTGCCGGTCGGACCGTCGGTGAACTGAATTTTCGAGAACGATACGGCATCGAACTTGCCGCTATTTGGCGCGAAGGTGGTCCGATCGGCGCCGATCTCGCCGAAGAGCGCCTGCAACTGGGCGATGCCCTGCTGCTGCTCGGGCCCCGCGACAGGCTACAACTCCTCGACAGTGACTCCGATTTCCTGATCCTGACGCCGCTCGGCAAGGAGCCGCCAGATACCCAGAGGGCCCCGCTGGCCGCGTTTATCATGTTTGCGGTGGTTGCGAGCGTAATGGCGGGCTATGCACCCATAGCTATTGCCGCCGTTGTCGGCGGCAGCATCATGGTACTGACCGGATGTCTGACCATGGAGCAGGCCTATCGCGCCATTGACTGGCGCGCGATTTTTCTTATAGCCGGCATGCTGCCACTTGGAACCGCCATGCAGGACACGGGTGCCGCCAGCTACCTCGCCGACCAGGTCATGCTGTTGCTTGGGGATGCCGGCCCGTGGCCCGTGATTGCCGGACTATATGTACTAACGGCAATGGCTACGATGATCATCCCGACCGCGGCGCTCGTAGTTCTAATGTCGCCGATCGTACTTTCGGCGATGGGAGAAATGGGATATGCGCCCGAAACCGCAATGATGGCCATAGCAATGGCCGCGTCAGCCAGCTTCACAAGCCCTATTTCCCACCCTGCGAACATTCTCGTGATGGGCCCGGGTGGATACCGGTTTGTGGACTACATCAAAGTGGGCGTTCCGTTGACGATCGTTGTCTTCATCACGGTGATGATAGTACTGCCTCTTTTGTGGCCGCTCGTACCTGTTTCACCCTGACGAATGAACGTGGCGCCGTTACGGAACCAGGACAGTTGAACCGGTCGTCTTTCTTCCCTCCAGATCCATATGCGCACGTGCCGCATCCTGCAACGGATATCGTTGATTTACGCTGATTCTGACTACACCTTTAGCGACAACGTCAAAGAGCTCTGCGGCAGCCGCCGTCAGATTCTCATGCGTCCCGATGAAATCAAACAGAACCGGGCGCGTCACATAAAGCGAATGTCTTTTTGCCAATTCAGCCGGGGCGAAAGGCTCAACCGGACCGGACGCGTTGCCGAAGGTCACCATCACCCCGTGCGGCCTGAGGCAATCAAGCGATGTAAAAAATGTGTCTTTGCCTATCGAATCGTAAACTGCCGCAACTCCCTCGCCGCCGGTGAGTTCACGCACGGCGCCGGGGATGTCGGGATTGTCCGCCATGAGTACGTGGTCACAGCCGCTGTCTTTCGCCAGCGCCGCCTTTTCACT
>CAJQPR010000061.1 GCA_905480255.1 uncultured Woeseiaceae bacterium | reverse complement strand
CTGATCCAGGCGGAGGTTTGCGATCCCAATACTCTGCTTCTTTCCACCCGCCATGCCAGGGTTCGTCAGCGCGCTGCCGATGCCCACAGAGAGAAGTGGGGTGGGCAGGACCAGGAAGCTGTGCCGGTAAGGCGGCGCAAGCCCCGGCGCAGCTGACGCTGACCGCTTTCCAGTAATCCATCTCGCGAGTTAATAAAATGCCACTCGATCTCGACACGATTCGTGCAAGTTTTCCTGCGTTGTCTACCACCGACAACGGCGTTCCCCGAATTTATTTCGATAACCCCGCAGGCACCCAGGTCCCTAAATCCGTCGTTGACAGCATGAGCCAGTGTCTTATCGAATCGAATGCGAACGTGCATGGAACGTTTGTTACCTCGCAGCGGGCCGATCAGGTAGTCGCGGGCGCGCATGAGGCCATGGCAGACATGCTGAACGCAGAGTCTCCTGACGAAATTATTTTCGGCCAGAACATGACATCGCTGACCCTGCATATTTCCCGATCGATCGGTCGCCTGCTGAGTGCGGGTGACGAAATAGTCCTGTCCAGAATGGATCACGACGGAAATGTCGGTCCGTGGTTGTTGCTAGCAAGAGATCTTGGTCTCGAGGTTCGCTGGCTGCCGTTCAACACTGAAACTTTTGAATTCGATGCGGATGTCGTCGACGAGGTAATTACGGAAAAGACCCGGCTTGTGTGTGTTGGGGCGGCAAGCAACCTGATCGGTACGATCAATGATGTGAAGTCGATTTGTGCAAAGGCTAAAGCAGTTGGCGCGATGACTTACATCGATTCTGTGCAGGGCGTTCCGCATGTGTCGACTGACGTGCAGGATCTCGGCTGCGACTTTCTGATTTGCTCCGCTTACAAGTTCTTTGGTCCGCACCAGGGCATTCTCTGGGGGCGTCGTGAGATCCTGGAAAAGCTTGAGCCATACAAACTGCGTCCGGCACCAGAGGAAATCCCGGGCTGTTTCGAGACTGGTACGCAAAGCCACGAGGGCATGGCCGGAACAATTGCGGCCGTCGACTATTTTTCCTGGGTCGGTGAGACCATGGCGTCCGACTATCACCACAAGTACAGTCACTTCGACGGCCGCAGAAAATATGTGCATGCCGCGATGGACTGTCTGTTCGACTATGAGGCTGAACTCGCTGAAAACCTAATCAGGGGTTTGCAGCAGTTACCCGGAGTTCAGGTGCAGGGCATTTCTACGCCGGACGCGATGAAACGTCGCGTACCAACCGTTTCGATCACCGTCAACAACGCAGTACCGGATGTTATCGCCGCGGAACTGGGTGCCCGAAATATATTTGTCTGGAGCGGCAACGTGTACGCCGTCGAAGCAACTAACTTCCTGGGTATCGAGGAATCGGGTGGCGTAGTACGCATCGGACCAGTCCACTACAACACCCATGCAGAGGTCGATTCTGTTCTTAACGCGCTTGCAGACATACTGCCGCGCGCAAACGTCGCCTGAAGTCGGGCAATCAAGCCGGATTCCCGGCAAACCCTGAAAAACCTACTACTCTTAGGTTATGGCGCTTTTTCAAGCGCTGTTTTTACTAATAAAAACAGGGGCTTAAAAAAATGAAAAGACTACTTACCGCCGCCGTGACGGCGGCTTGCACTCTATGTATGGGAATTTCGGCATCGTTCGCACAAGACGGACCGCCGCAGTTCAGGCCGGTTGAAATGTGGGCCTGTAGTTTCAACAACGGTAAAGACCAGGGCGATATCGACGATGTTTATGAAGACCTTGTCGAAGATATGGGTGAAACCGCCTATGCCGCGTTTCAGCTAGACGCGTATTTCCGAGCCGGCCAGGAATTCGATTTCCTCTACCTGGGCGCCTGGGCAGATGGATCGACGATGGGCAGCTCTTTGGCAGAGGCGGATGATACCGCCGATGCGTGGAACGATGCGGTCACCTGTCCTGCGTCGCTGGTATTCGCAAGCACGTGGCTCAATCAACCGGAGAATCTTGCTGGCGGACCGGGCGAATTCATTATGACTGTGGCAGATTGCAACACCGGGCATGGCATTTCGAATGGCCAGGCAGCCGGTGCGCTACGAAGGTATAACGACTACGAGAAAGCCAATGGATTGGATGTTGGCACCATTCTCTGGTATCCGGCATTCGGTCACGGCGGCGCTGAATTCGACTTCAAGCTGGTTCATGTTTATCCCGGCGCCCAACAGTTGGGCGATTCTTTTTCATGGTACGTCGACAACGAGGCTTACACTGTCCGCAGTGATATTGTGGACGGTATTGTGGATTGTGATGAAGCCCGCGTATACATGGGGCGCACTCTCATGAATAACCTGCAGCCGAACTAAACGATACTGATCTGGTAGATAAAAGGCGGCGAGCGATGCTCGCCGCCTTTTTTTATTGCGTTGTCGAGACGAGATTCCCTGATTCGCGGTATCCTCGCGAGTCGGAGGAGAAGAATAAGAATGAGCAACCAGGCGGATACTCTGAGTTCCACGGAAAACCGGCCATTGGAAACGTACCAGATCGTTGGACGAATCCTGGGCCCGGTTATATTTCTCTCGATGTTGGTTTTTGGTCGCGGGCAGGAAATCATGGCGCCCGAAGCCTGGCGAGTGGCAGCCGTCGGTTTGTGGATGGCCACCTGGTGGGCAACTGAAGCCATACCGGTACCCGTAACTGCACTCCTGCCATTGATACTTTTTGACCCGATGGGGATTGCCAGCATTCGGGACGCTGCGGCCCCTTTCGCAAACCCGACCATATTCCTCTACCTGGGCGGATTCATCATGGCGCTCACTTTGGAACGCTGGGGGCTCCACCGGCGAATTGCGCTTGCGATCGTCTCCAAGACCGGCACGGACGGCAAGCGCCTGATTGGCGGCTTCATGTTTGTCTGCGCCATATTGAGTATGTGGATGACCAACACTTCCACAACCATGATGCTCTTGCCCATTGTGTTATCCGTCACGCTCGTTATACGGGACAACGTGCCTGACCTGTCCGACAAAACGCGCAGTGATTTCCAGATCGCCATGCTGCTTGGGCTTGCCTATTCGGCGAGCATCGGCGGACTGGCGACCCTGATCGGAACGCCACCCAATGCGTTACTGATGGGTTTTATGGCGGACAACTACGGCATTGAAATCAGCTTCGCGCGCTGGATGCTTGTGGGTATTCCCGTGAGCTTCGTCATGCTCCCCATCGCATGGTTTGGATTGACGCGTTTCCTTTATCCCGTCGACATACCGGCCAGCCAGGCGGTGAGAAATCATTTGCTTGAGCTCAGGCAGGAGCTCGGCACCATGACCACCGCGGAAAAGCGGGTTGCCATTGTGTTCGCGTGTCTCATCATGTCCTGGATGTTCAGAAAACCGGTGACGAATGCGCTGGGTGTGACTGGCGTCTCCGACACGGGCATCGTAATTGCGGCGGCATTGATCCTGTTTCTGCTGCCGAGTGGTGACGCAAAGCGTCCAAGGCTGATGACATGGGGAGATGTCATTCGTCTTCCCTGGGGAGTGTTGGTTCTATTCGGTGGGGGGTTGAGCCTGGCCGCCGCGGTAGCCAACAGTGGGCTTGCGCTATGGCTTGGCGAACAGCTGGCACCACTTAGCGCGTGGGGAACCGCGGCTCTTGTGGTTGCCGCCGTGGCATTAGTGATTTTCCTGACTGAGCTAACCAGCAACCTGGCGACAACAGCAACGCTGTTGCCGGTGATGGGCGCGATCGCAATCCAGGCTGGCGTGCCGCCTATTGTGTTGACCGTGCCCATCACTATCGCTGCGAGTTGTGCGTTCATGTTGCCGGTTGCGACGCCACCAAACGCCATCGTATTTTCGACGGGTGCGATCAGTATTCCGCAGATGGTCAGGGCTGGAGTTTTTCTGAATCTCATCGGGATTGTCATCGTATCCATTGCATCGCTGGTTCTTGCGCCGAACCTGCTTTCCTGAATAAACCGTTAACGAGGCCTGTTATGCGACATCTCAACCTCTTACTGACATTCCTCGCGCTGTCTGCCTGTGCCCCTGAAATTCAGGAGCCGCCGCTCGATTTCATCCTTGCAGGCGGCACTGTTTACTCGGGTGACAATCAAGAGGGCATCGTTACTGATGTTGGCATCATTGGTGATCGCGTCGCCGCCATCGGTGATCTTGATGAACGGCAGGCAACGCTGCGTCTCGATGTGTCGGGACTGGCAGTGGTTCCGGGATTTATCGATATTCACAGTCACGCCGTGAGGTCGGAGCCTGGGGATGGAATCTTCCGCTGGCCTGACGCAGAGAACCTTATTCGCCAGGGCGTGACGACTGTCATCGGTGGTCCGGACGGTGGATCACCGTTACCGATCACGGACACGCTGACCGCTATCGAGAACAGTCCGGCATCAGTTAACTTTGGCACCTTCGTCGGTCACGGCTCTATCCGAGGCCTGGTAATTGGTGAGGAAGATCGCCCGCCAACAGATGGGGAACTTGACCTGATGCGCGCACAGGTTCGCCAGGCGATGGAATCGGGCGCTTACGGATTATCGTCGGGACTCATCTACCTGCCAGGACGATTCGCTGAAACCGAGGAAGTCATCGAACTAGCGAAAGTCGCTGCAGAGTATGACGGCATCTACATCAGTCATATGCGGGAAGAAGGTCTCGACCTTCTGAAGAGCGTTGCAGAGACGATTCGTATTGGTGAGGAAGGCGGGCTACCAACGCAGCTGACTCATCATAAAGTCGTCGGGGCGCCAATGTGGGGCAAGTCGACTGAAACCCTGAGAATGGTTGATGAAGCAATCGCCAGGGGTGTGGATGTGTCCATCGATCAATATCCCTACACCGCATCATCGACGAGTCTGACGATCCTGTTTCCCGGCTGGAGTCTCGATGGTGGCAGGCCTGCTCTTCTCGATCGTCTTGCCGATCCCGAGCAACGTGCACGGATGAAGGTGGACATCGTGTACCGGATCGAGACGGACCGTGGCGGCAATGATCCGGCTAACGTTGCATTGTCGAACTGTCCACACGACAACAGTCTCAACGGACTGAATCTCTCCCAGCTCCTGCAACAGCAGGAACGCGAAGTCAGCAAAGATAATGCTGCTGACCTGTTGATGGAGCTCGTCGCAGCGGGAAACTGCAGTGCCGTGTTTCACGCGATTGAGGAAGAGGACGTGAAACGAATTATGGCGCACCCGGTGACGATGCCTTCATCCGACGGCGGCATCGAGGGGCCATCCGAGCGCGTACCGCATCCCAGGAACTACGGGACATTTGCACGCGTCCTCGGTCACTACACGCGTGACCTGAACGTGATGCCTTTTCACACCGCAATACACAAAGTCAGCCGCTTGCCGGCGAATCGGATCGGCCTGACAGATCGCGGCAGGATCGAGGAGGGCGCGATTGCCGACATCGCTGTTCTCGACCCGGCAGCCATCCGGGATACGGCGACGTTCGAGCAGCCGCACCAATATGCAGAAGGCGCTCATCATGTCTTTGTATCCGGCCAGGCGGTACTGCTGAACGGCGAAATGACGGGCGCGCGGCCCGGCAAAGTGCTGCGCTCGCGTTGACGTAAACCATCAGGTTCGTGAGCACAGGTGAAGCTGGCCACCGAGTTCTATTTTCGCGATGACGTCGTTGCCATCAGCCGCGAGCTGCTTGGCAAGGTCCTCTGCACGAATATCAACGGCGTGCGGACGGAAGCCATCATCACCGAGACAGAGGCTTATGCCGGCATCGCTGACAAAGCGAGCCATGCATATGGCGATCGAAGGACGAAGCGCACGGAGCCGATGTATGGTCCCGGCGGAACCGCTTACGTTTATCTCTGTTATGGCATACATCACCTTTTCAATGTGGTGACCAATGACGAGGGCGTGCCACACGCAGTCCTGGTTCGCGCGGGCAAACCCGTTGAAGGTCTCGATGAAATCTTGCTCCGGCGAAACCGGACGAAGGTCGACAAGACCTTAATGGGAGGGCCGGGAACGGTTTCACAAGCGCTTGGAATCAAAACAGACATGACGGGAACATCGCTGCGTGGCCGCCGGATCTGGATTGAGGATCGCGGCATGGCTGTCCTTGATACGGATGTTTCCGTGGGCCCCAGAGTTGGCGTGGACTATGCTCAGGAAGACGCAGCACGACCGTACCGCTTTTCCCTGGGCGCGTTGCGTGAATGAACTAACCAGTTGGCTTCGGTTCAAATCCGTTATGAAAAAAATAACAACCCTGCTTTTCCTGATAAGCAGTGCCGCTTTTGCCGACGGATCACTCACACCTGACATCCGTATTTCCAGCGAGTTGCTGGGCTATGACCTGCAGTATCGTGTCTATATTCCGGAGGGCGCCGACTCCGGAGACGATCTGTCCGTTTTGTTCGTCACCGATGGCCCGGACTATGTTCGGCAGGGTCGCATGCCAAGAGTGCTCGACAGGATGATCGGATCCGGAAAGATGGAGCCGATCGTCGCGGTGTTTGTCGACGCGAGGGATCCGGATAACCTTCGCAAGAGTCGTCGGAACTCCCAGTTTCTCTGTAACCAGGATTACCTCAGCTTCTACGAATCAGAGTTGATTCCTGACATTGAGCAAAACTATCCGGTCGGACGCAATCGCGACTACCGGGGCATTCTTGGCCTGTCATATGGTGGGACTAACGCTGCCTGCTTTGGTTTGCTGGGGTACAAGACTTTCTCGATGATCGGGATGCACTCACCAGCGAACTATCCCGTGAAGGCGTTGTTGCCGACTTACGAAAAAATGCCGGCTCTTCCCCTAAGGGTGTTCCTCAGCACCGGTACTTCTTACGACAACACCCAGGCCAATCGCAAGTTCCGCACTATTTTGAAGAACAAGGGCTACGACCTTAAATATATTGAGGTACGCGAAGGGCATAACTGGGACAACTGGCGGCCACTCGTCGACGATGTGCTGTCGCATTTTTACGGGACAGAAGGCCAGGCTGAATAGACCTTCTACAAAGCTTTTCCAGCCCATATGGCGGAAAATGCCTGCGTGACCTTTTGGGCAAATGCCAGACGATGCAGAAAGGAAACGGATGACTGCTGTGATCAATCAGGTATTATAGCGGCCCGTTACAGCGGGAGCGGCTGAAGCCGCGAACAGATACTGACAATGCGCCCGTAGCTCAGCTGGATAGAGTACTTGGCTTCGAACCAAGTGGTCGGGAGTTCGAATCTCTCCGGGCGCGCCAAATAAAGAAGGGGTCCCGATGGGGCCCCTTTTTTATTTTGTGTGTCTGGATGAAGATGAGAGCTCCAGTTCGACAAAACGCGCCAGCGTTTTGGACGCCGAAGGCGCCCCGAAGGGGTGAAGATCGCCCCAAGGCGATCTGAATCAATCTCTCCGGGCGCGCCAAATAAAGAAGGGGTCCCGATGGGGCCCCTTTTTTATTTTGTGTGTCGGGATGAAGATGAGAGCTCCAGTTCGACAAAACGCGCCAGCGTTTTGGACGCCGAAGGCGCCCCGAAGGGGCGAGAATCGCTTAGGAGCGATTCGAGTCAATCTCTCCGAACGGAAAAAGGGAGAAGGGGTCGAACCGATCAGCTCCGACTAATTCACCTGGCAGTCTCGACGCTCAGATTTCGAAATGTCCGGCTATCTGCTAACGTAGTAGAAACTACATTTTCTATTACTTCCTGAATCTACGGTATTGAGCAATGAAACGCGCCCTTTTGTCATTAGTTCTTCTGTGTATTTCGCTGCCGCTCTATGCGGCGCTGGTGGATCAAAGCGAAATAGTTGCGCTGTACGATAGAGAACGCAGCGGTATGCGGGCCTACCAGGCTGGCGACTATGAATCTGCATTCGAATTTCTAAGTGTCACTGCGACCAAAGGCCTGAAGGAATCACAATACCTGGTAGCGTTGATGCTTTTGAAGGGCCAGGGCGTTGATAAATCGACGCTGGCCGGTCTGGCCTGGCTCGGCGTCGCGATCGAATCTGGCAACGAAGAGTGGCTGGACACATACAATATGATGTATGAGTCGTTGAATCAGGAACAACGCGCGATGATTGATGCAGCGGTCAAGAGATTTGTCGACAAATATGGCGGCTCTGTGCAGGGCGTTTCATGCTCGAAGCGGCCGCTAGCTGGGTCGCACCGAGCCGAGCTTCGCTGCGCCAAGTCGGAAGGTATATACCCCGACCACGAATTTGAACCGATGCCGTAAATGGACCCCCACAACTCATGGCGACAGTGGCCTGGAAACGAAGGATAGGAAATTCTATCGCGTGGTTGGGGCGCGGCGCATTGAAAAGGGCCGCTGTTTTCTTGTGCTGGGGCCGAATAAGCGGGTAAGCGGTGGACCTGCGTTCGTCGTGGCATGAAACGGCACCTGATCCGGGTGCCTCGTTTGATCAACTTCCTGAATCTCGGTGGTTCGGCCACCTGACGACGATATTCATCTAGCCGGTTTTTCTGCAGTGAACAGGAAATAGTCGTGCGCGGCGCGCGCCGCGTCCGCTATCGCTCTTTCCCTGTCCGGCACCTCGACTTCAGACTCTTTCACGAATGCGACCACAATGACGTGACCCGCTTCGCCAGGCAGAGTGAAGATGCCGACGTCATTCGTCGTACGCCCGATCGTACCGGTCTTGTGGGCAACGACCGTGCCCTCCGGCAGGTTACCCTTTAGCCGGTTCAGTCCCGTCTCACATCGCTCCATGATGTCAATCAGCAACGCGCTCGACGACTCACTCAAGGCGTCTCCGCTCCAGATCTGCTGCAGCAACTGAGCCATGCCGCGCGGCGTGGAGGTATCTCTTGGATCCCTGTCGAACGCGAGTGCTGCCGCCTCACGATCGACTTCCGGCATGTCCTCGACCAACTCCATGTAATCGTCCCAGCGCTTGCCGGCTGCGGACGGCATGTGCTCGACGCCGAGCCAGTCCCCGATCAATCGGATCGTGGGCCGGTCAACGCGAACGCCCTCAACACCGAGTGCCGTCATTCGTTCTGTCACTGCCTCGCCGCCCCCGACAGTATCGAGCAGGCGGTCTGTCGCGGTGTTGTCGCTGATCAAGAGCATGATCTCAAGCAAATTGAGTACCGACACTGACAGTCCCGGATCATCGAATAATTTGGCGATGGCCCCGCTACCCGGCGAATAATCTTCCATGCCGATTTCGATCCGGTCTTCCAGACTCAGTTGTCCGTTGTCGACCATGTGTAGAAGTTGCACCGCAATCGGAACTTTGTAAGTGCTTGCCATGGGGAATGCCATGTCAGGGTTTACCCACGCACTGCGACCGGATTCGATGTGCACGGCAGCGATGCCCATCGTGCCCCCGGACATTTCGGCAAGCCGCGCAAGCTCGCGTTCGAGAACGGGTTCGGACGACCACGCGGCGAGCGGGGCCAGGATGGCGAGGGTAAGGGCGATTCGGAAAGGCTTCATTGTTGTTCTCCTTTCCGAAGGAGCTTAGCAATCAGCGCATCCTGTTGCCAAACCCGTCCCACACCTCGACTGGGCCAAACTCCAGCGATCTAACTTCGAACCAAGTGGTCGGGATGAAGATGAGAGCTCCAGCTCAACAAAACGCGCCAGCGTTTTGGACGCCGCAGGCGCCCCGAAGGGGTGAGAATCGCATCGGCGCGATTCGAGTCTATCTCTCCAAGCGCGCTATGCGATCAACACAACCGCAGCGCGTTCTGCAGAGATACGCAAAAGTCCCGCACAATCACAGTCAACGCATATTCGATCGGGCAAACGACCTAGTGACGAGCCAGGTTATCTACCCATAAGAAGCGAGTATCAGCGGCCGCTATGCACCCGAAAGAAGCCCGTCCGGTGATAAACTACTGAGAGACTGTTGCTGACCCAAAGCGGCCAGTCGGAAAATTACCTGCAATCGCGCAAATTGGCGCACTCGGACGAGCAAATGCCTTTGCAAGAATCGACGCTCGCTAACCTCATGAATTATCGGAATCAGGCTGATGACTGTTACTTTCATTCACATGAGTGACATCGCTTCAGCATTCGTACGGCAGCGTCGAAGCTTGATAATCGTAAGCTTCATTCTTTGCGTCATATTGGTATTTGGTATCGACGGGAATTTGGCCATGACTGGTTGCTTCGACCGCGAATACTTTGATTTCGTTATTTAGGGGCTGGTCGGGGCACTTTGTGAGAACAACTCACAAGGCGGTTGCGACCAAATCGTCAACGATTGCTCCGATGCTTTTCATTCATTCGCTGCTCTATATGTACTGATCTCGTCCCTGGTCACGCACAGAAGCGGACTTTCTTCGATACCGGCAATTGTACCCGTCCTGTAGGCAACGTCGTTTATGTTGTCTATATTTAGAGGGCATACGCTGCGTTATGAATAATCCGAAGGAAAGGACAATGGTGCTTGATTGTGATTCAACACATGCCAAACTGGTTGCGGTGGATCATGTTTCTACTGATTGTCGTTCTCGCCTGGCTGGCGAAATTCTGTACCCAATAATTCGTATTATCCATGAGATTTCTGCTCCAGCATCGCTGACCGAAGAAGAGGAATCGGATCGTAATGGGTTCGCTTGTTAAGGGGTTTCTTGTCGTGTGGGTAGGTGAGGTGCATACGTAGTGCCCCAATATAAACTTCGGGTAGCAATTGTCCTTGCGGCATTTATTGGATTGATGAGCGGCTTGATTTTTGTGGCGTATGAGCCGGTAGCGCCGATTGCTAAAGACGCCACTAACCCGCTCTATTTCACGTACAAAGGCAGTCCGCTGTACCTTGTTGGGCATCAGAACTTCAGGCCGAATGTCACGCAGGCCACCGGCAGGGACATGGAAGCGATCATGGATGTTGAGGGGGATTTGGATAAATATCTGGATTATCTTGCCGAACGAAACATGAACAACATCCGGCTCTGGCCGTATTTCACTGGTGATCCATCAAATCCAGTTCAGGGGTATTCTGATCCGCCCGTATGGCAGAGGACAGGGCCGGGTACTGGTAATGATGGATTGCTTAAATATGATCTGACCTTATTGAATCAGGAATACTTCGACCGGGTCAGCGAGATATGTGCAAAGGCCGAAGATCGGGACATCATCATCACGATCTTGTTCTGGGATGTTTATGGGATGCAGGGCAATCGATGGACTAATAATCCACTGAATCCTGACAACAACATCAACAATATTGATGCAGATTCAAACAACAACGGTCGCGGTCTTGATGGATTTCTTGATTCTCCAAGGTCAGGCGCAGCAACGGCCATCCAGACTGCTTTTGAAGAAAAGATGATCGACACGGTCAACCCGTATCCGAATGTGATTTACGAGCTCATCAACGAGTATGCCGAACTTGACTTGCCGGAGGCTGTCATCACTCGGGCCGCTGCTTACGAGGCAGGCAAGGATCAGCAGCACATGATAATGCTGAGTACAGGTGGGCTCGCGGACAACGGCACCTATCCGCACGACTTTGACAAGACCGAGATGTTGGCCAGCAGCGCGGATGTGCTTACGGTAGCGCCGGGGGCAAGTGGCTGGGGAACCGTCGACACGACGCCGCCGCTTGCATCCAGGCAGGGAGCAAATCGCCCATTGGTCGCGGACATGGATCATATTGATGCCGGTCTGCGTGACAATGCGTATTTCTGGCGCGTGTTCACTCGCGGATATCACTACGTTCTGTACGAGTCGGCGGCGCCTTACGTCGATCTAGGCTGGGAAGGTTACATGACCGACGCTACGGAGGACCTGCATCGTCAGAACATGAGTTACGCTGGATCGCTTGCCAATACGCGGTTCGAGAATTTGAGCAACATGATTCCGGATGATGGTACGTCTGTTGCCGATACGACTTTTGTCATGGCCGATGTGGCTGATGAGTACCTTGTGTTCTCGCCGCTGTCGTCAAGATTTGATGTGAAGCAATTGCTCAACGCGACAAACTACGATTTTGAATGGTTCAACCTGGCGACTGGGACTGTGGTCTCTACCGGTTCGATTTTGACTTCTGGAACTACGCACACTTTCAGCCCACCAGGAACGGAGTATGTCCTTTATCTGAGAAGGCAGGGTCTCTGATGGGGTTTGAACAACGCATAGTCAGCGCGCAAGCGCCATGCGGCCCCGAAAATTACGATGTCCGTATCAGCCGCATGTCTTGCCCCAGATACGTTATGTTTGGGTCGGGTTCCGGATTACAAATTTCAAACGTATCCGTCGAGTCACTGTCAGACTCCCGCGTCAGCTGTTCACCACCGGCAAGGTAAGTTATGCGTGTGTCGCCGATGGTAACTACATCACCGTCCTGAAGCTCAAAGCGGCTCACTTTCTCGCCATTGACGGAAGTGCCGTTGGTGCTGCCCAGATCAGCGATATTCAACCCTTGCGTTGACATTGATATAACGGCGTGAAGTCGGCTGACCCTGAGTCCCTGGATACAAATGTTGCATATCTGATCGCGCCCAATGAGAAAACAACTTTGATCCAGCAAAGTCTCAGTTTCCTCTGTGCCATGGGTCTGGACAATCAGGCGACCCAATGGGGCAACTGCGAATTCTCCGTCGTAGACTGATAAGTCATCCGAATCGTCCGGAGATGATGAGGTCAGCCCCACTAGTGCTGCTGCTTTCTTAACCGTATCGATCGATATCAGTTTGTCACTTGTTTCGTGAAAAATGTCGAGACACTTATCGCAAAGCTGGTGGACGTCGTCCGGCACGCCGGAGCAGATTTCATGTATCAGCGTAACGGCCAGAAATTCGAATACCTGGCTTACGTCATCCGTGTTCTGATCAGCGGGGTCCAGATTCTCGGTATACCGGCGAATGTGGTTTCTCGTTTCGGCCAGCGTAAATGGCGTCAGTACGATTCGGTCACCTGCCTGCGCACTAATGACATCAAGGATTGGTTCATTGAGAACGGTGATTACGCTAGGCGGTCCTGAAAGGATGACCTTAAGCCCGTACTTTTCCTTCGCCTCCATTTCAACCAGCCGACGAATTTTGTCCAAAACCCACCAGCCGTGTACGTCCGAATCCTGGACGGCGATGATGGTTCTGAGTTTGTGCGTACGCTGGTACTGCAAATACAGTTCGAAAACTTTTTCCAGATCCCCAAGGCTCATGTCGCTCGGATCGAAACCGATGTTTCGAACAACTTCCTGCATGAATGCCTTGGGGTCGGTGCAGGTCCCGTCAATCCGAACTACGATCGTGTCATCCTCGACACCATCCAGGAATCTGTCAATAACGTGGACCGGCCCAAACCGCCCTTCGCTGACCAGGATCGCCACCGGTCGGTTTTCCTGGTAGGACTGGGTCAGCCTTTTGACGGCGGATGGATAGCAACTGCTGATGAGCGGCAAAAGGTTTGCGCGTTTTACCAGGACATCGGAATACGTATCTGCGGCGGGTCGACTAGACACTACTTTCACCCCTCTAGGCCTTTACTAACAAGAAGTTAAAGGCTCTTATTAATTATTTTGTTGAGCTTTTCCAGTCTATTTGCTTCGAGGGGTTATGTAAAGTGTTCTGCAGTAAAACTGCTTAAGTAGCTGAAATAAAAAGAAAAAACTGATTTTTTCGAAACCCCTTTTCGCTCTTTGCTGGCTTGCCGAAGGGGGCACAGGACATAGCTGAGTCCAGCTGGCCCGAATCGCAGAGCGAGGTGTTTGAGATTTATGATGTGTGTTAGAAGTGGGAAGAGAAGGCTTGAGGTTGACTCTTGTGTTGGGCAGGCACACGGCTATTGTCGTCCCCGGCATTGACGACCATTTGTACAAAATTTCGACCAGGTTCAACACGAGGTAGGTAATAACATGATGAAATTCGCAACCACCATCTTCTACGCGATGGCATTGTTCTTCACGGTTGGTTGTTATGCGGCGGACACCGAAACTGTCGCTGTCATTGGAACCGGAGATATGGGCGACTCCCTTGGACCTCGTTTCGCAGAACTTGGTTACCGAGTCGTTTACGGCTCGCGCAATCCTGAAAGTGACAAGGTCAAAGGCCTTGTCGAGAAGACAGGCAACAACGCATCGGCAACGACCCAGATGGAAGCAGCTCGGCAAGGCGACATCGTACTGATGTTAGTGCCCTGGCCAGCCATGGAAACAGTGGCACAGAACCTCGGCGACCTGGACGGCAAGATTGTTGTCGATGTGTCTATGCCGTTGGAGCAGGGTGAAGACGGGTACCCGAGCCACATGTTGCAGACTTCCAGTGCAGAAATGATCCAGGGATGGAATCCCGGCGCAAAGGTTGTGAAGACGTTTGGCTCGATGGGTTCGTATGTCATCGACGATCCGATGTCAGCAGGGGGCATGGTGACCATCCCTGTAGCGTCGGATCACAGGGATGCGAAGGAAAAGATCGCGGGCATTGTCGCCGCCCTGGGGCTGGATCCTGTCGACTTCGGTCCGCTTCGTATGGCCAGGAACATCGAAATTATGCAAATGATCTACATGATTCCGCTGTCA
>CAJQPR010000060.1 GCA_905480255.1 uncultured Woeseiaceae bacterium | reverse complement strand
GGAAGCCGACAACATACAGCAGGCCCATGCCCTGATCGTGGATGAGCGTCCAGACATCGTCCTGCTTGACTGGATGCTGCCAGGGGGCAGTGGCCTGGAACTGATGCGCCGCCTGCAACGTGACGACCTTACCCGGGACATACCCGTCATTATGCTGACCGCCAAAACGGCCGAGGACAATGTCATCCAGGGTCTGGAGGTCGGCGCTGATGATTACATGACCAAACCTTTCGCTCCCAGAGAGCTGGTCGCCCGGATTCAGGCGCTGTTGCGGCGTAGCGGTGGAGCCGGTCAGAGTAGCAAGGCGCAGGTGGGCGAACTTGTACTGGATAATGAAAGTCGACGAATCCATATCGCAGGACAAGAGATTCATATGGGGCCAACTGAATTTAACTTGCTACAGTTTTTCATGATTCACCCCGAGCGTGCGTTCACTCGCAGTCAATTGCTGGACCAGGTCTGGGGTGCCAATGTCTACGTGGAGGAGCGCACCGTCGACGTGCATGTGCGGCGACTTAGAAAGGCGCTAACGGAACATGGCGTTGAGCGTTATATTCAAACAGTTCGTGGCTCAGGCTATCGATTTTCAATTCTTGATGCCTAAGGTATTGCGTCGGGTGGTTCAGGAAAAATAGTGCAGACAGTCAGACAGAAAGTCATTGGTGGCCACTTGTTGCTGCTTGGAGCAGGTGCACTGATTGGCTGGCTTTATGGTCACGTCGATTGGGGTATCCTCGCCGCCGCGCTGGTTGGACTGGGCTGGAATCTGCGGCAGTTACTCCGGTTCGAAGCCGCATTGAGCAGTAAACACTTTGGTAGTCTGAAATACGGCGACAGCATCTGGTCCCGGCTTTACTCCCGTTTCACTTACCAGCGCCAGAGTATCAAGTATTACCGTAAGAGCTATCGCCGGCTCCTTAAAGAAGTCCGGAAATCCACCAACGCTATGCCCGATGGCGGGATTGTGCTGAACAGCGATTTTGAAATTGTCCTCTGCAACAAAGCGGCTCAGGCGCTTGCCGGATTTCGGCGTAAAAAGGACCGTGGCCAGCGCGTAGACAACATTTTGCGGGATCCGGCATTTCGTAAATACCTGCTGTCGGGGAATTTCTCCGAAGCCATCGAGATCCGATCTCCAATATCAGAGACAGGCTGGCTCCTGTGCAGAATTGTCCCTTACGGTGCGGACCAAAAATTGTTACTGATCCAGGACGTTACTGAGCGCCGCAGACTGTCCGCAATGCGGCGGGAGTTTGTCGCGAATGCCTCGCATGAGCTTCGCTCACCACTGACTGTGATCAGTGGTTACCTGGATGCGCTTGCGGAGGATTCCGAAGTTCCTGAGGCCTGGCACAAGCCGCTGCTCCAGATGCAGACTCAGGCGTACCGGATGAACAATATTGTAGCGGAGCTGCTCGAGTTGTCGCGGCTGGAGGGCGCGGGCGCGGCCCCAATTGATGAAATCGTCGACGTATGCGGGCTTTTGTCGGCAGCGAAAAAATCCGTTGCCGGGCAGAAAGGTGTGGCAAATGTCGCCGTGGATTGTCAGTCAGACAAGAAATTGCATGGCAGCTCGGGGGAAATCGAGTCTGTGATTATCAATCTCATGTCAAATGCACTCCGTTACACACCCGAAGATGGCTCCGTCACAATGACGTGGCAGTGCGATGCTGACGGTGCCGAACTTGCTATCGTCGATACGGGGGTCGGCATCGAACCCGAACACGTTCCTCGACTCACGGAGCGGTTTTTCAGGGTTGATGCCGGGCGTAGTCGCGAAGAAGGAGGCGTTGGGCTCGGTCTGGCTATCGTCAAACATATTCTTGAACGGCACGACGCCAAACTCGTGATTGAAAGCGAGCCAGGAAATGGCAGTCGCTTTGCCTGTCATTTTCCTTTGTCCAGGATCTCCGACATCGAGCAGGTTTCGACTGTCGGGAAGTTGTGATGCCGCTCGTTCAGCGCCTGGTTCCAGGCCTTGTCATAAAACTGCAATGATTTCGTCATTTTCGTGAAACATGCGCTTTGTAACTTGTGCGTCATATTCTCGTAATAAACCTGTTTTTAGTACGCGAATGCATTCGAAGAACTGGATAACAAGCAGTATCTTGTTCGTCCATGAGTTCGAGGCGAACCAGGGGAACGCTTCGGATTGCACCGGCATTCAGTTTGATTTTAAGTTTAAATTCTGACAGTTGATCCCATGTTTGTCATGATATTGTCACACTAGAAACGCAACGTAACGGCAGCGGAAAAATGGAAGCCAACGACATTACAGATCACATATCGAAGCGGTACAACAAGGACCTCGAGGACCTCAGAAGCTCTGTTCTCACCATGGGCGGTATGGTTGAACAGCAACTATCGAAAGCAATCGCGGCAATTGTCAGTGGCGACAGCGCGCTCGGTTTGAAAGTCGCCAATGACGACTACAAGGTCAACAAGCTGGAAGTCACGATCGACGAGGAATGCAGCAGAATTCTGGCAACCCGGGCGCCTGCCGCCGGCGATCTCCGTCTGATTGTTGCAATTATCAAGACCATCACAGACCTTGAAAGAATTGGCGACGAGGCCGAGAAAATCGGCTTCCTGGCCTCGAAGCTTGCGGTGATGGATCGACCATCTGATTCCTATCGCGAACTCAAGAATCTCGGCAATCATGTACTGCAGATGGTTCGGGACGCAATGAATGCGTTTGCCCGACTGGATGTCGAAGCTTCCTATGCGGTTGTTCGTGAGGACGAAGAGGTCGACCGGGAGTACGAAGCAATTACCCGGCAGGGCATCACGTTCATGATGGAGGATCCGCACAATATCAAGCGGGTTATGAACGTCACCTGGGTGGCCAGGGCTTTGGAAAGAATCGGAGATCATGCGAAAAACATATGCGAATATGTCATATACATGGTCGAAGGACGTGATGTCCGGCACACGGACATTGTAGAATCCGGCGACGTGTCCAATAACAGATAAGACTCTATGACCATACCAGGCAGACGCCCGCTCAATTTCGCAGGCTTCCTCGCTTGTGCAGGAATGATGGGCTTCGCCCTTTATGCCGAGCACGTTCTTTTGCTTTCACCGTGTCCGCTGTGTGTTTTTCAACGGGTAGCGGTGATTTCTCTGGGCATAATTTTCCTGATTGCTGCCTTGCAGAATCCATCAGGGTGGGGCCGGTACGTCTATGTCGTGCTCGCTTTTTTTGCGGCCGCCGGTGGAATCGGTATAGCGGCGCGTCACGCCTGGATCCAGAGTTTGCCGGCCGACCAGGTTCCCTCCTGCGGGCCGGGGCTCGACTACATCATCGATTCTTTTCCTCTGTTCGACGCGCTTAAAATGGTTTTCACCGGATCGGGTGAATGTGCCGACGTTGTCTGGGAATTCCTTGGCTTGTCGATGCCGGCATGGGTAGTTGTCTGCCTGGTTGTGCTTGGGGCGTTTGGCATCTGGAATAACCTGCGTCGCGCTTAGATCAACAGAAATTCCATTATTCTTTTGTAAATTGAAGTCAGAGCCGGCAGGTCGCTCACGCGAACGTGCTCATTTACTTTGTGAATGCTGGCATTGATGGGACCCAGTTCAATTACGTCGGCGCCGGCCGGGGAAATAAATCTGCCGTCGGAGGTTCCGCCGCCGGTCGACAATTCCGGCTCAATTTGCAGTTCCTCCGATATGGACGCAACTGCAGCAGTGGTCAGCCGGCCGGGCCTTGTCAGGAAGGGTTCCCCCGATAATTGCCACTCCAGCTCATAGTCGAGATCGTGTCTGTCGAGAATTTCGGCGAATTTCTTTTGCAGCGCGGGGTGGTTCCATTCTGTTGAATAGCGAAAATTAAAGCGGGCTTTGAGATCCGGCGGCGTGACATTGATGGCGCCCACACCGCTTTGAATATCGACAAACTGAAAGCTTGTTGGCGGGAAGTGCTCATTACCGTTGTCCCAATTCGTATCGGTGATCTCGTTAAGTGCCGGTGCGAAACGTCGGATCGGGTTATCTGCCAGCTCAGGATATGCCGCGTGGCCCTGAACTCCCTTTACGATCAGCTTGCCGTTCAATGAGCCTCGCCGGCCTATCCGGATACGGTCCCCGAGTTTTTTGTGGCTTGACGGTTCACCAACGACACACCAGTTAATCTTTTCACCGCGGCCTGTCAGCGTTTCGACGACGCGGCGTGTTCCATCACGCGCTTCGCCTTCCTCGTCGCTGGTTATCAGAAATGCGAGACTGCCATTGATCGAGGGACTGTCGGCGACAAAATTCTCCGCCGCGACGATCATTGCTGCCAGCCCACTCTTCATATCGGCAGTTCCCCGACCGTAAAGATCTTCTCCTCGCAATTCGGGCTCGAATGGTTCGGAGTCCCAGTCTTCGAGTGGTCCCGGAGGTACGACATCGGTATGCCCTGCAAAACACAATAGCGGTTCGCGATCGCCGTAGCGGGCCCAAAGATTGTCCACGGCGCCAAATCGCATGTGCTCGCATTCAAATCCAGCCGTTGCCAGGCGCGCGGCAATCAGCTCCTGGCAGCCGGCATCTTTGGGCGTTACAGATTGTCGCTTGACGAGTTCTCGAAGCAGACGGAGCGTTGCGTCAGGCATGATTTGAAATATCCTATTCAGCAAGTCTGAAGTGGCGAGAAAAAGACAATAAAAACAATAGCTTAATAATCGGTGGATTTGCAATAATTCCGTAACATTCCGTGTCTATGCTGTCTGCCATTAACGCCATACGAAGCAGAGGGAATGATAGTGGCAAAGAGAAGCATGAGATCGGTGATTGTTGCAAGCACGCTCGCGAGCATAGTGATTTGTGGTGACGCATTTGCACAGTCCGGGCGGGACTACGTCTACATTGTTGGGTCGTCCACCGTTTATCCTTTCGCGACGGTAGTTGCTGAGCGCTTCGGGCGCGGCAGCGACTTCAAGACGCCGAAGGTCGAATCTACGGGATCTGGCGGCGGACTCAAATTGTTTTGTGACGGTATCGGCGTTGACTACCCGGATATCGCCAACGCATCGCGCGCGATCAAGCAATCCGAATTGGCGATGTGCGCGAGCAATGGTGTTGCCGAGGTCATTGAAGTCAAAATTGGCTACGACGGCATCGTCGTCGCGAACGCGATTGCTGGTAGGGAAATATCGCTGAGCAGGCAGGATATTTTTCTTGCCCTGGCGAAGGAAGTTCCGGGCGGTGCCGACGGCGACTTGATTGAGAATCCATATCAGACCTGGCAAGACGTGAATTCCAGTCTCCCGGCTCAGAGAATCGAAGTGCTTGGTCCGCCGCCGACATCGGGTACGCGCGATGCGTTCGTGGAACTTGCGATGGAAGGGGGTTGCAAGACCATTCCGTGGATTGCCGCTCTGAAGAATGAAGATGGCGACAAATACAAAGCGGTTTGCCATACGATTCGGGAAGACGGAAAATTCATCGAGGCTGGTGAGAACGACAACCTCATCGTACAAAAGCTGGAGGCAAACCCATCGGCCTTCGGTATTTTTGGCTTCAGTTTTCTTGACCAGAACGCAGAGAAAGTAAAAGGCGCCGCGATTGATGGGACAGTACCTACGTTTGATGCAATTGCTGATGGAAGTTACCCCGTATCCCGTCCTCTCTATTTCTATGTGAAGAAAGCACATGTCGACGTTATTCCAGGACTGCGTGGATTTCTGCGTGAGTTTACGAGTGAACGTGCATGGGGTGAGGAAGGCTACTTGTCAGATCGTGGCCTGATCCCGATGCCGACGGTGGAACGAAAAGCTGTGGCAAACGCAGTGTCCCAGTTGACGCCATTGGCTGTTGCAGAAAAATAGCAAGTCGGCGCGAATAATTGATGTGGCACGGTGGCCGGTTTTCGTCACCGTGCTTTTTTACGTAGCGGCGCCTGTTACCTGACCGGATTGCACACATGCAGATTACGACACTGACCTTAATCATTGCCGCAATGGCCGCTGGTGCGTTCTATTTCGGTCGTGAACGGTCTTTGTCAGTCGCAAGCGGTCCTTCCCGGATGCAGACTCTGCATTCTTTGCCTGGCTACTACGGTTACTACACAGCGATCTGGGCGTTGCTTCCTGCGATGGGTCTGCTGCTGGCATGGAATCTAATTGAACCCCGAGTCATCGTCGGACTGATCGTGCAGGGGCTGCCGGACGCAGAACAGTCTATGTCGCCGGGCGAACTCAATTTGCTGATCAACAACATTCGCAATCTTGCCAACGGTGATATCGTCTCCGGCGAAGTCGGCACCGTTTTGCAGGATGCTGCAGCCCGATATCTCGAGTATGCCAATACCGGTCGCTGGATGTTGGCGGTGCTGACTATCGGTCTGGCCACACTGTGTGCCTCGTTGGCGTGGCGCAGAATTACGCCAAAGTTTCGTGCCCGCAATCATGTTGAGCGGGTTATCAGCGGTCTGCTGATCGCGGCATCAAGCATCGCGATACTGACAACAATTGGCATCGTGATGTCGGTGCTCTTCGAGGCAATTCGTTTCTTCCGCGAAGTCCCCCTGTCGGAATTCCTTTTCGGATTGAACTGGAGCCCGCAAACAGCGATTCGTGCTGACCAGGTCGGCTCCTCCGGTAGCTTCGGCGCAGTGCCGCTGTTTACGGGTACGTTGCTAATTACCGGCATCGCAATGTTTATCGCCGTGCCGGTTGGCTTGATGACCGCCATCTACCTGGCGGAATATTCCTCGGCCCGGATACGGACGATTACCAAACCCATTCTTGAAATTCTCGCTGGCATTCCGACCGTTGTGTATGGTTTTTTTGCCGCGTTGACGGTTGCGCCTGTGGTGCGCCGCGCAGGTGAAAGCATGGGGTTTGAAGTGGCGTCTGAAAGCGCCCTTGCTGCCGGTCTTGTGATGGGAATCATGATCATTCCACTTGTATCGTCATTGTCGGACGATGCAATTAACTCAGTGCCGCGTGCGATGCGAGACGGCGCACTTGCACTCGGTTCGACCCGATCGGAAACAATGACTAAAGTGATCTTGCCTGCCGCGCTGCCGGGCATCGTGGGCGGCATACTCCTGGCGGTTTCACGAGCTATCGGTGAAACCATGATCGTTGTCATGGCTGCCGGTCTGTCTGCGAACCTGACCGCCAATCCTCTGGAAGCGGTCACAACGGTGACAGTTCAGATTGTCACCCTGCTGGTCGGGGACCAGGAATTTGATAGTGCCAAGACGTTGGCCGCTTTCGCACTTGGACTGATGCTGTTTCTAATCACCCTGGGCCTCAATGTCCTTGGTATTTACGTCGTTCGTAAGTACAGAGAGGAGTACGACTGATGTCTGGCGAAAGTACCGTGACAACGCGCAGTAAGGTCGAACGGAGCCTCGGCAAGCGCCGCCGCAAGGAATCGATTTTCCGCATTCTTGGCATTGCTTCGACGCTGGTCGGTGTCCTCTTTCTGCTTGTCTTTTTCTGGACTCTAATCGGCCAGGGTTCCAGTGCTTTTTTGCAGACGTTTATAGAAATCGAAGTCGAATTCTCAGAGGATATCCTGGCACCGGCCGGCGAACTGGATCTTGCGTATGCCGACTTTGATGCGATTGCCCGAAATGCCTTGCGAGAAAAATTTCCTGATGTAACCAGCCGCAGCGAGAGGCGGGAACTGAATCAATTGATTAGTGTTGGCGCCGGCTACCAGATCAAGGATGCAATTGCCGGGGATCCGGATCTCCTGGGTACGACTTTGCTCATGCAAGTACCTGCTGCGGCGAACGTTGACATGGTGCTGAAGGAGAACATTGACCGTAATCTTGGTGAGGACCGGCGACCCATATCCGATTCGCAATTGGAGTGGATCGATGCACTGATTGCCGATGGCAGCCTTGTGTCGAAATTTAATGTTGCTTTGTTCACCAACGGTGATTCCCGGGAACCTGAGCTCGCAGGCATTCGCGGTGCGCTTATGGGCTCGTTTTATATGTTGCTCATCACAGTTGCACTGGCATTTCCGATTGGCGCTGCTGCAGCAATCTACCTTGAAGAGTTTGCACCCAAAAACCGCTGGTCAGATCTCATTGAAGTGAACATCAATAACCTGGCTGCCGTGCCGTCGATAGTTTTCGGGCTTCTGGGACTGGCCGTCTTCATTAACTGGATGTCAATTCCACGGTCCGCGCCGCTGGTTGGTGGCCTGGTATTGTCGCTCCTGACGTTGCCGGTGATTATTATCGCAGCTCGTGCCGCGATTAAAGCGGTACCGCCCTCAATTCGTGAGGCCGCTCTGGGTCTTGGTGCCTCGAAAATGCAGGTGGTTTTCCATCATGTAATGCCATTGGCAATGCCCGGGATGCTCACAGGAACCATAATCGGAATGAGCAGGGCGCTAGGAGAATCGGCGCCGTTGCTCATGATTGGCATGGTCGCGTTTATCGTTGACGTGCCCGCCGGGTTTTCGGATCCGGCAACGGCACTTCCAGTGCAGATCTATCTCTGGGCGGACAGTCCGGAACGCGCGTTTGCGGAACGAACCTCGGCGGCCATTATTGTCCTGCTCGGGTTTCTGTTAGTAATGAACCTGGCTGCGGTCATCATGCGTAAAAAAGTAGAGCGTAAGTGGTGATGGATCGTTTGCAGCAATCAGACAACTATAGAAGAATGACAGCGATGAAAGAGTTGACAGGAATGGACGAAGACAAGCCAGAGGAACCGCGAGTGGTTGACTCTTCGCCGGCGAAAATGGTGTCTTCCAAACTTGCCGAGTCGACGACAGAGAGTGAATTGTCTCTTACCGAGTTGTCGGGTAGAACCGTAGGTGATGTCCGGTGTGCCGATCCGTTCATGATAGCGGAGAACGTGAATGTCTATTACGGCGATAATCACGCGATTCAAAACGTCACCCTTGAGTTTGGTAAGAGCCAGGTTATTGCGCTTATCGGTCCATCCGGGTGTGGCAAGTCAACCTTCTTGCGTTGTCTGAACAGGATGAACGACTCGATTGAGTCCGCGCGGATTACCGGCACGATCACTCTCGATGGTCAGGATATTTACGACAAAGATCTCGATCCGGTCGCGTTGCGCGCACGAGTAGGCATGGTTTTTCAAAAACCAAACCCGTTTCCCAAGAGCATCTATGACAACGTCGCGTATGGTCCGCGTATTCACGGGCTCGCTGCTGACCGTGCTGATCTTGACGGGATTGTGCACACCAGCCTTGAACGTGCTGGCCTGCTTAAAGAAGTCAAAGATCGCCTTGATGAGCCGGGCACCAGCCTGTCGGGCGGTCAGCAACAACGTCTCTGTATCGCGCGCACTATTGCAGTCGACCCTGAGGTGATCCTGATGGACGAGCCATGTTCTGCACTGGATCCGATAGCGACAGCACGTATTGAAGACCTGATTGATGAGATATCCGAGAACTATGCCATCGTCATTGTGACCCACTCGATGCAACAGGCAGCGAGAGTCTCACGGCGCGTTGCCTATTTTCACCTGGGTTTGCTGGTCGAAGTGGATGATACCGACAGGATTTTCACGAACCCTCAACATAAGCTCACCGAAGACTACGTCACCGGCCGCATCGGCTGAGGGTCATTCAGCCTGCGAACTGCGGTGTTGAACCTCGCCTCGCAATGCTCGAGTACTCTGTTGTGCGCGCCGCCTTGATGGACAGGAGTCCGAATGTCGCGGAGCGAGTACGGAATGTCAGCGCCTGTCCGTTGGCAGACACACGGAATATTACGGGGATGGCGAGAGCGGAGACGGCGCCATTCGCCTTGTCTGTCGGGCGCGAATGATCCTCAGCGATTAGGCTTTGAGGCTGGCGTAGTCAGCCTCACTGAAGCCGATCAGGACTGATTCGCCGGAATCGGCGAGCGGGCGTTTGACTAGCGTCGGATGCACAAGCATCAAATCGATCGCCCTTGTTTCGTCCAGATCCTGTTTGTCGGCCTCTGTAAGTCCGCGCCAGGTGGCGCTGCGCGTGTTGAGGACTTTTTGCCAGCCTGCCGATTCCAGCCAGCGAGTGAGCATTTCTTTGTCAATGCCATCGACCCTCAGGTCATGAAATCGGTGCTCCACCGAATTCGCGTCCAGCCACTTGCGGGCTTTGCGGCAGGTGTCGCAGTTGGGGATTCCGTAAATTGTCAGCACGTCGTTTTCCTTTAGCGGGCGGCGTCAATGTTCTCTATAATTTTTTCGCGCAGATTGTCACATGCGTCGTCAGTCAGGGCGTTGTTATCGAGATCGGTAATAAAGAACACGTCTTCAGCCCGTTCTCCAATGGTCAGGATCTTGGCTGTCTCAATATCGATACCAAAATCAACAAAAGCCTGCCCGACTGTTGAGAGAAGACCCGGTCTGTCGCTGGCGACCAATTTCATCACGGTTCTGTCGTTTGTCGTGTCCTGATCAAAACTCACTAAGGTCTTCGTTTCGAACATACGAACCTGGCGTGGTGCAGGTCGGGTCACCCTGGTGGTTGCCTCGTCGGAAGTCGTCAGGATCCTTGTTAGCGTTCGATGTATCTTGCTCAGACGAGCCTCATCGATTTCTGTGCGCTGGTCCAGCTCCATGAAGACGTAGGTATCCAGGCTGAATCCATTCGCCAGCGGCACAATCCGGACGTCGACAATGGTCATTCCCAGTTGCGCAAGCATAGCGGTGGCATAAGAGAAGGTTCTTTTGCTGCGGGGTGCGTAGAGCATCGCCTCAATGCCATCACCGTCAGGCTGCATGCGGACATCAAGAAGCCCGCATTCAGATTTGAGATCGGACTCGGCTAACACTTCGGTGTGCCATGCAATTTCGCTCGAACGGTAGCGAAGGAAGTAGTCTTCCGTAAACAATCGCCAGACACGATCTGCGTCTTCCGTCCCGGTATTTGATTCCCGGAGGAGTTCTCGTGCCGCATCCTGAGTTTCGACTATGAGCAATTCCCGGTCGATTGGGTTTTCGAGTCCGCGGCGCAGTGCCCGGGCGGTTAATTCGTAAAGATCATGGAACAGCGTGGCTTTCCATGAGTTCCAGAGTTTTGGGTTCGTGCCCTTGACGTCGGCAACCGTGAGAACGTAGAGATAATCAAGATGGGTTTTGTCACGAACGAGCGCCGCAAATTCATTAATCACTTCCGGATCACTGATGTCCTTCTTCTGCGCAGTCATCGACAATACGAGATGCTGGCGAACGAGCCACGAAACTGTCCTGGCATCGTATTGGCTCAGTCCATGCTCCAGGCAAAAAGACTCGGCATCGACCGCGCCCAGTTCTGAGTGATCGCCGCCACGTCCTTTGGCGATGTCATGGAACAGGCCGGCGAGATACACGATTTCGGGCTTTTCGAAAGACTGCATCAACGGGCTGCAACGCGGGTATTCGTGATCGAATCGTGACAGCGCGAACCTGCGGAGATTGCTAACCACAAACAGGGTGTGTTGATCGACCGTATAAGCATGAAAAAGATCGTATTGCATACGCCCGACGATGCGCCCGAACGAAGGGATGTATAAACCGAGCACGCCATAGAGATTCATGCGGCGCAATTCATGGGTGACGCCAGCAGGTGCCCGCAGAATGCTCAGGAACAGCCGGTGATTTCGTGGGTTTTGCCGGAATTCCTCGTCGATCAGGTGCAGGTTTCTCCGAATCAGGCCGACTGTGTATGCGCTGACGCCGCGGATGTCGTCATGCTGTTGGAGCAACAGGAACAGTTCCAACAGAGCGGAGGGATCCCTGGCGAATACGACATCGCTGGTCGTCTGCAGGAAGCCGTTCTTGACCTGGAATCGTTCGTTGATTGGCTGTGGCCGGGCATGCGGATCCATCAGTATTGCTTCTTCGAATAATTGCAGAAGCATCTCGTTCAGGCGGCTCAGTTCCATAACCGTTCGGTAGTAGCGTTGCATCAGTTGTTCGACGGCAAGCGTGTAACTGGCGTCTTCATATCCGAGCATCGTTGCAAGGTTGGCCTGATGATCGAACAGCAGCCTGTCCTCACGCCGTCCGGTTAGTACGTGAAGCCCGAATCTCACCCGCCAGAGGAATTCCTGACCCTCTTTCAGTTTTTTCAACTGCCCGGGGCTCAGAAAATCATGCGCCACGAGTTCGTCAAGGGTTCTGCCGCCGAAATGCCGCTTTGCGACCCAGCCGATCATCTGGATATCCCGCAGGCCGCCGGGACTGCCTTTAACGTTTGGCTCGAGCTTGTAGGCCGTGTCGTCATAGCGATGGTGCCGCGTTCGCTGCTCCTTGAGTTTTTCTGCAAAAAAGCGATCCGGCGGCCAGACCCGATCCGGGGATACCGATTCCTCCATTGCCTCGAACAGATCTGACGGGCCGTCGAGTAGTCGCGCTTCCATCATGGTTGTTGCAACCGTGATGTCCGCCTCCGCCTGTCGAAGGCAGTCATTCGTGGTTCTGATGCTATGGCCGATATCCAGACCGACATCCCACAACGCCGTGAAGAATGCCGATATCTGCGAATTCGCGATTTCGTCAGGAGTATCGGGAACGAGCAACATGATGTCGACGTCGGAGTACGGATGGAGTTCGCCGCGCCCATATCCGCCGACAGCGACCAGCGCGGCACTGTCAGCGATGCCGCCGGCATGCTGCCGCCACAAACGAATCAGCAAATAGTCGATCAGTTCCGAGCGCAGTCGAACCAGCGTGCCGACCGCTTCGCCGGCTTCGAATCTGGTTGTCAGATTGGCTGACGCTTGGGCAAGTGCCTCGCGGCAATGCGCAACAGGTTGGGATTCCTCGCCGAGCGCGCGCTTCAGGAGTTCCAGTGATTCGTCAGCAGGCGCCGAGGATTCAGCGATCTTTAGCTCCAAGTGTCAGAACCTCAAAGCCGGATTCAGTTATCAACACAGTGTGTTCCCACTGCGCAGAAAGCTTGTGGTCCTTGGTCACCACGGTCCAGCCGTCGGGCAACAGGCGAACGTGTCGTTTTCCCAGGTTAACCATAGGCTCCACGGTCATGGTCATACCTGCCTGGATTTCGAGGCCTGTTCCAGCCCGTCCGTAGTGCAGGACCTGCGGATCCTCGTGAAAGACTCGCCCGATGCCGTGCCCGCAGTATTCGCGGACGACCGAAAACCGGTTCTTTTCGACACATTTCTGGATGGCCTCGCCAATGTCGCCAAGATGCTTGCCGGGTGCGAGTTCCTTGATGCCCAGCCACATGCTCTCAAAAGCGACTTTGGCGAGGCGATCCGCTTGAATAGTGGGCTTGCCAGCGAAGAACATACGACTCGTATCGCCGTGAAAACCGTCTTTTATGACGGTGATATCGATATTGACGGCATCGCCGGATTTGAGCTTGCGCTCGCCGGGAATGCCGTGGCACACAACGTGATTGACCGAAGTGCAGATCGACTTGGGAAAGCCCCTGTAATTCAGCGGCGCCGGGATAGCATCCTGCGTTTCCGTGATGAATTTATGACAAATCTGGTCCAGTTCTTCCGTTGTGACGCCCGGTTGGACATGTTCGCCGATCATATCGAGTACATCGGCCGCCAGGCGCCCGGCAACACGCATTTTGTCCTGTTCTTCAGGGGTTTTAATGGTTACGTTCATTGATTTCCGTCGATTCAGCAAGGGGTTGTCGATTGATAAATTCGGGGTCGAACCGCATTTTTCTGCGCACGAAACCGGTCATCGACCGAATGCGGCGAAAAATGCGGTTCGACCCCAATTTAAGCCGTTGTTGAGACCAGCGCGCTATGGTATAAAGCGCGCGCCCTTGAGGCAATAATACACACGTACACCGACACATTCTGCTGGGTGCCCTGTTGAAAAATGGGTTGTGGAATGGGGTGTGCGGAGGCCTAACCCGGAGAAATAATATGGCAGACGTATCTATGCGCCAAATGCTTGAGGCTGGCGTGCACTTTGGTCATCAGACCCGCTACTGGAACCCGAAAATGGCACCGTACATTTTCGGCGAGCGCAACAAGATCCACATCATTAACCTTGAGAAGAGCCTGCCCATGGCTCGCGACGCCTATGCGTTTATCAAGACTATTGTCGCCGACGGCGGCAGCGTTCTTTTTGTAGGTACCAAACGGGCCGCGCGCGAATCCATCCGGGCGCAGGCAGACCGTTGTGAAATGCCTCACGTCAGCTATCGCTGGTTGGGCGGCATGCTGACGAACTACAAGACGGTGCGTCAGTCGGTCAAGCGACTCAAAGACCTCGAACAGATGGGAGAGGATGGCGGTTTCGACGTTCTCGGTAAAAAAGAGGTTCTCGGTCTGAGGCGGGAGCAGGAAAAGCTCGAGAGAAGCCTGGGCGGCATCAAGAACATGACCGGTTTGCCGGATGTGCTGTTTGTCGTTGACGTGGATTACGAAAATATCGCTGTCCGCGAGGCCCGCAAGCTCGGTATTCCGGTTGTTGCCGTTGTCGATACGAATTGCTCACCCGACGACGTGGACTACGTCATTCCTGGAAATGACGATGCCATGAAGGCGATTTCCCTTTATTCGGTGCTGGTCGCTGATGCGGTTATCGATGGTAAGGCATCGCTACCGGAAGTTGCATTGGGCGAAGACGAATTCGTCGAGTTGGATGCAGAAGGAAAGCCGAAGCGCGCGAGCAAGAAAAAATCGGGACGCAAACCCGCCCGCAAGGCGACTGTTAAGAAGAAAGCTGACGTGACTCGTGAAACGGCTAAGTCTTCGGATATAAAAGCTGACGGGGATGCTCCGGCAGAAGAGGCGAAAGCTGCTGAAGCACCGGTTGAAGCGACGTCTGACGCTAAAGCGGAAGCTCCTGCTGAAGAAGCGCAAGTTGCTGAGGCACCGGTTGAAGCGACGCCTGACGCGAAAGCGGAAGCGCCAGCAGAGGCCAAAGCGGAAGCGCCAGCAGAGGCCAAAGCTGAAGAATCTGCTGAGGCGGATGCGCCGGCCGAGAAAAAAGTTGCCAAAAAGGTTGCGAAAAAGCCTGCAGCAAAGAAAGCGGCAACTAAAAAGCCTGCAGCCAAAAAGCCTGCAGCCAAAAAGGCGGCAACGAAAAAAGCGGCAGCAAAGAAAGACGCTGACTAATGGTGAAGCGGCGGCCCTGTTGCCGCCGATTCGCTACTTACGATTTCATACAGAGGTATTGAGTGATGTCTATCAGTGCATCAATGGTTAAAGAGCTCCGAGAGCGCACTGGCGCGGGAATGATGGAGTGCAAGAAAGCCCTCGTCGAGACCGGCGGGGAAATCGATGCAGCGGTCGAACTGTTGCGCAAATCCGGGCAGGCGAAAGCGGACAAGAAAGCGGGCCGCGTCGCTGCCGACGGTCGTGTCGTTATCGCGACTGATGGCTTGAATGCCGCAATGATTGAAATTAACTCGGAAACTGATTTTGTCGCGAAAGACGAAAACTTCATTTCATTTGCCGAGGCAGTAGGCGCGTGCCTGCTCGCAAGCAGCGCGGCAGATGTTGACGCTCTTGCGTCGGAATCGCTGGTTGACGGCCGTAGCGTTGAAGAAGCAAGAACGGAACTCATCACCAAGGTTGGTGAGAACATTTCCGTGCGCCGATTCGGCCGAATCGAGGCTGCTGATCATCTCGGAAGCTACGCCCACGGTGCGCGTATTGGCTCAATCGTTTCGCTCAAAGGCGGCAACGATGAGCTTGCTCGGGACATTGCCATGCATGTCGCGGCAACCAACCCCGTTTGCGTTGATGAATCCGGCGTGCCGTCCGATACGCTTGAGCGCGAGCGCCGTATTTTTTCGGAGCAGGCCGCAGAGTCCGGTAAGCCGCCCGAGATTGTCGAAAAGATGGTCAATGGTCGCGTTGCGAAATTCCTTAAGGAAATTACGCTGATCGGCCAGCCATTCGTCAAAGACCCCGATACGACTGTTGGTAAGCTGTTAAAAACAGCAGGCGCTGAAGTCGCCGGCTTTGTACGATTCGAAGTCGGCGAGGGCATCGAGAAGAAACAAGAGAATTTTGCGGAAGAAGTGCTTAACCAGGTACGCCAGGGGTAGCAGAGCAATTCGCAGAATGTGAGTTCGCATTAGATAACCTTCTTAACTAACTGATAGTTATGAAAAAATTATCTAAAGACGAAAACTTGAGCGAGTATTTTTTTTGCCACATTGCTGCGTCGCACGGCCATTGCGCTAAGGTATTGATTTTTAAAGAAGGGAAAGCAAGATGACGGATGCTCCGGTTCTCTACAGACGTGTATTGCTCAAGTTGAGCGGCGAAGCGCTGATGGGTGAACTGGACTATGGCATTGAGCCTGAAGTCATCCAGCGAATTGCCGCTGAAGTGGCGGCAGTTCGAAAGCTCGGAATCGAGGTTGCGATCGTCATAGGTGGAGGCAATATCTTTCGCGGCGCAGGCCTGGCAAGAGCCGGTATGGATCGGGTGACCGGCGACTACATGGGCATGCTGGCGACCGTCATGAACGCGTTGGCGATACAGGACGCGCTGGAAGCGCTGGATTTATACGCTCGAGTAATGTCCGCAATCCAGATCAATGAGGTCTGCGAAGACTACATCCGCCGGCGGGCCGTTCGGCACCTTGAAAAAGGTCGCGTCGTCATATTTGCTGCGGGTACCGGCAATCCATTTTTTACGACGGACAGCGCGGCCGCATTGCGAGCTATTGAAGTGAATGCGGACGTGTTGCTGAAGGCAACCAAAGTGAGTGGAGTCTACGATTCGGATCCACAGATCAACGCCGATGCATCACTTTTCGACACGGTGTCATTCGACAAAGTGCTGGTGGACAAGCTGAATGTGATGGATGCGACGGCAATTGTCATGTGTCGTGACAATGATTTGCCGTTGCGAGTCTTCAGCATGGCGGAAAAGGACACCCTGGTTCAGGCAATGACTGATCCAGATGTGGGAACCCTGGTTACTGCCTGAAGTAACAACGATGAATGAAAGAGGGCAACAATCGTGATTGAAGATATTAAGAAAGACGCCGGCGAACGAATGGACAAAAGTGTTGCGGCGTTGCGGCAGGAACTGACCAAGTTGCGCACAGGACGCGCACATACGAGCTTGCTTGATCATATTACTGTTGATTACTACGGCAGCGAAGTGCCGCTGAACCAGGTATCGAATGTTAACGTCGAAGACTCCCGGACATTGACCGTATCACCGTGGGAAAAGGACATGGTGAAGGCTATTGAAAAGGCAATCATGAATTCGGACCTGGGACTAAACCCGGCGACAGCAGGCACGATCATTCGCGTACCTCTGCCACCACTAACCGAAGAACGTCGCAAAGACATGATTCGCGTAGTGCGCAACGAGGCCGAAGGCGGCAGAGTCGCTATTCGCAACATACGCCGTGACGCAATATCGGATATTAAGGATCTTATGAAGGAAAAGATGATCGGGCAGGATGACGAGCATCGGGCCGAGGATGAAATCCAGGTGATTACGGACAAACATGTCGCCACAGTCGATGAGATCCTCGCGCAGAAAGAAAGCGAGTTGATGGAAATCTGATTCGGATTCACAACAACAGTGAGCGATTCAGCAATAAAGATGGATGATTCGGGCCAGCAACAGGTGCCACGACATGTCGCCGTCATCATGGACGGAAACGGCAGGTGGGCTCGTGCTCGAGGATTGCCACGACATGCCGGCCATCGGTCTGGTGTCAAATCAGTGCGTGAGACCGTTGAGATCGCGGCCAAACGCGGCGTTTCCTACCTGACGCTTTTCGCATTCTCGAGCGAAAACTGGCGCAGACCTGCCGATGAAGTCAGCAGGCTCATGGGACTGTTTCTGGAAGCGTTGCAACGGGAAGTCGCCGACCTGCATCGTAATAATGTAAGACTCAGGTTTATTGGCGCCCGCGAGCGGCTGCAGAGCGACCTGATCGACAGCATCGCCGTGGCCGAAAAAAAGACGCAGGATAATGACGGTCTCAATCTCATAGTGGCAACAGCCTATGGAGGACGATGGGACCTCGTTGAGGCATCGAAGTCGCTGGCAAAAAAGGCAATTTCCGGGGAATTGTCGGTTGACGACATTGACGACGACAAACTGGCAGCGGAGTTGTCGCTTGCTGGAATTCCGGATCCGGATCTTCTGATCAGGACGGGCGGTGAGCGGCGTATCAGCAATTTCCTGTTATGGAATCTTGCGTACGCGGAGCTCTGGTTTTGTGACTGTTTGTGGCCCGATTTTGGCGAACAGCAATTCGACGAAGCGCTCGCCTATTATCGTAGCAGGCAGCGTCGATACGGCTATACCGGCGACCAGGTGGCCTGAGATGCTGAAGCAGAGAATAGTGACCGCAATTGTCGCGCTGAGTGTTCTGGCCGCCGTCTTATTTGTATTGCCACCGGTCGCTGCAAGAGTAATGATTTTCGCGATGATTATGGGGGGCGCCTGGGAATGGGGCGGCTTTCTTTTCAACGGTAAAACCGGGCTCAGACTTGTTTACGTCGCTTTCATTGGGGGCCTCATTGCCGCCTTGTATCTAAGTCTTCCAAACCATGCGCTTCTTGAGAATGTGTTCAGGTTTGCATTGGTCTGGTGGCTTGCCGCGCTTGTGTGGATGCTTTTTTTCCCGACGCCTGTGCCAAAGATGTTGTCCTGGATTTGTGGATCGCTGGTCCTGGTGCCGGCATGGGCAGCTCTCGACCATCTGTACATCGAAACCCCGGAATTGCTGCTCTTCGCGCTGTTGATCGTGTGGGTGGCGGATATTGGTGCTTACTTTGTGGGGAAAGGTTTCGGTCGCGTAAAGTTGGCACCAAGTATCAGCCCGGGTAAAACGTGGGAGGGTGTTCTCGGTGGACTGACGGCGGTGTTGTTGCTCGCGGCGGTTGGCAGCCGTGTACTCGAGGTAAATGTCGCGGTGCTGGTGCCGTTCTGCCTTGCGGTGACCATGTTGTCCGTGGTTGGAGACCTGACCGTGAGCATGTTCAAGCGAAGTGCTGGAGTAAAAGACAGCGGCTCATTGTTTCCAGGCCATGGTGGTGTGCTGGATCGTATCGACAGCGTCACAGCCGCAGCGCCGTTGTTCGCGCTGGCACTTCACTGGATAGGATTGCAGTGATGATTACGCCTGTTCAGCCTTGGTTCATGGGCTGCAGCCCAGACTTGGTGGGAACTGCGTCTCGGCAGGTCAGTCTGAATGTTCTGCGGGAGGCTGATGGCGTGTTGGGTCAGCTCACGGAAGAAAGCAATAAGTCTTTGATATTTATGGAACAAACAGCATAATCATGATAGACGCACTCACAAATCTTTTGGCTTTTATCGTCGCAATCAGCGTGCTGGTGGCTGTTCACGAGTTCGGCCACTACATTGTTGGCCGTTGGTGCGGCATGAAAGTTTTGAGATTCTCAATCGGTTTCGGCAAGCCGATCTGGATGCGTGTCGGTGGCAAGGACAAGACTGAGTATTGCATCTCTGCGATTCCACTCGGCGGCTACGTCAAGTTTCTGGGGGAGCGCTATGGCGATGGCGAGCCTGTAGACCCGGAAGATGAAGGACGAGCATTCAATCACCGTCCCGTCTGGAACAGGATCCTGGTTTTGCTGGCCGGGCCGGCATTCAACTTCCTGTTCGCGTTTCTGGCGTACTGGGTACTCTTTATTAACGGCGTGCCCACTATGAAGCCTGCAGTCGGTGAAGTGGCGGACGCATCATATGCGGCCGACGCCGGACTACAATACGGCGACCGGATTCTGAAAGTGGGCGAACGGGTGGCGGGCGACTGGGAAACCGCATTGGTTTCGATGCTCGACGGAATGATCAGTGACGGGCAGGTAACGCTGGAGCTGGAAGAGGCGGACGGCTACAAAAAAACCGCAACCATTGTTGTTGGTGATGATGCCACCCGACTGACCGAACCTGGCATGTTGTTCGATGGTCTCGGCTTTCAGCCGTGGCAGCCGCCGGCGATCATTGCAACGGTGGACGAAGCAGGTGCTGCCTATGCCGGTGGCATTGAAGAGGGCGATCGGATTACGGCGATTGGCGGTGAATCTGTGTCTACTTTTGGCGACCTGCAGCGAATCGTCTCAGCTCGTCCTGGTGAAGCCGTGACGATCAATGTTGTTCGAAATGACGAGGCAGTGAGCCTGGATTTGACGCTTGGATCACGCGACGTCGACGGTGTTAGCCAGGGATTTCTTGGTGTTGGGATCGGCAATACGGTTGCCGACTATTGGTACCTGCGGAAATTCGGTCCGATTGACTCCATCGGGCAGTCAATCGAGAGAACCTGGACATCTTCAGCATTCACTATTCGGATGCTGGCGCGCATGGTTGTCGGTGACGTATCGATTAAGAATATCAGTGGTCCTATCAACATCGCTCAGTTTGCCGGCAGTTCGGCGTCTGCAGGGTTGAATGCATTTCTTAACTTCCTTGCTTTGGTCAGTATCAGTCTTGGCGTACTGAATTTGCTGCCGATTCCTGTTCTTGATGGCGGACAAATTGTCTATCACGGAATCGAAGGACTGAAAGGCAGCCCATTGTCGGAGCGGGCGCAATTAATAGGACAACAAATCGGAATTGCAGCGTTGCTACTGTTGATGAGCTTCGCGTTTTACAATGATATTGCCCGGATCATGAATTAGACGGGCCGCTCACGGATTTTTCTCCCTTATGAATGATTTTGCACAACCATCGGTTACGCTGAGAAGGAAGCTGATTCTGTTGATCAGTATGTTGCTTCTCGTGCCGGGAATGGCCGCCGCGCAGGCAGTCGCGCAAGGTTCATTCGTCGTGCGGGATATGCGCGTAGAGGGTTTGCAACGAATATCAGAAGGTACAGTATTTAATTATTTACCGATCAACATCGGCGACACGGTTGACCAAACACGCATCCAGGAATCGATCCGTGCACTGTATTCGCAAGCACTTTTTGATGATATTGAAATGCGCCGTGACGGGGACGTGCTGGTCATTGTGGTCAGGGAGCGCCCTTCGATCGAGAGCTTCAATATTGAAGGTAATAAGGACATAAAGACCGAGGACCTGATGGAGTCGCTCCGCGGTGTCGGTCTTTCGCGCGGCAGAACATTCGATCGCTCTGTTTTGGACAACGTGCAGATGTTCCTTACAGAACAATACTATGATCGTGGCAAATACGGAGTGTCTGTTGAAACGACGGTAACTGACAGGCCAAACAATACCGTTGCTATTCAGGTAGACGTAAAAGAAGGTGACCGGGCGAAAATTCGACAGGTCAATATTGTTGGTAATCAGAGTTTCACTGAGGAAGATATTCGTGCCGGCTTTGAACTGGACACCGCGAACTGGTTGTCGTGGTTCCGCCAGGACGACCGCTATGCGAAAGAGGCCCTGAGCGGCGATCTGGAAAAACTACGATCGTTCTATATGGATCGCGGCTACGCCGATTTCCGTGTCGAATCGACCCAGGTTGCGATATCACCGAACAGGCAGGATATCTACGTCACCATCAGCATCCACGAAGGTGACATGTACACGATTTCGGACATCAAGATGGTTGGTGAAATGGTTGTGTCCGAAGCGATATTGCGCACGATGCTCCTGACCCAGCCAGGTTCGACTTTCAGCCTTCGGTCATTAACCTCTTCGGCCGAATTTATGTCATTCCGGCTGGGCGAGCAGGGATATGCAAACGCTGAAATCGAGCCGGTGCCGGAACTCGACTACGAGAATAAAACGGTTGAAGTGACATTCTTCGTAAACCCGAACAGCCGTGTTTATGTTCGCAGAATTAATTTCAACGGCGTTGATCAGATTGATGACGAGGTTTTGCGTCGGGAAATGCGCCAAACAGAAAGCTCATATCTTTCGAATCGCCTGATTGATCGTTCCAAGGTTAGATTGCAGCGTTTGCCATATGTAGAAGCGGTCGAGGTTGAGACAACTCCGGTTGCTGGCAGCCCGGATATGGTTGATGTCGATTTTGATATCACCTACCGAATGCCTGGTCAGTTCAGCGGAGGTCTTGGCTACTCCGAGTCGCAAAAACTGATGCTGAATGGAAGTATTGTACATACCAACTTCCTTGGCACAGGGCAGCGGGTTGCGTTGAACGCAAACTCCGGCCGATTTTCAACGTTTTATTCTTTGTCACATACGCAGCCATATACGACAAGGAACGGTATTAGCCGAACGGTCGGTGTAAATTTCCGCGATATCACGCAGTTTACTTCTGCCTCATCAGATTTTTCGACGACGAGTTATGGCGCGTCGCTGGAATATGGAATGCCAATTACTGAGTTGCAGAGCGTTAGCCTGGGGCTTGCGTTTAACAGCGCTGAATTGCTTTCTTCTACCAACAGTACCCGGCAGGCACAGGAGTGGGTCGCGAACAACGGCAATCCCTTCCTGACCGATGTTACGGGTGGCGCGGCATTTTTCGGTACGGAGTTCTATACAACTGAATTGATCGTGGGCTGGATCTACGACAGCAGGAACCGGGCATTGTTCGCCGACCGTGGTTCCCGGCAGCAGATCTACCTGGGTTATACGCTGCCGAGCCTCAGTGAAGTGGAGTACTACACCGCACGCTACAACTACACGAAATACATCCCGCTGTTCGGCCGGTGGACTTTCCGTATCAATGCCGAAGTAGGCTATGGCAAAGCGCTTGGCGACACGACCGCCCTGCCACCCTATAAACAGATGTACGGCGGCGGCCCGGAGTCGATCCGTGGCTATAAAGAATCGTATATGGGGCCTAAAGACAGCTTTGGGAACCCGTACGGTGGCAATGTGTTGGTTGCCAGTCAACTAGAGCTTATAATCCCCCTGCCGGATAAATTCAGCAGTCAGGCGCGAGCCAGTGTTTTCTACGATATTGGTAACGTCTTTAATACCGGCGAAGTTAGTTTCACGGACAAATTGGGGAGTCCGGTCGAATACAAGCCGGAATTTGATGAATTAAGGACATCGGTGGGCGTAGCCGTACAATGGCTTGCGCCGCTCGGGTTGTTCCGCTTCAGTTACGCGTATCCTTTGAACGAATATAAAGGTAACGATAGATTTTACGGAGATCGAATCGAGAGATTTCAGTTTTCCATTGGGCAAGCATTTTGAGGATTGGATTGTTTATGAACGTTGTTAAACCATACCTGGTTAAGACAGTCGCGGTTGTTGCGCTGGTTTTCTCACTTAGCATTTCCGCAGAGGCTCAGGAGGTTAAGATAGGAGTCGTCAACATTCCGCTGCTTATGGAGCAGGCTCCGCAGGCTCGCGTCGCAATGGAGGCTCTTGATGAAGAATTTCAACCTCGTCAGCGCGAAATTGTTGCGAGGCAAACAGAATTTCAGGAACTGACAGAAAAGGTTCAACGTGATCTGGCCGTAATGGGCGAGACAGAGCGTCGCAATGCTGAAAAAGAATTGCGCGACCTGCAACGCGAAGTGACCCGTTTGCAGAACGAGTTTCGTGAAGATCTGAATCTTCGCCGCAACGAGGAGTTGGGGAGTCTGCAGCGCTCAATGTTGAAAGAAGTTCAGGAGTTTGCCGAGGGCGCGGGTTACGACCTGGTAGTTGGTGACGGCGTTTTGTATGCGAGTACCGCCGTTAACATTACAGAAAACGTCCTGAGAGCCATGGAAGCGAATTTCCAGGCCGCTGGCAACTAAAGCCCGGGAATACCTGAGACGGAACGATACGGCGTTAAAAGCCGTATCGTACTCACATGCGACTCTAGCATCGCTCTGTTCAAGCAGGCGGTAGGGGGATTTATCTTGGCCAGAAGTTTGGGAGAACTGGCCGCTCTGTTCGGTTGCGAACTGATCGGTGATCCTTCGGTCACTGTCCATCGTGTGGCAACGCTTGCGCAAGCCGGAAAAGGTGATATCAGCTTCAGCGCCAGCAATGCGTATCAGGAGCAGTTGCGCTCGAGTACGGCATCCGCGGTAATTGTGCGGACAGTTGATGCGCAGATGTCTCCGGTCGCTGCACTAATTGCAGATGATCCCTACCTGGTTTACGCGCGTGTTGCCGAGGTTCTTCATCCTGAACCGGAAATCCGCCCCGGTATTCACTCGACGGCCGTCGTATCCGAATCCGCCAGTATTTCGCCCGGTGCGGAAATTGCCGCAAATGCGACGGTAGGAGATGACTCGGTGATCGGTGATGGCGTACTTGTTGGCCCGGGCGTGGTTATCGGGTCGCGCTGCCGGGTTGGAGACGGTACGCGTCTCCTTGCCAATTCGGTCCTGGTTCGTAACGTAACGATAGGTGATCGATGCATTGTGCATCCGAACGCGGTTATCGGTTCTGATGGTTTTGGCAATGTGCAAGGCCCGGAGGGTTGGGTCAAGTTGCCGCAGATAGGCGGCGCTGTTGTTGGCAATGACGTTGAGGTGGGCGCCAATACAACGATTGATCGTGGTGCCCTTGATGACACGGTCATTGGCAACGGGGTGCGAATAGATAACCTGGTGCATATCGCTCACAACGTACAAATCGGCGATCACACGGCGATCGCTGGACAAGTCGGCATAGCCGGCAGCACGACAATCGGCAAGAGATGCATGTTAGCGGGGCAGGCGGGCATTGTTGGGCATATCAAGATTTGTGACGATGTCATCGTCGCTGGAAAGACAGTGATATCCAAAAATATTACCGTCCCCGGGTCTTACGCCGGGAGCATTCCCGGTGAACCGGATAAGGAGTGGAAACGCAAAGTTGCCAGATTCAGGCGCCTCGACAGCCTCGTGGACCGTGTCACGGCTCTGGAAGAACTTGCTAAAAACGATGGCGACAAATAATGGCAAATGAAATTGAAGTAATGGATGCGTTGCAAATCAGGGAAGCGTTGCCGCACAGGTATCCGTTTCTGCTGATTGACAGAGTCACCGGCGGAGTCGTCGGCGAATCCATAACGGCGTTAAAAAACGTGTCGAGCAATGAGCCATTTTTTCAGGGGCATTTTCCCGACAGGCCGGTCATGCCGGGGGTGCTCGTTATAGAGGCGATGGCGCAGGCGGGCGGTGTCCTGTCCCATCTGACGATGATTGATCTGGAGCCAAAACCATTGTTCTTTCTCGCAGGTGTGAACAACGCCAGGTTTCGGCGAACCGTGTTGCCCGGCGATCAACTTGAAATCAATGTCAGCGTAGAGCGCATTAGGCGCGGCATCTGGTTTTACAAATGTAATGCGACGGTTGATGGGAAAATTGCGGTTGCGGCAGACATTATGTGTGCGCCAGGGGGAGAGCGATGAGCATCCACCCGACCGCAATAATTTCGGAATCAGCGATACTCGCTGATGATATTCAGGTAGGCCCTTATTCCGTCATCGGTGACGGTGTCGAAATTGACACCGGTTGCAGGATTGACAGTCACGTTGTTATCAATGGCCCCACCAAAATCGGCAAGAACAACCACATATATCAGTTCACGTCGGTAGGCGATGATCCGCAGGACAAAAAGTATCGCGACGAGCCAACCCGGCTTGAAATCGGTGATGACAATACGATTCGCGAATTCTGTACGATCAGTCGGGGCACCGTGCAGGACGAAAGCCTGACCTCGATTGGTAATGACAACTGGATTATGGCTTACGTGCATGTCGCGCACGATTGCCGAATTGGTGATCACTGTATCTTTGCCAACAATGCGACGCTTGCTGGGCACGTTACCGTTGGCGACTGGGTAATTTTTGCCGGATTCACGGGCGCACATCAATTTTGTAATATCGGGTCACACGCATTCCTGGGCATGTATGCCGGGACCAGCCGAGATGTGCCAGCGTATACGATGATTGGCGGTCAGCCGCCCTCGCCGAAAGGGATCAATTCCGAGGGTTTGAAAAGACGCGGGTTTTCTACCGAACAGGTTCGCAACATACGTAACGCCTATCGCGTGGTATATCGCAGTGGCCTGAAGCTAGCGGAAGCACTGACCGAGCTTGAAGAGCTAGTGCCGGAGCAGCCAGAACTCGAAATATTCGTCGCGTCCCTGAAGGCAGCCGAACGCGGAATCATCCGCTAGTCATGCGTGTTGCCCTTGTCGCGGGCGAAGCTTCCGGTGATTTGCTGGGCGCGGGCCTGATACGGGCGCTGCAGGCGCACTCAGACAATATCGAATTTGAGGGTGTCGCGGGGCCTGAGATGCAGGGGGCGGGTTGCCGTGCTCTGGAGCAGGCAGAAGTACTCGCGGTAATGGGTCTTGTCGAGCCGCTGAAACTACTGCCGCGTCTTCTTCGGCTCAGACGGTCCCTTGTTGATCGCTGGAGCAAGAACCCGCCGGATGTCATGGTTGGCATCGATGCGCCGGATTTCAACCTGGGCCTCGAGAAGATGTTACGAGCGCGTGGTGTTCGGACGGTGCACTACGTCAGCCCGTCAGTCTGGGCGTGGCGAAAGGGCCGCATAAAGAAGATCGCCGCCGCAGCAGACAAGGTCCTTTGTCTTCTTCCCTTCGAAAAGGCCTTTTATGACGAACATGGTGTCGACGCAGATTTTGTTGGTCACCCGATGGCCGATAATTCACCCTCTGACCCGGACATGACCGCGGCCAGGTCTGAATTGAAAATTTCAGGCGAACCGGTAGTTGCTGTATTGCCAGGCAGCCGGCACAGCGAGGTGTCGCGTCTCGGACCGGTGTTTGCGTCGGCCAGTGCGCGGCTTGCAGAAGAATATCCAGGGATCTCGTTTGTAGCGCCGATGGCAACCCGCCGTATTCGTGATGAGTTTTCCGGATACCTGGAAGCCGCGAATATCGCCGATCATTTCCAGCTGATCGACGGCAAAGCAGAATTGGTGCTCACTTCTGCAGATGTCGTTTTGCTTGCTTCCGGAACGGCTTCTCTGCAGGCCGCTATGCTCGGTAAACCGATGGTTGCGGCCTATCGGTTTGGAAAAATGACCTACCAGATAGCGAAGACGCTAAACCTGGTCGATGTGCCCTATTTTTCTTTGCCTAACCTTATGACGGCCGAGGCACAGGTTCCCGAATTTCTGCAACATGAGGCGAGCCCCGAAGCTCTTTCTGCCGCGGTGAGTCAACTGTTGGGTGATGATGAACGGCGTGCGGGCATTGTGCGGGTCTTTCGTGCCCTGCGTTCCGAGCTGGCGAGGGGTGCCGACGAGCGGGCGGCCAGGGCGGTGCTGGAAGTCGCAGGAGCTGGATGAGGCATGCAGCAGGAATTGTTTTCAAAATCACAGGGGCTGATGGCCGGCGTCGATGAGGCCGGACGGGGACCACTGGCAGGCCCGGTCGTTGCTGGAGCGGTGATTCTGGATGAGAGACAGCCGATAACCGGCCTGGCGGATTCGAAAAAACTGTCGGAAAAACGCCGCGAGGAACTGGCCGCAGAGATCGTAGCAAAATCTCTTGCCTGGTCTTTCGGTTGGGCGGACGCGCGGGAAATCGACTGTATCAATATCCTGCAGGCGACCCATCTGGCCATGCGAAGGGCGATTATCGGCCTGAGAATAAGCCCTTCCCAGGTTGAGGTAGACGGCAATCGCCTGCCAAGTCTTGTTTTTAACGGCAGACAAATCAGCGGTAACGCCGTGATCGGCGGAGACGCACTCATTCCCGCAATCAGCGCAGCATCTATTATCGCGAAAGTGCAGCGAGACAAGATGATGCGGACGATGGACGCTGTCTATCCGGACTACGGTTTCGGGCAGCACAAGGGTTATGGTACGGAATCGCACAGAGACTTGATTAGCCGCCTGGGTCCGTGTCCCCAGCACCGGCGCTCATTTCGCCCGATATCTTTGCTTTGAACGGATTGAAATCGAAGCCCGCTCAGTCGATGATTCGACTATGCTGATGAGTGCAACGCACCATCTATTGAAATCGACCTGAATATCCCCGTGACCAAAGCTTTCGTCCATCTACATCTGCATACTGAATTCTCCATTGTCGACAGTACAGTGCGGATTCCCCGCCTGATGGAAAGCGCCGCCGGCTTCGATATGCCGGCTGTTGCCATGACCGACCAATGCAACATGTTTGGTCTGGTCAAGTTCTACCGCAAGGCATTTTCTGCAGGCGTCAAACCCATTATCGGCGTCGACCTGAAAATCAGGAATACCGAGGAGAATGACCGCCCGTTCAGCCTGGTCGTGTTGTGCCAGGGACTGCGTGGCTACCGAAATCTCACGAGACTGGTCAGCCGCTCGTATCTGGAAGGACAGGAACGCGGCGTGCCGCTGGTCAGCATGGAGTGGCTCGACGCGGAAAACACGTTCGGGCTTATTGCACTCTCAGGGGGACTGAATGGTGACATTGGCCGTGCCTTGATTGCCGGCCAACCGGATCTTGCGGAGGCGCGTCTGGATTTCTGGTGCCAGCTGTTCGGTGATCGCTTCTATGTCGAAGTCACCCGTATGGGCAGGCCGGGTGAGGAAGCTTACCTTCAGGAGGTCATTAAACTGGCGGCTACAAAGTCCGTTCCAGTCGCAGCGACCAACGACGTCAGGTTCATACAGGAAGAAGATTTCTATTCCCATGAGGCGCGCGTCTGCATTCAGGACGGACGCACGCTTGCGGATGCGGACCGCCCGAGGCTCTACAGTGAACAGCAATATCTCAAAAGCGCCGACGAAATGGCTGCGCTGTTCGAGGATATTCCCGAGGCGATAGACAACACGGTCGAAATTTCGCGTCGCTGCAACCTGGATCTGAAACTAGGTGAGTCTTTTCTGCCTGCTTTCCCGGTGCCGGAGGGCCAGACAACTGACGACTTCCTGCGGGCTGAGTCAGAAAAAGGCCTTGCCACTTTACTGCAAAAAAAGTCGGCGCAGGCAGGCGCCGGAAATGAACAATTTGATGTCATGGCCGCTCCCTACCGGGCCCGACTTACCGATGAGCTCAGCGTCATCTGCGATATGGGTTTCCCCGGTTACTTTCTGATCGTTGCGGATTTCATTCAGTGGGCAAAAGATCACAATATTCCTGTCGGACCGGGGCGAGGCTCGGGCGCAGGTTCACTCGTTGCCTATGTTCTCGGAATCACCGACCTGGATCCGCTTGAATATGACCTTCTATTTGAGCGGTTTCTGAATCCTGAACGTGTATCGATGCCTGACTTCGATATCGACTTCTGCATGGAAGGGCGTGATCGGGTTATCGATTACGTAGCTGAACGATACGGTCGTGACCGGGTATCACAAATCATCACCTACGGAACCATGGCCGCAAAAGCCGTTATTCGTGATGCGGGCAGAGTTCTGAGTCAGCCTTACGGGTTTGTGGACCGCATCGCGAAACAGGTGCCCTTCGAGGTTGGTATAACGCTCGAAAAGGCACTAGAGGACGATGACGAACTCGCGCGGATGTACCGTGAAGATGAAGAGGTCGCATCTATCATTGATCTCGCGAAGGCGCTCGAAGGACTGGCGCGAAACGCGGGAAAACATGCCGGCGGCGTCGTCATCGCACCGTCCGAATTGACAGACTTCACTCCGCTTTACTGTGAAGACGGCGGCGCAAACCTCGTTACGCAACTCGACAAAGACGACGTCGAGGCTGCGGGATTGGTCAAATTCGATTTTCTGGGTCTCAAAACCCTGACGATCATTGACTGGGCCGTGCAAACAATCAACTTACGGGATCCGGACCGGAACCTCGATATCACGACGATCCCAATGCAGGACGAAAAGACGTTCGCTCTCTTGCAGGCATGCAGGACGAGGGCCGTGTTTCAACTTGAGTCTCGCGGTATGCGGGATCTTGTTAAACGCCTGCAGCCCGATCAGTTTGATGATTTGGTAGCACTGGTGGCCCTGTTTCGTCCGGGCCCATTGCAGTCAGGAATGGTCGATGATTTCGTCGCCAGGAAACATGACGTAAACAAAGCAGACATCGACTACCTGCATCCTGATCTAAAATCGGTGCTTGAGCCGACCTATGGCGTCATTCTGTACCAGGAGCAGGTGATGCAGATCGCCCAGGTACTGGCCGGGTATACATTGGGTGGCGCTGACTTGCTGCGCCGCGCCATGGGCAAGAAGAAGCCCGAGGAAATGGCCAAGCAACGGGTTATATTTCTTGAAGGCGCAACTTCACGAGGTGTCGCAGAGCCTACCGCTAAGCGAATATTCGACCTCATGGAGAAGTTTGCCGGCTACGGGTTTAACAAGTCGCATTCGGCAGCCTATGCGCTTCTTTCATATCAAACCGCTTTTCTGAAAGCCCACTATCCGGCCGCATTCATGGCGGCCGCAATGAGTGCCGATCTCGACCACACCGATCGTCTTGTGATGGTCAAAGACGATTGCAGAAAGCTTGGGTTGAAAATTCTCGTGCCAAGTATCAACAGTTCCTCCTATCACTTCAGTGTGCCTGCGGAAGACTCAATTCGGTACGGCCTTGGCGCAATCAAAGGAGTGGGTCGCGGCGCAGTCGAGGCTCTCATCGAAGAGCGCGACAAAAATGGCGAGTATCGAAGCTTGAGAGATTTCTGTCGCCGTGTAGATCTCGAGAAAATAAACCGGCGGGCCCTGGAAGCGATGGTCAAGTCCGGCGCCATGGACGATTTTCAGCTTTCGAGAAGACAGCTGGTTCAGGAGTTGCCTGAGGCGCTAAAAAGCGCTGATCAGGAAGCAAAGGCAAAAGCCGCAGGCCAGAACGATATGTTCGGGCTTGCAGAGCCACTGGTCGTCGAAGAAGAAGTTATTCAGTCCCGGCTCGAAGAGTGGACGGAGAGAGAACTGCTGACCAACGAAAAGGAAGCGCTGGGACTCTACCTGACAGGTCATCCGTTCGATTCAGTCAGGCGGGACGCTCGCTACCTGGTAGATGGAAAGCTGGTTGATATCGCATCTGAGCCGCCGCCCCAGACGAGCGGCGGCGAAAGAAATTACCGGCAGCCACGGCGCGAAGTTACAGTTGCCGGGCTGATCGTAGACGTGCGCAAGCGAGGCAATCGCGTAACCGTGGTCCTCGATGACGATTCCGGCCGGCTTGAAGTCAGCCTTTTCAGTGAGGCCTTTCAAGAGTTTCGTCACCTTCTCAGCAAAGACGAGATTGTCGTTGTCAGCGGATCACTGCGTTACGACGATTTTATTGGTGGCTGGCAGGTCAGTGCGAAAACGATATTCCACATCGATCGCGTTATCGAAACCAATGCCAAAAGCATGATTCTGAGCCTGGCGCCGAACGGGCAGGGCCAAAGTCTGCTGCACCGTCTGCATGACGTTCTGCTGCCCTATCGCGAGGGTAGTTGTGATGTCGCTGTTCAGTACGAAGGCAGCGATGCCGCGGCGCGACTCAATCTGGGTCCGGAATGGACAGTTCGTCCGAGCCGAGAATTGCGCGACAAACTGGCGGACCTGCTTGGCCAAAACTGCGTGAGATTGCTCTACGCACCAGGCCGGGAAATGAGGTAGAGTTCGAATCTGACGCCAATGCCTTCTATTGAACGCAATGGCGAATTTGTCTGGATTGCAGCCGAATTACTATGGATCTTAAGTTTCTCGATTTCGAACAACCGATAGCTGAGCTCGAAGCGAAGATTGACGAGCTGCGCTACGTCGGCGACGACTCCGAAATTAACATCAATGAAGAAGTGTCGCGGCTCAAATCCAAGAGCGAGTCGCTGACCAAAAGCATCTTCTCGAAACTCAGCGCCTGGCAGATTGCCCAGGTCGCGCGTCATCCGATGCGTCCATATACAGCGGATTATTTACGCCTGATCGCTCCGGATTTTCAGGAGTTACATGGCGACCGGATGTATGCGGACGATCCGGCCATTGTTGGTGGAATTGGTCGGCTGGATGGTCGACCGGTCATGTTCATCGGCCACCAGAAGGGCCGCGATACTAAAGAACGCGTTCGGCGAAACTACGGAATGCCGAAACCGGAAGGGTATCGCAAGGCACAACGCCTGATGAAACTGGCCGAAAAGTTCTCCTTGCCGATTGTCACATTCATCGATACGCCGGGTGCCTACCCCGGGGTTGGCGCGGAAGAGCGCGGCCAGAGCGAGGCAATTGCCTACAGCCTTTTCCTGATGGCAAAACTGCGTACACCAATCATCAGCGTTGTCATCGGTGAGGGTGGTTCTGGTGGCGCGCTGGCGATCGGTGTCGGCGACCGCCTGTTGATGCTGCAATACAGTATTTACTCGGTAATTTCACCCGAGGGTTGTGCGTCGATTTTGTGGAAAAGTGCTGACAAGGCTGAGGACGCGGCCGAAGCAATGCGGATTACGGCGAGCAGCCTGAATGATTTCGGTTTGGTCGATGAGGTTTTGCAGGAACCGCTAGGCGCCGCACATCGTGATCCCGGCGCAACCGCTGAAGTGATCCGTAACGCACTTGAAAAAAACCTTGCAGACATTGACAAGCTCGACACGGACCAGTTGCTGGAACAGCGTCAGCGGCGAATTGCAGGCTTTGGACAGTTCAAGGAAGCCTGAGTCGCCCTCGCAATTCGGAATATCGAATGAGTTTTGATCCGGACGATCTGCTGAAACGATTGCAGGCACTGACGTCAGGATATTCTCCTGCCCGATGGATCGTCGCATTTTCCGGTGGCATCGACTCAACAGTGTTGTTGCACGCGATTGTGACATCAAATTCAGAAATTCCGCTGCTCGCCATGCATATCGATCACGGTATGCAGACTGAATCCAAATCCTGGGATTCTCACTGTAAGAACGTCGCCGCCGAACTGAATGTCGACTATCTAAGTCGCAAGGTGATTGTTTCTGATGTCAATGAGAATGGACCTGAAGCTGCCGCCAGGCAGGCTCGCTATGCCGCACTTTTGAATGCAGTTCAGGACCGGGATTGTTTGCTAAGCGGGCATCACGAGAATGACCAGGCGGAGACATTGTTGCTGAACCTGATGCGCGGTAGCGGACCCGCTGGGCTTGCAGGAATCGGCGCCAGGCAGGCATTTGGCCGGGGATTGTTGCTGAGGCCCTTGTTGGGAATCGCGTTGCAGGAGATAACTGCCTACGCGAACGAACACAACTTGTCGTGGATCGATGACCCTTCCAATGTCGACACCCGATTTGACCGAAACTTTCTGCGTAGCGAAATCGTGCCGAAGCTCGCAGCGCGCTGGCCTGCGGTCAGCAACCGGTTGCGTCGCAGCGCTGAGCTGGTTGGTGAAGCGAGCGAGCTCCTGAATGAGCTTGCGGAAATTGACCTGGAATACTGTGGAAGCCGGGACCGTCTGGATATCGTCGCTGTAACAGGGCTGTCGCACGCACGTCAGAGGAACCTGCTAAGGCGGGCGGTCCGGCTTTGTGGTTTACCGCCGCCGCCGGCCACGAGACTTTATCAGATCATTAACGAATTGATTCCGGCGCGCGAGGACGGGCAGCCATTGGTGGCCTGGTCAGGAGCCGAAGTTCGCCGGTATCGGGGGCAGCTCTACATCATGGCTGAACTTTCTGAAACTCATGAGCTTTCGTCCGGAAAACTGCAGGTCCGCGGTGATGACCTTGCTTTGGGTCCGGGTCTTGGCTCTATCGCCCTGACCAAAATCGGTGCTGGCGGACTCGACCCGGCGTTAGTGGACAGTGGACTCAGTATCCGATTCAGGCATGGCGGCGAGGAGATACGAATCGACGGTGAAGGGGCAACCAGAAAGCTCAAAAAGCTGTTGCAGGAGGCAGGCGTACTGCCGTGGATGAGAGATCGGATTCCCCTGGTTTTCGCCGGCGAAACGCTCGTCGCGATCGGTGATCTCTGGGTATCAGCTGATCACGTGGCCGCTAACGGCTTCACAATTGCCTGGCGGGACAAACCACCCCTTCATTAGCCCGTTTCTCGTTGTGAAGACTGCGGTGTTCTGATAACTTGTAAAGCCGTCTTTAATCAAACGACGGGTCTTATTTAGAAGCCGCTCAACATTCTGTTTACGGCTTCATCCGGGTTGGATTAAAAGCACTTTCATGCGTCTTTGGGATGCCTGAAATCGTGTTTTTGTCTGACCCTTATTTATTTCCCGCTAAGTGAACCTGAATGGCTGATCTAGTATGACATCGTATGTATTTATCACCGGCGGCGTAGTGTCGTCACTTGGCAAGGGCATCACGTCTGCTTGTCTCGGCGCAATCCTTGAATCTCGCGGACTTTCGATCAGCATGATCAAGCTGGATCCGTACATCAACGTTGATCCGGGCACGATGAGTCCATTTCAGCACGGTGAGGTTTTCGTCACTGAGGACGGAACTGAAACGGATCTCGATCTTGGTCACTACGAACGCTTTGTACGCACTACCTGTGGCCAGAACAGCAATTTCACAACTGGCAAGATTTACGAAACGGTCATTGGTAAAGAACGTCGCGGTGACTACCTGGGCGCGACTGTGCAGGTGATTCCCCACATCACCGACGAAATCAAAAAGAGCGTCAGGCGTGGTGCAGGCGATGCCGACATTTGCCTTGTTGAAATTGGTGGCACGGTGGGTGACATCGAGTCATTGCCGTTTCTTGAGGCTATTCGCCAGATGGGCGTCGAGCTTGGTCACGACAAGGTCGTCTATGTCCACCTCACTCTCGTACCCTATATCGCGACGTCTGCTGAAATTAAGACAAAGCCAACCCAGCACTCTGTTAAAGAGCTTCGGTCGATTGGTATCCAGCCGGATATCCTGGTGTGCCGATCTGAAAAGACGTTGCCTGATGAGCAGCGTCGCAAGATTGCGCTTTTCACCAACGTTCCCGAAAAGGCTGTTATCTCGGCCTATGATGTCGATGACCTCTACAAGATTCCGGAAATAATGCACGCCCAGGGTTTGGGAGACATCGTGGCGGATCAGTTGCGACTCGATTTGCCGCCGGCGGACCTGTCTGAATGGCAATCGATCGTAGAGGCGAAACTGAACCCGCAGGCTGAGGTTAATATCGCCATGGTTGGCAAATATGTCGATTTGCGTGATGCCTACATCTCACTCAGCGAAGCCTTGCTTCACGGCGGAATTCACACCCGGACGCGGGTCAATATTCACTACTTCGAATCCCAGGAGATTGAGGAGAAAGGGGTCGACTGCCTCAGGGATATGGATGGAATTGTGGTCCCGGGCGGATTCGGCGATCGTGGCATTGAAGGCAAGGTAGCCGCGGTCCGCTACGCCAGGGAAAACAACGTTCCTTACCTCGGAATTTGCCTCGGAATGCAGGTTGCGATTATTGAAGCAGCACGTAATTTGGCGGGACTCGAGGGCGCCCACAGTACGGAGTTTGAGCGCGGTACGGAACACCCGGTGGTGGCCTTGATTACTGAGTGGGAAACAAGCGCCGGAGAACGAGAAGAACGAAGCGAAAGCTCCGACATGGGCGGCACGATGCGCTTGGGCGCACAGGAAATCCAATTGCAGGACGGTTCGCTGGCGGCCGCTGTCTACGGGGACTCCACAATCCATGAGCGGCATCGCCATCGTTATGAGGTCAACAATAACTACCGGGACAGGCTTGAGGCGGCAGGCATCCGGTTTTCAGGACTGTCCGTTGATGACCTTGTCGAAATGATAGAAATTCCTGATCACCCCTGGTTTATGGCTAGCCAGTTTCACCCTGAATTCACTTCCAATCCGCGCGACGGCCACCCGTTGTTCACGAGTTTTGTCAAGGCGACGGTGCAGGCCAGAAAGGGTGAGCTGCCTCAGGTTGCTGAAGCATGAAGCTCTGTGGCTTTGAGGTCGGACCAAACGAGCCATTCTTTCTGATTGCTGGAACGTGCGTTGTTGAGGGCGAGGCTTCCGCACTCGATACGGCTGGTGCATTGAAGGAAATTACATCCGAACTCGGTATCCCGTTCATTTACAAATCGTCATTCGATAAAGCCAATCGCAGTTCGAAAGACGGTTTTCGCGGTCCCGGGATGGAGGAAGGGCTGCGTATTCTAAGCGAAGTGAAATCACAGCTCGGCTTGCCGGTGCTGACAGACGTTCATGAAGACACTCCGATGGACGAAGTTGCCGACGTCGCTGATGTATTGCAGACCCCGGCATTCCTTTGCAGGCAAACCAATTACATTCTGAAAGTGGCGAACACCGGCAAGCCGGTAAACATCAAGAAAGGCCAGTTTCTTTCGCCATGGGAAATGCAGAACGTCGTCACCAAGGCTAAGTCCACGGGAAATGAAGACATCATGGTTTGCGAGCGAGGATTTTCGTTCGGCTACAACAATCTCGTGTCGGATATGCGTAGTCTTGCCATATTGCGCGGAACGGGCTGTCCCGTCGTATTCGACGCGACTCATTCAGTGCAACTGCCAGGTGGGCAGGGTAGTTCCTCGGGCGGGCAGCGGGAGTTCATACCCGTTTTGGCGAGGGCTGCAACAGCGGCCGGTATTTCAGGACTCTTCATGGAAACTCACGCCGACCCCGAAAAGGCCCTGAGTGATGGGCCGAATGCATGGCCGCTCGACAAGATGTTTGCACTTCTCGAGACCTTGCAGGCTATCGACAAGTGCGTGAAAGAAGAGGACTTCCTGGAAGCAGAGTACGGCCTGGGCGTATAGATTTCATTGGTCGCCATTCGAGTTGGTTTCTGCATGCCTTGTCGCGCGGGAACGCAGCTCGGCGGGCGACTCGACATCATGATGGAGAAGAAATGATCAAGATCAGCAATATTCACGGCAGGGAAATCCTCGACTCGCGTGGCAATCCAACGGTAGAAGCAGAAGTTACGCTTGAGGACGGATCATTCTCTCGGGCAAGCGTGCCTTCCGGCGCCTCGACAGGCACCAGGGAAGCAGTTGAGCTCCGTGATGGCGACAAATCCCGCTACCTTGGCAAGGGTGTGCAAAAAGCAGTGGCCAACATCAACGGTCCTTTGCGGGATGCGCTGACGACTGATGCATTCGCTGATCAAAGGGCACTCGATCAGCAGATGATCAAGTTGGACGGCACCGATAACAAAGGCAGGCTGGGCGCAAACGCTTTGCTCGGTATCTCTCTTGCTACAGCCAGGGCACAAGCTATTTCCGAGGGACGTTCTCTCTATGCTCATTTGGGGCCGGACGTGACGATGCCTGTCCCTATGATGAATATCATCAATGGCGGGGCGCATGCGGACAACAGTGTTGATATCCAGGAGTTCATGATCCTGCCGGTAGGCGCACCGAACTTCCGGGAAGCATTACGCTATGGAGCGGAGATCTTCCACGCGCTGAAGAGCGTTCTGCATGGCAAGGGCCTTAATACTGCGGTCGGTGACGAAGGCGGCTTCGCGCCCGACCTGCCGTCAAATCGTGCGGCACTCGATACGATTGTTGAAGCCATTGAGCGCGTCGGATTCACGGCTGGAAAAGAGATCCTGCTCGGCCTGGACGTTGCGAGTTCCGAATTCTACGAAAACGGGCGTTACAAGCTGATCTCGGAAGGCCGGGACTTCGATGCTGCGGGATTCTGCGGCTTTATGGCTGAGCTGGTCGCCAATTACCCCATCATTACCATCGAGGACGGCATGGATGAGGGGGACTGGGATGGCTGGCGATTGTTGACCGACGAGCTGGGGAGCACGGTTCAGCTGGTCGGCGACGATTTGTTTGTCACCAATACTGAAATTCTGGGCCGGGGGATTCGCGAGAATATTGCAAATTCTATATTGATAAAACCTAACCAAATCGGTACCTTAACTGAAACTCTTGATGCGATTACTATGGCGGTTGAGGCGGGTTACTCGGCTGTTGTCTCTCACCGGTCGGGTGAGACGTCTGACAGCACGATTGCCGATATCGCAGTTGGTACGAAAGCGACGCAAATTAAGACCGGATCACTGTCACGATCCGACCGGATCGCCAAGTACAACCAGCTGTTGCGTATCGAAGAGGAATTGGGCGAATCAGCGGGCTATGCAGGCCGCGATGCTTTTTCGGTGAAGGCAGACTAGCAATTCGGAGCGGTGTGGGTTGCTTGGGGTATTTTGATTTTGACTGTTCGCTGGATTTTGCTGGTGTTGGCGATTGCCGGTTTGGCCATGCAGGGCCAACTGTGGCTGTCTGAATCAGGCTTCCGCAAGACTCGTGATTTGCGCGACGCGGTGACTGCCCAGCAGGAACAGAATGATGCATTGCGGTTTCGTAACCGCGCCCTCGAAGCCGAAGTCCTCAATCTAAAGAATGGCCGGGCGGCGGCGGAAGAGCGGGCCAGGACAGATCTCGGCATGATCGGCAAAACGGAGACTTTCTACCAGGTCGTACCCGCAAGCGGTGGCAGACTTGTCGCCGATGCGAAGCGTTAATACGCCGCTCCCAAACTGGCACCATGCGCATGGAAGTCCTTTATTTCAAGGACTTATAAAACAATCCCCAAAAGATTTCGAGGTTGTCGAGTGCCTTGACTTCGAGCTGAGTGGCGCTGGCGAACACGACTTTCTCTGGATTGAAAAAGAGGGGGCAAATACCGCCTGGGTTGCGAAGGCGCTGGCCAAATACGCTGGCGTTCCGGAACGTGATGCGGGCTATGCCGGACTGAAAGATCGTCAGGCAGTGACCCGCCAATGGTTCAGCGTGCGCAGGCCTGATGGCAGTGGCACAGACTGGGAGAGTTTTGAACTTGCCGGTGTCAGCATCCTGGAATCGACCCGTCATCTGAAAAAACTAAAACGCGGCGCCCACTCCGGCAATAGATTTCGAATTGCTGTGCGAGCCGCGGATGCCCCGTCGTCGGATATTGACGAGCGTCTCAAGCTTATTCGGGATTCTGGCGTTCCCAACTATTTTGGTCCCCAGCGATTCGGTCGCGGCGGAAACAATTTACAGCTTGCGGGTCAGGTGTTTGCCGGAAAACGAATGAAACGTGCACAGCGCAGCATTGCCTTGTCTGCTGCGCGATCATTTGTTTTCAACGAAATTCTGAGCGCTCGGGTGAGCGATGGCAGCTGGAACGAGGCTTTACCTGGTGAGGCCTTCAACCTGGATGGCACAGGTAGCTTCTTTGTAACTGAGGAAATTGATGAGGAACTGATTGAGCGTTTGCGCTCGATGGATATTCATCCAACCGGCGCGCTTTGGGGGCGAGGCGAGAGCAAGTGCCGCGACGCGGCAGCAAAACTTGAACAGGCCGTCGCCGACTCCTGGCCCGAGCTT
>CAJQPR010000059.1 GCA_905480255.1 uncultured Woeseiaceae bacterium | reverse complement strand
CTGGTCGGGGAAAATGAATGAGGGAAAAGTCGCTTGCCGGATTACGCGTGCTGGTAACGCGGCCGGCTGACCAGTCCGACGAACTCGTAGCAGCAATTGAAGACTCGGGCGGTGAGGCGATTCGCTTTCCGGTAATCCGGATTTCGGGCCGGGATCCCAAAATTGTCGCCGGTGAATTTGCGGCATTGCCCACACCGGACATCGTAATATTTGTCAGCAGCAACGCGGCAGAGCACGGCCTGCCTGCCGTGCGGGACTGCGGCGCCAGGCTGGCGGCGATCGGGCCGGCAACTTCTGCGGCAATTAGTGCAACAGGTGCCAGGGTCGATATTGCACCAACCCAAGGCTTCGATAGCGAACAACTATTGCTCCATCCCGAACTGCAGAACGTCAGTGGAAAAACAGTTCTTATCGTCAGGGGGAAGTCCGGCAGGGAACTACTGGGAGACACCCTCAGGGAACGGGGCGCAGACGTCTCGTATCTCGCTGTTTACGACAGGGAACGAAACACGATTCCGGCGGCAGAGGTCGAGAGCCTCGACGAAGCCTGGCAAAAAGGCCGGATCGACTGCGTGACCGTGATGAGTGTCGAAACACTGGAAAATTTACTGCTGCTGCTACCGGCCGCGTCACTCGAGGCGCTGCGGAAAACGCCACTGGTCGCCCCCGGCGAACGTGTGATACAAACGGTTATGGAGCTGGTACCGGGCATACCGGCAATTAAGGCGTCGGGGCCGCGCGCGGCCGATATACTGAATGCGCTGAAAGAATTGCGACATTCCGGGCAAAATTGATGAGCAGTAAGAAAACCATCAGCGAGGAAACTGTGGCTGCCGAGGAGATCGTCGAGGCAGAGCAGGAAGATGTCTTGTCCGACGAACCGGACCAGGACGCAGATGCTGGCGCAACCGCTCCTGAACCCGCCATGGCACCTCAGAAAAAGAGAGGGGTTGGAATTATTTCGTGGCTTGCGCTTCTACTGTCGGTTTTAGCACTCGCAGCGATTGGCGTCGATTACCAGCGCGACCGAAGCAGCGCGGGAGAGACCGCACAAAGTGATGCCGCTTTACGGACGCTGACGGCGTCGGTCAACGCAACCCAAAATTCGCTGCTCACGCTGGAGCAGAATGTTTCCGCGTTGAGCGAACTTGATGCCGAACAGAAGGCGGCCATCGATCGGTTCGGACGTCAGCTTGGTCAGAGACTGCAACAGCTGGAGTCCCTTCCCGGACGAATGGCAACTGTCGAAGCTGCAATGTCATCACTACAGGGAATATCGACCGGCGCCAGGGATGCATGGCTGCTCGCCGAAGCTGAGTACTACATGCAGATTGCGAATGCACAGCTGCAGCTTGCGAGAAACCCGGAATTGGCGGCGCTCGCGTTGACGCACGCCGATGAACGAATCCTGCAACTGGCCGACCCGCGACTCACCAACATCAGACAGGCCCTTGCGGATGAGATGCGGGCGCTTGACGCGCTGGACAAACCCGATACGGCTGGCATTACCCTGGTACTTTCAAGCCTGGCCGCGACCGTCGAATCATTGCCGTTAAAGCAGGACACTGCTGTTCGCGACGACGTTAGTGCGGATTCAGGCGTTGATCCCGAGCTTACCGGTATGGACCGCGCCATGGCGTCGCTCAGAAACGCGGTGGACGGCATTGTTTCTGTCAGGCGGGCCGATGAAGCGCTGCAGCCGCTGATCGCCCCGGATGCCCAGTATTTTCTTCGCGCGAACCTGGCGCTGCAATTTCAGGCTGCAAGGCTTGCGCTCCTGCAGGGTGAGGAAGCGATCTTCAGGCAAAGTCTTGATGACGCCAATGACTGGCTGGAAAGTTACTACGACCCCGACACAACAGCCGTACAAAGCGCAAGAGTCACAATCAGCGAAATTCGCAACAGCGTATTCCTCATCGCCATGCCTGACATCTCTGGATCTCTGCGACTATTGCGGCAATTCAACGTACTTTCGGATGCCGCGGCCGTCGCACGCCCAACGCCGGAAGAAGTTGACGACGCTGCCGAGCCCGAAGAACCAGAGCAGGATCAATGAAATTCGGGCTGCTCGTAATATTCGCGCTGATTATCAGCGCCGTCTCCGCGAACTATCTGCTGCAGGACCCGGGCTACGTGGTCGTCAACTTTCGTGGCTATGTGGTGGAAATGTCTGTACCCGTACTCGCGGCGCTGATCATCGCACTGTTTATTTCGGTTTGGCTCGTCGTTAAGGTTTTTCGGGCCCCCAGGAAGCTGGGTGAAGCCGCGGGACGCTATCGCAGCGGTCGTGCCGGGCAACGGCTGACCCGCGGCGTCATCGAGGTGGCCGAGGGAAATTTCGCCAAAGGTGAGCGTTTGCTTGCGCGCGCAGCAGGCGTTAGCGAGGCCCCGCTCCTTAATTACCTGCAAGCAGCGCGGGCGGCGCATTTGCTGGGCCAGGACGAACGGCGCGATACCTGGCTCAAACAGGCGTACGAAAATCTGCCTGGCGCAGCCAATGCTGTCCTGCTGACGCAAGCCGAGTTGCAGCTCGATCGGAAACAGTATGAACAGGCACTGGCGACACTCAGGAAAATCGAGGAGAACTCCCCGAATCACAGTCATGCCCTCATGTTGCTCGGCAGACTCTACTACCGCCTTGAAGACTGGCAACACCTTTCGACCTTGCTGCCGAAGCTCAGGAAGTATGGCCGGCTCGATCCAGCCACGCTGGAGGAATGGTTGATCAGAGTTCACCAGGAACACCTGAAATCAGCGACGGATGGACCGGCAGTAATCGAAGCATGGAAAAATGTGCCAAAGGACCTCAAAAAGAATACCGATGTGCTCGAAACGTGGTTTTCCAGCCTGATCCGAACCGGTATGCACGAGAAGGCGGAAAAGGATATTGCAGCTGAACTTAAACGCGGCTGGCGGAGTCCGTTGGTGAGGCTTTACGGCCTTGTCGAAGGCAAGGACAACACGCGTCAACTCAAGAAGGCGGAGAGCTGGCTGACAAACCATGGCGAGGATGCAGATCTGTTGTTAACGGCGGCACGGCTCTGTTTGCGACTGGAGCTCTGGGGCAAGGCTCGCAGCTACCTGGAGACCGTCATCGCCATTCGGCCTACACCGGACGCCTACCAGGAATACGGCCGACTCCTGACCCAGCTCGGCGAAGGGGAAGCGGCGGCAGATGCCTACCGCGAGGGCCTTGGCCTGGTCGCTGGATCCTCTCTTCCAGCCATTCCCCACCTGGATTCCGACGAAGCCTGATGTGATGCACACCGTCGTCACCGGTGTGGGATATACGGGCCGGCGAGTTATGTCCCTCTTGCCAGGCGGTCTGGCTACGGGCCTCAGCCGACCGGCATTCGATCTGGATAAGCCGCCGGATCGCTTGCCCAATATTCCCGCTCCATTCAATTTGCTCTATACAGTACCGCCACGGTCGGACGCCGATGGCGACTCACGCCTGCGGTCGCTGCTGGCGCTGCTCGATCCGTTGCCGAACCGAATCGTTTACTTGTCGACTTCGGGCGTCTACGGCGATGCGCGGGGGGCACTGGTTGACGAGTCGCGCACGCCGGCGCCAGCCACCCAACGAGCGCAGCGCCGCCTGACCGCGGAGCTTGAGCTGACTGCATGGTGCGATAAGAAAGAAGTCCAGCTGGTCATCTTGCGCGTACCCGGCATCTACGGACCGGATCGTCTGGGACTGGAGCGAATCCGGGCCCGCCAACCGGTCATTGCGGATGCACACCCGGGTAATCGAATTCACGTCGACGATCTCGCCGCATGCTGTGTGCAGGCGCTTGGGTTTAATGCGCCGGCCGGAATCTACAACGTGGGCGACGGCGACCACCGCAGCAGCACGTGGTTTACGAATACCGTTGCAGAAATGGCCGGGATGGAGCCGCCCCCGCAAATATCACGGGCTGATGCAGAAACAAAATTAAGCGCGACTCGCTTGTCCTTCCTGAACGAGTCACGAATTCTTGACACGAGCAAAATGCGCGACGTGCTTGGGTTCAGGCCACGCTATGCCAATGCCGAAGACGGCATCAGGGCAGGCCTGGTGTCACAAGAGCCTTAAGGCTACGATCGCTTGGAATCGACCCAATCCGCCCCTTCTCCCGATAGCTTCTCTTCAGGTGAGCGCGGATTGATCTTTAGTGCAGAACAAGCGCCATGAGATCGGGAATTTCGCCCGATTCTCAGGGTTGCGAACGTTTGGAATCGACCCACTTGATAAGCGGATCCCACTGCTCCCAGTCCGGCCAGGCCAGGTATTCCGGCAGCTCATAGATTCCGAGGCCCCGGGTGTATGCCCGCACATAGTTCTGCGCTTCGCGGAGTGATGCAAGGTACGGCACGCGAAGCTTGGTGAGATATTCGTCCAGCTCCTCGAAAATCAGCGTGTATTCGCGAACCCGGTTTGCAACCACACCAATTTTGGCTTTCTTGCGATCAACCTTGCCTACAGCCTTGAGCTCTTTGATAAAGCGATCCGATGCCTGAATATCGATGGTTGATGGCAGAACAGGAACGATGATGCTTTCGGCATGGTTGACGAGATCGGTCAGCTCCTTGCCATGCGATCGCGCGGGCGCGTCAATGATCAGAATGTCAGCACTACGCGGTACGTGCCTCAGGCCTTGATCAAATCCGGATACCGCGGCGATCTTCGGCCGATTGTCCGGGCGCCTGTCCAGCCAGTCGAGGCTGGAACGCTGTGGGTCATAGTCCGCAAGAGCAACGCTATAGCCGGCGTCCGCGTAATAAGAAGCAAGATTTGTCGCAAGGGTGCTTTTGCCACAACCACCCTTGGCATTCATAACCATTATGTGACGCATTGGAATTCCTTCAGGAGACGTTTTTTTTTATGAAATTCTAGGTTTATGTAAACTACCGCCGCGAGCTCAAAATGTCCATTAAGACGAAGACAAAACAATTTTGACCACAACCGCCCGCAGGCCGATGTGCATTAGTCGTGTTAAGCTGCGCGTGGCGGTACGGGCACGGATACCAGGGGAAGATCACGTATGAGCACCCAGCGAAAGGCGGAATTCACTGAAGAAGCATTGTCGGAAGACGCGGTGCACGATTACCTTGAAGACAACCCGGAGTTTTTCGAACGACATGCCGAATTGCTGGGCACAATCAGGTTGCCGCACAGCTCCGGAGCCGCAGTTTCGCTGGTAGAACGACAGGTTTCATTGTTGCGCCAGAAAGACCTGAAACATGAGCGCAAACTCAAAGAGCTGCTGGCCGTTGCACGGGCGAACGACTCGCTGGCCGGTAAAATTCACCGCCTGACATTGAAGCTTTTGTCCTCCGCCGACCTGGCAGCGACGCTCAGCAACCTGGAAGAGGCCCTGCGTGCAGACTTCGATGCCGACCAGTCGATTCTCGTGCTTTTTGGCGACCCGGAGACATTTGACGATATTAACGTTGGCCGCTTTTTCAAAGCCGTAGCCGAAGACAATGAAGCGCTGAAAGCCTTTGATACCTTCCTGAACGGCAGCGGAGCACGGTGCGGCCAGATTCGTGACGCACAACGTGACTTCCTGTTTGGCAAGGAGACCGACGAAATTGGTTCCGCCGCGCTCATCCCGCTCGGGCTAAAGTCGGAAATTGGTTTCCTGGCCATAGGCAGTTCCGATGCTGATCGTTTTCACCCCGGAATGAGCATCGACTTCCTCGGCCGCCTGAGCGAGCTCGTTACCGAGGCGTTAAAACGTTTTTAAAAGTGCGTGAAGCCGAAGAAGCCTGGATCGAAAAGTTCATACGGCACCTAACGTACGAAAGACAACTTTCTGAGCTGACGGCCAAAAATTACGCACGAGACCTGCGTTCAATTGCAGCGTACTGCGACAAAATCAGCGTTGATAAGTGGGGAAACCTCGACAATGAGCATATGAGGTCGTATTCGGCCGCCTGCTATCGCAAAGGCCTGTCTCCCCGCAGCATTCAGCGCCAGCTTTCAGCCGCACGGACCTTCTATCGCTTCCTGCTCCGTGAGAAACATGTGAGTACGAACCCCGCGCAATCGGTCAGCGCCCCCAAAGCCGGTAAACGGCTGCCAGAGAACCTTGATGCGGACCGCATGGCCCGGCTTCTCGACATTCCCGGAGACGGGCCGCTTGTCATTCGCGACCGGGCTATTCTCGAACTTCTGTATTCCTCGGGCCTGCGACTGGCCGAGTTAACCGGCCTCAATCTCGGTGATGTGGACCTTGCAGACAGCACCGTGGCAGTCACCGGTAAGGGCGGCAAAGACCGGATCATCCCTGTGGGCAGGTTCGCGAAACAGGCCATTCAGGCCTGGCTGAAGGAACGTGGCAATCTCGCGGCAGCTGATGAGCGGGCGATGTTCGTGAGTCAGCGTGGCACCCGGATCAGCCCTCGTTCGGTTCAGGCCCGGGTAGACCACTGGGCCAAGCGGCAGGGTATTGATACCAAGGTGTATCCACATCTGTTCCGGCATTCCTTCGCCACCCACCTGCTTGAGTCGAGTCACGACCTGCGCGGCGTCCAGGAACTGCTGGGTCATGCCAATATCAGTACCACCCAGGTGTATACGCACCTTGACTTCCAGCATCTGGCCCAGATATACGACCAAACTCACCCGCGCGCGCGGGCCAAAAACAAAACCCGGGACTCCTGAGGGCTATTCAGATGGAACAATTTCGAGGGACAACCATTGTCTCGGTTCGCCGCAATGGCAAGGTGGCAATTGGCGGCGACGGCCAGGTCAGCATGGGTAATACCGTGATGAAAGGTAACGCCCGCAAAGTACGACCCCTTGCCGGCGGTCGCGTTATTGCCGGATTTGCCGGCGGCACGGCAGATGCATTTACGCTTTTCGAGCTTTTCGAAACCAAGCTGGAGCAGTACGGCAAGCTGACCCGCGCCGCGATCGAACTGGCCAAGGAATGGCGCACCGACCGCCGCCTGCGACGTCTCGAGGCATTATTGTGTGTCGCCGATGAAGAGTGCTCATTTACGATTTCCGGCAACGGCGACGTGATTGAGCCGGAACACGGTCTGATGGCTATCGGCTCGGGCGGCCCCTATGCGCAGGCAGCCGCGCTGGCGCTTTTGCAAAATACGGATCTTGAAGCACGGGAAGTTGTCGAAAAGGCGTTGCAGATCGCTGGCGACATTTGTGTCTTTACCAATCAGAACATCACCATCGAAGAGCTTTGAACAAAAGCACACAACGGATTACAAAATGTCACAAATGACACCCAGAGAAATCGTCCAGGAACTGGACAAGCACATCGTCGGCCAGGACGACGCCAAGCGCTCCGTCGCTATCGCCCTCAGGAATCGCTGGCGCCGGGTACAGATCGACGAACCTCTCCGCAGCGAAATTACGCCAAAGAACATCCTGATGATTGGACCGACCGGTGTCGGCAAGACTGAAATATCGCGACGTCTGGCCAAACTGGCTAAAGCGCCGTTTATCAAAGTCGAGGCAACCAAGTTTACCGAAGTCGGCTACGTCGGCCGCGAGGTTGATAGCATCGTTCGTGACCTGATGGATATCGCCATCAAGTTGACCCGCGAAGAGGAAATGGCAAAAGTTGGTCATCGGGCAGAGGACGCTGCAGAGGAACGCATCCTGGACGCCCTGCTGCCACCCCCTGCGACCGCTGTTGGCTTTACCTCGGTCAGCGAGACGGACAACAGGGACAATGAGACTCGGCAGAAATTCCGCAAAATGCTGCGCGAAGGAAAACTGGACGATAAGGAAATCGAGGTCGAGATTCAGGCGATGCCAATTGGCGTCGAAATCATGGCCCCACCAGGGATGGAAGAAATGACCTCGCAGTTGCAGGGCATGTTCCAGAATATGGGCGGCGCCCGCGCAAAATCCAGGAAACTCAAGGTCAAGGATGCCATGCGGCTGCTTACTGACGAGGAAGCCGTCAAGATGGTCGACGAGGAAGAACTCAAGACCCGCGCGCTGGACGCGGTTGAACAACACGGCATCGTCTTCCTGGACGAGCTCGACAAGGTGACCAGGCGATCGGATGCAGTTGGTGCGGACGTGTCACGCGAGGGCGTGCAGCGGGACCTGCTGCCGCTGGTCGAAGGTTGTACGGTGAACACCAAGTACGGCATGGTCAAAACCGATCACATTCTTTTTATAGCATCAGGCGCGTTTCACGTGGCCAAACCATCAGATCTGATTCCCGAACTGCAGGGTCGTTTCCCGATCCGGGTAGAACTCAATTCACTGACAACGGAAGACTTCGTGCGTATCCTGACGGAGCCCGACGCATCGCTTACGTCGCAGTACAAGGCTTTAATGGGTACCGAAGACGTGGGCCTCGGCTTCACGGAGGATGGAGTCCGCCGTCTTGCCGAAGTGGCATTTCTGGTCAACGAAAACACGGAGAATATCGGCGCAAGACGCCTGCACACCGTTATGGAGCGCCTCCTCGAAACAGTCTCGTTCGAAGCATCGGACAAGAGCGGTATGTCGATAACAGTGGATGCGGCCTACGTTGATGAGCATCTAATGGAACTGTCGAAAGACGAAGACCTCAGCCGTTACATTTTGTAGGCACGCATCATGAACCCTGCCCCAACCGACATTCGTCTCAGAAAAAAATCACGCCTGCTTGCGATCGCCTTCGATGATGGCAGTGAATTCGAACTGCCATTTGAGTACCTGCGTGTTTATTCGCCCTCAGCGGAGGTCAGGGGTCACGGACCCGGCCAGGAAACTCTGCAAACCGGCAAGGAAGCCGTGGACATCACAGCACTCGAACCCATTGGACATTATGCGCTGCGCCTCGTTTTCGACGATGGGCACGACACCGGCCTTTACAGCTGGACCTATCTGTATGAACTCGGCAGTGAAAAGGGACTCCGTTGGCAGGCTTATCTCGACCGCCTGACTGAGGCAGGGTATCCTCGTCAGCCCGCTTAGCCCGGCACAACCGATGAGCAAGGAAACCACACATTTCGGCTACGAAACGGTGGCCGTGGAAGACAAGGCGCAGCGGGTCCGCGGCGTGTTTGACTCGGTTGCCGGCAACTACGACCTGATGAACGACCTGATGTCCGGAGGCCTGCACCGGCTTTGGAAACGGTTCACGATTGACCAGGCTGCGGTGCGCCGGGGCCATTCTGTGCTCGACCTTGCAGGGGGGACCGGCGATCTCGCGAAACGATTTTGTGGTCAGGTTGGCAGTGACGGCCACGTGGTTCTCGCCGATATCAATGCCAGCATGCTCAGGGAAGGCCGTCGCAGGCTAACCGACGCCGGCGTTGCCGGCAATCTCTCCATTGCCCAGGTCAATGCCGAAAACCTGCCATTCGCCCGTTCGAGTTTCGATTGCATAACGATCGCTTTCGGTCTTCGAAACGTGACCGACAAAGATGCCGCACTTCGCTCAATGAACAACGTTCTGAAACCGGGTGGCAAAGCTCTGATCCTCGAGTTTTCGGAGCCGGTCAAGTCGCTTCGCCCGGCCTACGATATCTACTCGTTCAAGGTTCTGCCGTATCTCGGCAAACTGGTTGCCGGCGACGAAGCCAGCTACAAATACCTTGCTGAATCCATTCGCATGCACCCGAATCAGGAGAGCCTCCTTGCGATGATGCAGGATGCCGGCTTCGAGAAATGCAGATACCACAACCTGGTTGGCGGGGTGGTCGCCTTACATATCGGCTACAAGATCTAGGGGCCATTCTCCGATGGACGCTCTCGAAACCCTGTTCAGACCCGCAGCCCTGATGATCAATCGGCAGATCGCTGCCAAGACACCGGCCCGTGAACTGTGCACACAACTGGCAGATCGCGCCTTTGCAATGCGAGTTCCGAATACAGCACTGGCGATGTACCTGGTCGTCGAAGATGATCAGCTGGTCCTGACCGGAAACTATGGCCAGGAACCTGACGTCGTAATATCCGGATCGCTGTTCTCGCTTGCCAGGCTCGCCGGACCTGCCGGTGAAAGCCTTATCAGGGACGGTGCCGTCGAAATTTCTGGAGACGCCGTGCTGGCGCAACAATTCCAGAAACTATTACGTTTCGGCCGCCCGGACCTGGAAGAAGAGCTGTCAGGTGTAATCGGCGATGTGGCGGCCCACGGTATTGGCCGGTTTCTACGCGGCGTTGAAGACTGGGGACGCGAAGCGCGATCAACGATGCGCCATAACGTCAGTGAATACCTGCAGGAAGAAAGCCGGACCGTCCCCGGGCGGCACGAAGTTGACGGTTTCAGGGAAAACGTGAACACATTGCGTGACGACGTAGCGCGATTCGAAGCGCGGCTCAGGAAGCTCGAGCAGGAGCTGGCCTAGACAATGTGGCGCAAGAAAACATTGCTCAGAATGATCAGCATTCAGCGCGTGCTCGTGCGACACGGCCTCGATGAGATCATCAAGGAAACGCACTTTCTGCGGCCATTGCGCTTCCTCTTTTACCTGTTCCCGAAAGCCAAGGATATTTCCGAGCCGCTCGGCAAACGGATACGGATGGCGCTTATTGAGCTCGGGCCAATCTTCGTCAAGTTCGGGCAGGCCGTATCTACGCGCCGGGACCTGCTGCCAACGGATATCGCAGACGAGCTGGCGATGTTGCAGGACCGCGTTCCACCTTTCCCTGCCGACGAAGCGATCGCCATTCTCGACAAGGTCTATGGCAAGTCCGTGGACGAGGTATTCGCACGCTTCGACAAGGAACCGTTTGCGGCCGCGTCGATCGCCCAGGTACATACTGCGGCGTTGCAGGATGGTAAGGAAGTCATCGTAAAGCTCCTTCGGCCGGGCGTACGCGAGCTCATCGATCGCGACCTGGATGTCCTTTACGCTATTGCAGAACTCGCCGACAGGTACTGGGAGACCGGCAAGCGATTAAGACCGATAGAGGTTGTCGGCGAGTATGAAAAAACCATCATTGACGAGCTCGACCTCATGCGTGAGGGCGCCAATGCGGCGCAGCTGAAGCGCAACTTCGAAGGCTCGGAGCTGCTTTATGTTCCGGATGTTTACTGGGACTACTGTCGCCCGGAAGTGCTTGTGCAGGAGAGGATCTACGGCACTCCCATCAGCGACATGAAAACACTTCGCGAGGCAGGCACCAATATTCAGGCGCTGGCCGAAAACGGCGTCGAGATATTCTTCACACAGGTTTTTCGACACAATTTCTTTCATGCCGATATGCACCCGGGCAATATCTTCGTCACCATCGACGACCCCGAGAAGCCAAAATATGCCGCCGTGGATTTCGGCATTGTCGGAACGCTCAGCCCCACAGATCAAAAGTACCTGGCGGGCAATTTTCTTGCATTTTTCGACCGCGACTATCATCGAATCGCGAAGCTGCATCTCGATTCGGGCTGGGTTCCGCCCGAGACGCGAATCGATGAACTGGAAGCTGCCGTCCGTTCTGTCTGTGAACCGATCTTCAACAAGCCGCTTTCAGAAATATCGTTTGCCCAGGTAATGATTCGCCTGTTTGAGACGGCGCGGCGATTCAACATGGAAATTCAACCGCAGCTGATTCTGTTGCAGAAGACGCTTTTCAATATTGAAGGACTCGGGCGAGAGCTTTATCCACAGCTCGACCTTTGGAAAACGGCACATCCGATCCTGCGGCGATGGATGGCAGACCAGATGGGTGGCCGAGCCGCATTCGAACGGATTAAGGAAGACCTGCCACAGATACGCGATGCATTGCGCGAACTTCCCGGGGTTGTCAAATATTTGTCGGAGCAGATTTCGAACGACCAGCTGCACTTTGACGTTCGGGCACCGGAATTGAGGGACATCAGGGAACAACTCAAGAGCCAGCAAAAACAACGCTACCTGTTGGCCCTCGGAGCGACTGCTGTTATCTCCGGCACGCTCGTCGTGACCCTTGCTACCGTGACGTGGCCGGGCTGGGCATTGATCGGATCTGGCATCTTTGCCGCGTTCGCGGGGCGACCCGGCAACTGATCCGTGTCCGAGATCCCCATTTTTCGACGTACCATTCGCAGCTTTGTGCGGCGCACCGGCCGCATGACCGCCTCCCAGGAGCGGGCGCTGGAGGAGCTCTGGCCTCGTTACGGAATCGACTATGAGAACAGTCCGCTCGACTTGCGGGAAATTTTTGGGCGCGTTGCCGACCTGACTCTTGAGATTGGATTCGGCAATGGCGACACGCTTGTGCTGGCTGCCACCGACAAACCGGACCAGGATTTCATTGGCGTTGAGGTACACGAACCCGGCGTCGGCCATTGCCTGATCCAGGCGAATCGGGCAGGCATCGACAATCTCCGGGTGATTTCCCACGACGCCATCGAAGTGCTGCAAAACCAGGTACCGGATGCAGGGCTGGCCCGAATAAACCTGCTGTTTCCGGACCCCTGGCCCAAAAAGCGACATCACAAGCGACGCATCATCCAACCATCATTTCTCGCGCTCGCAGCGGACAAACTACAGGCAGGCGGTGCGCTGTATATCGCGACAGATTGGGAAGGCTATGCCGAGCACATCGATGAAGTCCTTGAATTGTCGAAAGATTTCGAGCTGGCCGAGCGAAGGGAGCACGGAGGCGACAGCCCGCTGGACCGGCACACCACGAAATTCGAAACGCGCGGCCTCAGAAAAGGGCATCGAATCTGGGATTGGCATTTTCAGAAGGCCTGAACAGGGCGCTAAAGATGCGGCAAACCACGACTTGCGCTATCCCCGATTTGGTCTATAAATAGACTAACGGTGAATCGTAAAGTGAGGTGATCCGATGTCTGCCCAAATGGTCATTCCCGTGCCCAATCCGACTATCGGCCGGTGGTACCGGCGGACGAATGGGCAGCTTTTCGAAGTCGTTGCAGTTGACGATGACGACCAAACCATTGAATTGCAGTTTTTCGACGGCACGATCGACGAGGTCGACCGTGAAACCTGGTCGAATCTGCTGATCGAACGGGTTGCCGCCCCCGAAGACTGGTCAGGCTCCGTCGACATGGATCCCGAGGACTATTCCGGCAAGAACGAGGGCGAAATGCCAATCGGCTATCACGACCCGCTCGAATTTCTTGAGAAAGGTGACTAAAAAGCCACCCGCTGGAACACCTGCCTACGCTTGAGCTGTAGGCCCTGAAACCACCACATCACCATCGCGGATCAAAACTGCGACCGGAAGCAACTTCTTGCCCGGGCAGGGGCCGGAAATACAAACACCGCTGTCTATTTCGTATATCGCGCCATGAGAGGCGCAGACAATTTGCGACTTGTCTTCAGTCAAAAACTGATTGGGCTGCCAGTTCAGGGGATGGCCCGCGTGCACGCAATAATTCTGGTAGGCATAGACTTCGTCGCCGCGACGCACGACGAAACCCTTGAACGGCCAGTCACCATCACCAATGTGAAATTCGCGGCTGTCCGGATCGTTAAGGTCCTCGAATCGGCAGACCACGATCTCTGCGACCGCTTCGCTACTCACGCGTCTCCTCCGCCAGCATGTGCCGGGCAATGATAATCGACAGGATAATAGTCGGTATTCCCGTTGCGGCTGCGTAAAAGAAAAAGTTTAGCCAGCCAATCGCCAATTGCACATCACCGGAAAAGCCAGCCAGCAGTTTTCCAAAGAACGTACTGATTGAGCTGAGCAGAGCGTACTGTGTCGCGGAGAAGTCCAGGTTCACCAGGCTCGACATATAAGCGATCATCACCGTCGATCCAAAGCCGATTGCGAAGTTGTCAAAACTGATCGTCAACGTCAGCAGCGAAAGCTTTGCTCCGGACATTGCTATCAAAACGAAAAACAGGTTAGTGCTGACAATCAATACCGATGCAGCAACTACACAGCGCGCCAATCCGTACCTGACGACGGCGATCGCGCCCGTCGCCGCACCGATGATCGACACCCAGGTACCGTAAATTTTTGCAATCGCACCAACCTGGGTCTTCGAGAAACCGATGTCTTCATAAAACGGAAAAGCCATGATGCCCAAAACGCGGTCACTGATGTAGAAGGACGCAATAAACGCCAGGAACAAGAAACTCCAGGCCTTGTAACGGAGGACAAAATCGGCGAAGGGCTCGACCACTGCCATGTAAATCCACTGGCGGGCCTTGTCCATCGTTGAGCCGCTCAATTTGTTGGTCAGCGATCCATGTGCAACCGGCTCGTGACACAGCAATGTTGTGATGAGTCCAACTGCCATACACCCTGCCATGACCTGGTAGGCGAGAGACCACGATGAATTGTCGGCAACAAACAGCGCGCCTGCAGTACCGACGATGACGGCAATTCGATAACCATATTGATAGGAAGCAGCCATGACTCCCTGCATTCGTTGCTCGGCTGCTTCGATGCGATAGGCATCGATTACGATGTCCTGGGTTGCAGAAAGGAACGCGACCGCCACAGCAATTGCGGCGAATGCGGCCATCTCCATCGCAGGATCAATAAGCGCCAGTGACGCCAGGCTTACGACAAGTGCGACCTGCGACAGGAACAGCCAGGAGCGGCGATGCCCGAGCCAACGCGACAGGAGCGGCAGGTGCACTGCATCAACAAGCGGCGACCAGACGAACTTGAAACTGTATGCGAATCCCAACCAGGCAAACGTACTAATGGTGCTGCGGGAGATATCCGCCTCCGCCAGCCACCAGGTCATGGTCGAATACACCAGGGGAAACGGGAGGCCGCCGGAAAATCCAAGAAAGAAAATGACGAGAACCGGGCGCTGCAAATAGTAGCGCCAATTCTCTTTCTCCTTTTCGGATGAGTTGGTGCTCAGCCTATTTGCTCCAGTCGTAATCCATCGTTAGCGGGGCGTGATCCGAAAATCTTTCGTCTTTATAAATATCAGTACGGATGACCTTGTCTCTCAATCCCGGCGTGACAACCTGATAATCCAGCCGCCATCCTACATTGTTATCCCATGCACGACCGCGATTCGACCACCACGTGTACTGATCGGCTTCCTCGTTAACCGTTCTGAATGCGTCGACGTATTTCTGCGGGCCGAACAACTCATCCATCCACTCCCGCTCCTCCGGCAGGAATCCGGAGTTCTTCTGATTCGATCGCCAATTCCGGATATCAATTTTTTTATGAGCAATGTTCCAGTCGCCACAAAGAATACTTTGCGACCGGCGTCTTCTCATTTTTTGCATATGCGCCATAAACGAATCCAGGAAACGGTATTTCGCCTCCTGCCGAATGTCGCCGGACGATCCGGATGGCAAGTA
>CAJQPR010000058.1 GCA_905480255.1 uncultured Woeseiaceae bacterium | reverse complement strand
AAGTTGTCTGCTGGTGTTAACCACGGCGGCCATGTTGCCAAGCGACGCAAACACCACGGCGACAATCGCCAGAATGACGCCGTAAAGTGAGCGGTCGGCCAGGTTGAAAGTTGAAACCTCGGGCCAGAACATACAGGTGATACCGGCCACGCCTAGTGTCGATGCTATTACCAGGCGGCGTTCCAGATTTTTGCCAAAAAAGATGCGCTCAAAAAACGAATTGCAGACGACAATCAGGCTGAATGCCACGGCGACGAGCCCGGAAGTCACGTAGTTTATTGAGTAGTACGTAAACAGGTAATTCGCCGAAAACATCAAAGAGCCCATGACTATAACGATGCCGTACTGTCGTATTGGGATGCGGATTTGGCGGCCGGTCATGGCTGCATAAATGAACAATCCGATTGAGGCCAGTCCAAATCGGTAGGCAACAGAAACCTCTTCGGCGACTACACCCAGTTGAAACGGGATCGCCGCCCAGGTTGACCCCCAAATGAGGACGACAAGGGCATATAGAAGAGCAACCCGCACTAGCTACGTTCCGGTTGAATCGTTGATATATGAGTTTCTAATGACCGGGTACGCCAGGTGCGCCCGGTTTGAAGCGGAAGATGAAATACGGGCCCCGCGATTGAATGTACTCTTTTGTCTTCAATACCTGTTCCGGGATTGCACTGTCGGCCAGGTAAAGCCAGCCATCCGGACCAAATGAGAGGCCGTCGGCCCAACGGATTCGTGGCGAGCGAATCAGCGTAACGAGTTGGCGGTCCTGACCGACTTTAAAAACTGAGTTACGCTCGACGTCGGTTATGTAGACGTTGCCTTCGAGGTCAGTGCTGAGGCCGTCACTCAATGGCTTTCGGCTGAATCTCTCGACCTTGGCTTCGAGTTCCCTGCCTGGCAGTGTCGGGTCCATCAGATCGCGTACCCGCACGCGGAACAGGTCACTGTGATTGATTGCGGCATAGTAGAGCCATTCGTTTTCTGCATCGAGGGCAATACCGTCGACACCGGCCTTGAGCGTTACCACGCCGCCCGCGAAAGACATGTCTTGCAGAGAATTTCGAATGAGATAGTTCTGCGCAGACACGGAAACATGTGAGTCGAGAACGCGCCGGGACGATCGTGTTTGGACGTCATACACGATAATGCCGGGGGTCTTTCGCCAGACACTTGGATCCGCAATGAACACTGTTTGTCCGTCGGCGCTAACCTGCAGGTCCTGCAGGAAAGAACCAGCGGGCGCTATTTCCGGCTGAAATTCATGGTCATGAGTGACCTCGCCGGTGGCGAGATCAAAAGCAATCAATCGTGCGACGCCAAAACCGTGATTGCCGTTATCGATCGTCCACAGGCGGTTGTGACGGTCGATGACTACGCCCAGCACCGTATCAAAAAGATGGGGCTGGACTGTGCCGTTTGGGTAAGGGATTGCTGCTCCGTCGACCCACTCAAGAAGTTTGTTTCCTTTCGGTCTGGACTCCGGGTGCACAGTGAAAAAAATGCGCCCGTCAGGTCCGACTGCCACATTGCCAATGGGCTCGGCGTAGCTCAGGACTTCCTCAAGGGAGTCTTCGCCAAGCAGCGGTTCTGTCGACAGGTCGTCGTAATGTTCGCCGCCGCCGTAACGTACCCACATGAGCAACACGGCCAGGCCGCCGACGGCCATTAGAAAAAGCAGGAAATTCCTCACTGTCTGATGCGCCTCCTGCGCCCTTGCGACAATGCGGATTCTACAACCAGAGTGCTATTCAGGCCCAGACTCCGAGAGCGGTGGCCCAGGCAATTATTACGATGCAAATTGCCGCCGCGCCGGATACTTTTTGCACCCTTTGGTCAGGCAGATATCTGTAAACGAGGGTCAGCGCCGTTCCTGAGATAAATCCGAACACAAATCCCATCAGGTGCGCGCCGGTATCGGTGTTGGAATCCGGCGATCCGGTTCCGGTAAATGCGAGCAAAGCGATGCCGCCGACGATCGGTCCAAGTCGATATGCCCAGCGGTCTTGCGCAAAAAGTTTGGCCCGCCAGGCGAATCCGGCGACGAGTCCCAGTGCCGCAAATACGGCGGTGGATGCGCCGATCGATTTGTGCGCTGAATCGAGAAGCAAAGTATTGACGAGGTTGGCAACGCTGCTCGACAGGACGACGGCAAGCCAGGTGACGCCGGGCCCCAGTACCCGGCCTGCCATAATTCCGAACAATGCGCCGAAACCCACGTTACCAACGAAATGAGGCAGCCCGGAATGCAAGGTAAGCGCGGTGATTGTTCGCCACCATTCGCCGGCCCGGATGAGTGCGCCGTCGACCCGTCCGGCCGCAAGCCAGTCTCCGCTAAATAATGCGTATCCAGCCATCACAGCGACCAGCGAAATCGTCGCGATATAACCAGTCACTCCCCAGATCGCGTCCTGGTAGACCGGTGTAATTCGTTTCGGCCTGTGGCCCGGCTGACGGTTTTCCGCTTCATATTGCCAAAGTTCGTACTTCGCTTTCTCAGCGAATTCTACCGGCACCACCAGCAGGGATTGCTGGCCGTCGTGCAGCACCTCATGGGGGATGTCGAGAGAATGGAGAACGAGGCTTCGGTCAGCGCATTCTTTCTTCAGTCCACTTTCAAAAACAATTTTCCAGTTGTCGGTGGAGATTATTTTTCCTAAAAGTTTTTTAAAACAAATACTTAAGGTGAATTCCAGGCTTCAGCTTATGTTCAGTCGCAGGAGGCCACAATGTAAATCATCAGAGTTATGAGGCCCGGAGGACAAATTGAAAGTCATAAAGAGGTGTTACTTCAGCACGGCTGTCATCGCCACACTTTTCCTGCTGGAAACCTTCCTCCCGATGCAACTATTCTGACCTAAAATACGTTGCGATTGGGTTAAGCTTGATGTCCTGTCAGTCATGCGGGGTGGTCGACGTGCAGGCTTCCGATTTTTTCAAAGCAATTTTCGTGATTATCGCCGTTGGCCTGCCGTCAGGTTCGCGCGCCGAAGTTATGGATTCGGACAAGAACGGCTTCACCGTCCGCCACCAGGTGTTGATTGAGGCAGATCGCTTCGCGGTTTACGACGCCGCGATTGCGAGCGTTGGCGAATGGTGGAGTAGTGATCACACCGTTTCAGGGGATTCGTCCCAGTTGTATATCGATGCGCGCATTTCCGGATGTTTTTGTGAGAGCCTTGGCGAGGACGCAGGCCTTGTTCACCTGTCCGTCAGTTTCGTCAATCCAGGTGTCATTCTTCGATTGACTGGTGGTCTTGGACCATTGGGTCTGATGGGCGTCGCGGGTAATATGACATGGGAGTTCGACGAGGCTGAAACCGGCACGGTTGTCACATTACAGTACGCAGTAGGGGGCTACATGGACGGCGGTCTGGATACTGTTGCAGCTCCGGTCGACGGCGTCCTTGTCGAGCAAATGACCCGATTGAAGTCGTTTGTCGAGACCGGCAGCCCGACTGAGGGTTGATCTGCGCTCAGAGTTGGAATAGCGTTACGCTCCGCAATTAATGGCCGCCACCCAAGGACCTGAACATGACCTTTGTTGTCACTGAAAGCTGCATCAAATGCAAATTGACCGATTGCGTCGAGGTTTGCCCGGTGGATTGCTTTCATGAAGGTCCCAACTTCCTGGTCATCGACCCGGACGAATGCATCGATTGCACATTGTGCGAGCCCGAGTGCCCGGTTGAAGCGATCTTTTCTGAAGACGAGCTTCCCGACGGCCAGGAGAAGTTCATTGAGTTGAACGCCGAGCTTTCCCAGGAATGGCCGGTTATCACCGAGATGAAGGACCCGCCCGCCGACTCAGACGACTGGCGGGAAGTGAAGGATAAGGCGCATTTGCTTGAGCGATAGTGCAGCGTTTCCTGGAATCGGGACCTTCGGTTCGCTCTAAAGAAAAATTCGAATCTTCCTGCGCCCTCCCGTTTAGATGTCCGGGTGAATCGGATTTGCCTGCACGAAATCGATGACCACACGGGCAAGTTCAGGCCCTTTCTCTTCCTGCAGGAAATGCCCCGCGTTTTTTATCGTTGCGTGCGCCTGGCCGTTCGTTCCAGGGACATGTCCGACGAATGCTTTGTCAGCGCCGCGTGTAATCGGGTCGCGATTGCTGAATGACGTCAGGAATGGCTTCTGCCATTCACCCAGTTTTTTCCATGCTGCGCGATTCGCCGACGCTGCAGGATCGTCAGGTGTGCAGGGAACCAGGCGGGGGAACTGCCGCGCACCGGCTTTATACTTCGCCGACGGGAAAGGCGCATCGTAAGCCGCAACGACTGCGCCAGGGAGTTCAGCGACCGTACCGTACTGAATGATTTTTCCGATCGGGAACCAGGGGCTCCATTTCGAGAATGCCCGCCATATATGGAAGATGGGCGGCATCTGCTGGCTGCCATCCGGCAGACCTCCGTTAGCTAACACGATCCGCGCGAAACGATCCGGATTTTCAGCCGCAACCCTTAAGCCGATCAGTGAGCCCCAGTCCTGGCAAACGAGAGTGATGCGGTTGAGATCCAGTGACTCAAGGAATTGCCGCATCCATGTGACATGTTTTTCATAGGTGTAATCGGTGCGGCGCGAAGGTTTGTCTGATTTGCCGAACCCAATCAGGTCGGGGGCTATGGCACGCAAGCCAGCGTCGGCGATCGGTGGAATCATGTGCCGGTAAAGATAGCTCCAGCTCGGTTCACCGTGAAGCATCAGGACCGGTTCCGCGTCGCGTGGCCCTTCATCAATGTAGTGAATGCGCATCCCGTCGACTTCAGCATAATTCTCGCCAAAGTCGAAGTCCGGAAGATTTTCGAAACGTTCTCCGGGGGTGCGCACTGTCTTCATTGTCATGACATGGTCCTCGATACGAACCAGAACAAACCGATGCCACAGAGTGCTGCGGCAGTTACCTGCGGCAGCACACGTGGAGTGTGGTTCCTGAGGAGCGCTCCGCCGACAAGGGCCAATGCGACGAGAATCAGCTGACCAATTTCGACGCCGAGATTGAAGCCTAGCAGAGGCATGAACAGGGACGTTCCAAGCAAACCCGTTTCCATCAGGAACCCGGCGAATCCGAATCCATGCACAAGGCCGAAGCAACAGGTCGCAATGAATAAAAGTGCGGTAGCACGTTTTTCCTGCATGGAGGGCGCTCGTGACGCAAGCAAATAGCACGCGGCGAACAAGCCGAATCCTGCATAGGCAAAGATTGAGCGTGGGCCGAGATACCCCAGCGCAACAGCGACAATGCCTGTAAGCCAGGCAAGTGCGAGGCAAGCGAAGGCAAATCGCCTGGTGTCGCTCCGGCGCAGAACAAAGTATTCAACCGCGACCAGCGCCACGGTGAATCCAATAAACGCTTCAACCAGTTGCCCGTCCGCATGCACGTAGCCGAGGACGGCTGCGGCCAGGCTAATCGAATGCCCCAATGTAAAGCCGGTGACGGCGACAATGCTGCGGCCAATGGAGCCCGCGATTAACAGCAGCCCAAGCAGGAAGGCGACATGATCGATGCCGCCCGCGATGTGTTCAACGCCAATGCGCAGAAACGAAGAGAATGAGTACGTTGCGGCTGACCCAAGGGATCCAAATACCCAGGTATCGTTTCCGTCGGTGATCAGGGCCTCGCCGAGAAGCAAACCGTCACGATGAAGTTTGGCGTAATGCACGTGTGCCGGCGTGGCATCGAACATCGCACGAAACTGTAGCGCATCCGCCGGTTTGTCTTCGCAATTAAATGCAAGCTCAACGCGAACAAATCCGGACGCGGCCTGCAAGACATTGCTCGATAAGAGGGAGCACGCCGACTGCTCTGCAAATATCGCGATATCTGCCACCAGGTGATCGTGAAGCATCGCTCGTGGCGGCACGCTGGCGTCGCCACCGCCATAGAGAAGCATCACTTCGCGCAACGGCACTGTTACAGCACCACTGACGCCGTTTTCAGACAGGTACCAGTGCGAATAACTTTCGCTGCGTGTGTGCGCAGCCAAATCCTGCCAATGGAATAGCGCTGCAGCCAGGGTTAGTGCCATAAGGACATTGCGTTTCACTGATCGCTCACCGTGACTTCGGCGCGTTGCCGCAAGTTATCGATGTAGCCTTCCAGCATCTCGTCGGCCAGGTTGCGGCGGTAGTCAAGCAATACCCGGTTACGAATTGCATCAAGCTCCGTCACGTAGGCTCTTTCCTTCGCAACCACCCGAACCACCAGCCAGCGGCCGCGTCGGGCAAATACCGCACTCGAATCCTCGGGCATATCAGCCGCGGCCGCAGTGATTGCCGGACCAAGATAGTTTCGCAGCATGTCGGCGGACATCAATCCCGGCGGCAGGTCGGGCATGGCCCTGATGTCATCGGATGTTGTGACTGCTTCACCTGCTCTAAGTGCCGTGGCGGCTTCCTGTGCGACAGATTCAATGTCTGTTTCCCAGGCTTCGACGTGAAGTCTTGATGTATAGCTGAAACGCTCCGAATTATCGGCAAGATATTGCTCAAGTTGTTCATCCGCCGGGCTGGCAGAGTCTGCTTCGGCCGTGATGGAAGCGATCAGTGAGTTGACAATTGCAGCTCGCACCTCGGTATCCGATTCGGTCATGCCGAGTTCAACGCCGCGCTGCACAAGTAACTCGTCGTCGATAAGGCGTTGCAGCATACGGGCTTTGTTTTCTTCACTAGCCGCGGAATTCGGCGACGTAAACCTGGCAAGAGAGCGTTCGAAATTGTCTCGGCCAATCAGTATTTCATTGACACTGGCGACAGCGCTGTCCGGCAGCTCATTCCCGCCGGATGCTTGCCTCAATACTCCGTAGCCCGCCGCAACCAGGCCAACAAGTGCGCCGATTGCGAGCCAGCGCAGGTCAGTTTTTTCGTCCATATTATTGTTCTACCGATGCGAAAGTCGTGCCGCCGGGCCTGCTATGCTACCGCGATGACAGATCTAAGCGAAAAAACTGTATTGATTACTGGCGCGGGCGGCGGATTTGGCCTGCAAATGACGCGTCAGTTTCGGGACGCCGGCTGCAAACTGATTTTGACCGATGTCAACGATCGGGCGCTTCGCGGTTCCCTGAAAGATGCGGGTGACGCGCTGCTCGCGTCGGTTGCCGCAGATCTCGCGAGCGAAGAGGGCTGCGGCGTAATTGCCGGGACCTGCACCGCGAAGGGTATTACGCCGGACCTTTTGGTGAACAACGCTGGAATCGGTTTCGCAGGTCGACTGGATCATGTTCCGCGCGAGCGTTGGGAGACGCTGATGCAGCTGAATCTGCTGGCACCGATGCGTCTCTGTAACCTGTTCCTGCCCGGCATGATCGGGCGCGGTAGTGGCCACATTGTTAACATTTCGTCGCTTGCCGGATGGGTCGGGTCACAAGGCATGACCTCATACTGCGCTTCGAAATTCGGCTTACGCGGCTTTGGTGAGTCACTGTCGGCTGACCTTGAGGGTACCGGCGTCAAGGTGACCAACGTCTATCCCTGCTTCAGTCGAACACCGATCCTGGATTCCGCCCAATATGGTTATGCAGAACGGCGGGGCGTTCCGGAGCACCTTATCTCCGAGCCGGCAGATGTCGTTGCGCGGATATTGAAAGGCGTGCGACAAGACAAGTTGCACGTTTTTCCGGACAAGCACGCGCGGCGAATTCACTACCTCAAGAGGTTCATGCCCTGGGTCATACCCATGTTGAACAGGCGCGTGCAGGGCGAGTCAATTGAAACTGGCAAAGAGGCGCGCTGACATGGCAAGTATCAGATCCTTCATTGTTCGGCAGATTTCGAAGCAGTACATGAAAAAAGTGCATCCGAATCGCGACGTGCATGATATGCGCAGAGGGTTCGAGATGCGTGCTGGCGCGTTGCCGCCAGCTCGCGGGGTCACTGTGCAGAAAGAAAGTATTGATGGTGTTGATTGCGAACTGTACGTACCGAAAGGCTGCGAGGAAGCACCGCTTATCTATTATTTGCACGGTGGCGCTTACATGATGGGCAGCCCGGTAACTCACCGAAGGCTGGTGAGTTTTATCGCAAGCATGTCGGGAATGCGCGCCGTGTTGCCAGACTACAGACTGGCGCCCGAAAATCGATTTCCTGCACAGCTGGAGGATTCATTGCGCGTGTGGCACGCGCTCCTGAAAGGCGGTACCAGTCCGGCAGATATTGCGATTGGTGGCGATTCTGCAGGTGGAAACCTGGCAATGGCGACGATGCTTTCGCTGAGGGACGGAGGAGAGCTCTTGCCGGCGGCCTGTTTCCTTTTGTCACCCTGGCTGGACCTGGCCGGTGATGGTGAATCGCAGCACACGCGTTCAAAATTCGATCCATGGTTCAAGCCGTCGTATTTGCCAGCCGTTGTCAGCAAATTTTGTGACAAGGACGAAATCCGGAGCCCGCTTGTGTCGCCTGTATTTGCAGACGCGTCCGGCTTGCCGCCGACACTCATACAGGTTGGCGATCACGAAATTCTATTGAGCGATTCTACGAGGATGGCGGACAAGATAAACGCCGCTGGCGGCAGGGCAGATCTGCACATCTGGCCGAACATGTGGCACGTATTTCAGTTTTTCATCGGGCAAATGCCGGAAAGCAAAAAAGCCATTGACGACATAGCGCGATTTTTGCGGTCAGAGTTTTCAGTAGATCGTTCGGACTTACGTAAGAACCGGGCGGCGTGAGCAGGAATTGGAGGGGGAATATGAAGATTTTAAGAAATTTTTTTGCGGGTTTGCTGCTTGCGTCCAGTGTGCCGGCTTTCTCTCAGGCTACCGTGGACTCGCTGTTCCAGACGGATGTCGCCGATGTGACCAACCAGGAAATCGTGGTGCTGGAAGTCAATTATGCAGCGGGGAATGATTCGCCTGTTCACCGGCACAATGCGCATACCATCGTCTATGTGCTCGAAGGCACGGTGATCATGCAGGTAAAAGGCAGTGAGCCTCAGACCCTTGGGCCGGGCGATGTCTTTTATGAAAACCCGGACGATATACATTCAATGTCCAGGAACGCGAGCGACACAGAGCCTGCAAAGATCCTTGTGTTCTTTCTGAAAGGGAAGGGAGCTGCGGCTACAGAACCTGCAGACTGATCAGAAACCGGAGTTTTTCTGCGAGTCGTCGTACATTCGCGTCAGAAAGCTGCGAATTGCCGGAACGGCTTCATCCTTCGTCATGAGCTTTTGCTGCTC
>CAJQPR010000057.1 GCA_905480255.1 uncultured Woeseiaceae bacterium | reverse complement strand
GTTGCGATCGCATGGGACACGCCGACTCGCTCGTATGTAGCCGGCAATACACGTTTCGTCATCGAACAACAGTTCGACTATCCGGTTACGGCTATCAGGACGTCACGCCTGGCGGGATCCGACCTGTCGCGCTATCACGTTCTCATTTTGCCGGAGGGATCGAATTACGCAGGCGTCCTTGGCGAAGGCGGCATAGCCAACTTGAAGGACTGGGTCTCGAAAGGCGGTGTGTTGATCGGTATTGGCGATGCCAATCGTTTCCTGGCTGATCCTGAAATAGACCTTTTGGCTATTCGTCGCGAAGATGCGGTCTACGAAGTAGAGGACGAAAACAAAGGCAAGGAAGCTGACGAAGAGTCGTCAACTGTTGCCGGCACGTATATCACAGAAGAATCTCAATACCGCGACCTGATTATCCCGGAAAAAGACAGCCCGGATTCAGTTGCCGGCGTGCTCGTCCGCGCCAACGTTGATCCTGATCACTGGCTTGGGGCCGGTGTTGCCTCGACGATCAACGTACTGATTCGCGGGTCGGATGTTTACACGCCGATAACGATCGACAAGGGAATCAACGTGGCGCGATTCCAGGGGCCCGACGACCTGCTCGCAAGTGGCTATATTTGGGAAGAGAATCGAAAGCAGCTTGCGTATAAGCCGTTCGTGGTCGCGCAGAGAAATGGTCGCGGCTACGTCATCGGGTTCACCCAGGATCCAAACGTGCGTGCTTACCTCGACGGGCTCAACGTTATCTTCATGAACGCAATTTTCAGGGCCAGCGCTCACGCCCGGCCGATTCGTTAACTGAAATCATCAGGGGTCAGAGCGTTGCTCTGACCCCTTGACCTCATTTGTATACAACACCACCCTTCATCACGAAGCTGACGTTCTGCAGTAGCGTGATGTCTTCAAGCGGGTTGCCGCGTACTGCGACGATGTCCGCCTGGTAGCCTTCACTGATGCGACCGTGTGTGTCGCCGATATCCAGAAAGTCTGCAGCCACAATCGTGGCTGACTGAATGGCTTCCATCTCCGGCATGCCACCCGTAACCATCAGTGCGAATTCCTGAGCATTGTCACCGTGCGCGGACACGCCGGTGTCGGTGCCAAAGACTATGGGTACGCCGCGACGGTAAGCTTTAGCAAACGTGTCGGCGATGATAGGGCCGATAGCCGCGGCCTTTGGGCGAACGAGTTCCGGGAAGAACCCGTCGATTGCAGCCTTTTCCGCGACCCAGTCACCAGCCATGATTGTTGGCACCAGGTAGGTGCCACGTTCGATCATCAAATCCATGACTTCTTCTGACATGTAAGTGCCATGCTCAATGGAGGCAACTCCCGCCAATACGGCGCGTTTCATCCCCTCTGTGCCGTGAGCATGTGCTGCAACCCGGAGACCGTAGTCTGCGGCAGTGTCTACGATAGCTTCGAGCTCTTCCATCGTGAACTGTGGATTCTGGCCGTTCTTTGCGACGCTCAGGACGCCGCCCGTTGCGGTGATCTTGATCCAGTCGGCACCGTCTTTGTACCGTTGGCGAATCGCTTTCCTGGCATCTTCCACGCTGTTGACCACGCCGTCTTTAGGACCCGGGTCGCCGTCGAAATGGGCCGCCCAACCGTTGGTCGGATCGCCGTGGCCACCGGTCGAAGCGAGTCCTTTCGCTGCTGAGAAAATCATCGGGCCGGGTACATCGCCGGCGGCAATAGCCTTGCGAAGTGCGATGGTCACGTTGAACGCATCACCGACGTTTCGTACCACGGTGAATCCCGCATTGAGTGTTATCCGGGCATGTTTGGCCGCGTCGAACGCGTAGTCGGCCTCATTCAGGACAAAACGGTTCAGGTTGCTGTTAGCCGAATACTGTCCGTTAAGATGCACATGCGTATCCATCAGTCCCGGCATGACCGTCGACTGGCTGAGATCGATCAGCGTGTCACTGTCGCGGGGCCTGGTAAACCCGGATTCGACACCAGTAATAGTGTTGCCGCTGATACGGATGGTTCGATCGTTATAGGCACGACCTGCATCGACATCGATCAGCCGGCCGGCGTGAATAAGTGTGTCCGCTGAGGCCGTGCCCGTTATCAGTAGCAAGGCTGTCAGTAGCATAACTGCTTGTTTCATTTGATTTTTCCCATAAACGAATTTGTAATACTTGCGCGTCGGTCTTCCGCTGGCGAGCCGCCGATATTAAACGAATTGCCAAGAATTGCAGCGATTATGCGAAGATACGGCATCTGCCGGGCCGCCAAGATGCACCCGGTATAAGAGAAAAATAAAAGGAGTTGTTTATGGCGGGGGGATCCGGTTCCAAAGAACAATGGTCTTCAACCTGGGGTTTCTTGCTGGCCGCGGTTGGTTTTGCCGTGGGCATGGGCAATATCTGGCGCTTTCCATACCAGCTTGGTGAGAATGGCGGGGCCGCGTTCCTGATCGTCTATCTCCTGTGTGCATTAGGCATCGGTCTGCCACTCCTGATCACCGAAATCTCAATGGGCCGTCGCGGCGGTGCGAGCGCCTCGCAAAGCGTGATCAATGTAGCAGCGGAGGCGGGCCGCAGTTCAGGTTGGGGAGTCATCGGCAACCTCGGCATTTTCTGCGCGTTTATCATCCTGTCCTACTACACAGTTTTGTCCGGCTGGACCCTGGACTACTTCGTCAAGGCGGCGACGGGCACGTTTGACGGCGTCAACGCCGATGAGACGGGCGCAATGTTTTCTGCGTTGCTGGCGAATCCCTGGGTCCTGATGTTCTGGAACACGGTCGTGCACGTCCTGATTATCCTGGTCATTCGTCAGGGTATTCAGTCCGGGCTCGAGCGCGCCGTCAAGATCCTGATGCCTGCGTTGTTTGGCGCCATTATCGTAATGGTGATCTACGGTGTGTTTGCAGGCGACATGGTTTCGACAATGCGATTCCTGCTCGAACCCGATTTCTCCAAACTCTCGTTTGGCACCCTGATGGCCGCGATCGGCCAGGCGTTTTTCTCGATTGGGATAGGTATGGGCTCGCTGATCGTATTCGGGTCTTATATGCCGAAAGACTTTTCAATTCCCCGTTCGTCGACCTACGTCATCTTCATGGATACCGGCGTCGCAGTGCTCGCGGGTTTCGCGATCTTTCCGCTGGTGTTCGCTTATGGGCTCGACCCGAGTGGCGGTCCCGGTCTGATATTCCAGACATTGCCGCTGGCGTTCGGCCAGATGCCAGGTGGTCAGTTCTTCGGTTCGATCTTCTTCGTCCTGTTGATCACAGCTGCATTGTCATCCTGCCTCGGCCTGGCGGAAGGTGTTACCAACTGGCTCGACGAACACATGAACATCCCGCGCCAAAAAGGGGTCTTCCTGGTCTCAGGTGCCGGATGGATCCTTGGCATAGCATCCATTCTCGGCTTCTCCGTCTGGAAAGACGGCTGGGAGGAGTTTGGGCTGCTGTACTGGATTCCTTCATACGATGGACTGGATATTTTCGACACGCTTGATACGCTCGCGGCAAATAACCTGCTGCTGATCGGTGGCGCTCTTTCCGCTATTTTCTTCGGCTGGCTGGTGCCGAAAGCGCTGAAGCTCGACGAGATCAACGTCAAGGATGGCCTGTTTTTCGCGTTCTGGCGATTCATGATTCGTTTTGTGATTCCACCCATCCTGATTGTCGCGCTGACGATGGGCATCACCGAATAGCGCCAGTGCGGTACGTTAGCCTGGTGTTCCTGGCTTTGCTTGCGCCTGTTGCGGCCGGGCAGGAACGCCCGACGATGTCCGACGTACTGGAGTCATCGTCACCATCCGACTGGCGGCAGCCGGATCCGGCAAACATGCTGTACATGGAGCTCGAACACGGCCGGGTCGTGTTGGAACTGGCGCCGCATTTTGCCCCCGGGCATGTTGCCAATATTCGGCAACTGGTTGGCAATCGCTATTTCGATGGCCTTGCGATCATTCGTTCGCAGGACAACTACGTCGTGCAATGGGGTGATCCAAACGCCGGTGCAGAAGATGCTCGTTTGCACGAAAATGCGGCCGATTCTCTTGATCCCGAATTCTTTCGCAACGCAGAAGATCTGCCATTTGCGAAGATCGAAAGTCGCGACGCGTATGCAAGCGAAGTCGGATTTTCAGGCGGCTTTCCCGCCGGCAGGGATGGTACGAAGGGCCGGGCCTGGCTGATACATTGCTACGGCATGCTGGGCGTTGGCCGCGGAACCTCGCCGGACAGTGGCAGTGGTGCGGAACTCTATGTCGTCACAGGTCATGCACCAAGACACCTCGATCGCAACGTGACATTGGTCGGGCGTGTGATCGACGGAATCGAAAACCTTTCAACGCTGCCGCGTGGCACAGGAGCGCTAGGGTTCTTCGAACACGTGGAAGAACATGTACCAATTGTGTCTGTTCGCTTCGGCTCGGATTTGCCGGAAGCTGAGCGACTGCAAATAGAATTATTGCGGACGGATACGGAAATCTTCAATCAACTGGTAGAGGCTCGTCGCTATCGCTCGGAAGAATGGTTCGTTGATCCTTCGGACGCGATTGGTATTTGCAACGTCCCGCTACCGTCTCGCCCAAGCAAATAGCAATCTCCGGACAGTAACAGCAACCATGCAAACAATAATTGTCGGTGGTGGACTCATTGGCCTGTCGACCGCCCATGCGTTGTTGGAGCGCGGAGAGGAGGTACTGGTCTTCGAACGTCTTGACGGTGTCGGGCAGGACACCAGTTTCGCCAATGGCGGCATGTTGACACCATCATTGCCCGAGCCCTGGAACGGCCCGGGCGTTTTCAGCCACCTCGCCAGCTCAATCTTCAATCCGCAAGCGTCGATGAAGTTGCGGCTGCAGCAAATACCGTCATTGCTGACATGGGGAGTGAGGTTTCTACGCAACTCGAGTGAAAACCGTTTCCTTGCCGCCACACTAGATAACCATCGTTTGGCCCGCTACTCACTAGAGAAGACGTTGGAAATTTCGACGCGCTTGAATTTTCAATACGATTTTTCCGGGCAGGGAACGCTGTGCATTTTTCAGGATGCCGCTCACATGGATGATCGTCGCCGGGTAAGTCATCATCTCCGTGACTGCGGGTTGCAGCTGCAGGAGCTTGACGTGGAGCAGGTCGTTGCCAGAGAGCCTGTGCTGGAGTCAGTGCGGGACCAGATTATTGGCGGCCTCTGGTTTCCGGACGATTCGCGCGGCGATGCACACTTGTTCTGCAGGGAATTGGCGTCTGCCGTAAGCGCCGCAGGTGGAGAAATACGTACCGGAATGTCGGTGTCTCAACTTACCTGTGACAACGGTCAGATCACTGGCATTGTCGCGAACGGCGAGTCATTCGTCGCCGACCGCATAGTGGTAGCTGCCGGTTCCTACAGCCCGAATTTACTTGGCACCATCGGTCAATCAGTATCTGTCAAACCTGCCAAGGGTTACTCGATCACGATCGACGGTAGCAGTCTGGGTGAATTGCCAAAAAGTGCGATTGCGGATGATTCGTCGCACGCCGTGATCACCTCGTTCGGCGAAAGGCTGCGAATATGCGGTACAGCAGAATTTGCGGGATTTGATAAACGCCTGAGGCCGGAGCGCATCAATAATCTATTTGACGTTTTCGAATCCGTTCTGCCCGAGATGGCAGTGCGGGTTGAACGCGACCACGTCGATGCGTGGGCTGGATTGCGACCCATGAGTGACGACGGTCGTCCATTCATCGGGGCCGGGTCTGTCAAGGGACTTTTCATCAACACCGGTCACGGTGCGTTGGGTTGGACAATGGCGATGGGCTCTGCGAACGTACTGGCTGACCTGATTTGCGGCACGATGCCGGATACGGACCATAGTCCTTTCGACCCGCTACGATGAGATTGACGTCAACACTGTTTTTCCTGATCTTTCTCGGTGCCTGCAGCAACGAGGTTCAAACCGTTCCCGGACGCTGGTATACGGCACAGCAGGTAGCATCAGGCGCTGGACTCTACAAAGATAATTGTGCGGTTTGCCACGCTGACGACGGCAGTGCGACCGTGGAATGGCGAACGCCCGACGCAAACGGCATTTACCCGCCACCGCCTCTGAATGGCAGTGCTCATACCTGGCACCACCCGCTCGATGTTCTCGACAATACGATCGTGAATGGCGGCGCGGAATTCGGCGGAGTCATGCCCGGCTTCGGGAATACGCTGGACGCCAAAGATCGCCTCGCGATCATTGCGTGGTTCCAGAGTCTTTGGACCGATGACATTTATAGTCGTTGGAAAAAAATAGACGAACGAACCCAGTAGGTCGAATCAAACCGTCCCGAATCGCCCGTTCACGGGCTTTTCCCTGCAAAAGCAATGTGTTGGAAGTTGCGCTGCATCACACCACCGTGCGTGATCAGCCTCTAGAATTCTCCGTTGACGTTATGTTCGGTGTCGACGCTTATTATGTCAAAAAAGGCTGCCGCACAATCTTTGCAGGAGAAGGTGTCTGTGACGCTGTTCGTTGTCATGGGCGCCCTGGCATTGCTCAGTTATGTGACCCTTCAAAATGTCGTCGCCCCTGCCTTCGATAAGCTCGAACTGGACGAAGCACGCATGAACCTGATTCGTGCGGAGCGGGCGATTCAAAATGACATCATGAATCTCAACGCCATAACGGGGGACTGGGGACCCTGGGACGACGCCTACTATTACGCGCGAGGCGAATACCCGGCTTTCGAGGACTCCAATCTGGACCGGCCGACGCTAGAGAATCTCGGGCTGAATTTGCTGGCCGTCTATGACGTCCGGGGCGAACCGATCTGGGGCAACGTCATCTACCAGGATGAGCTGGTGGACCTTGGCATGCTCGGGATCCTGAATAGCGGAACCGACACATGGGCTTACCTGGTCAGCCACGCGGATCCTGCCGGCCAGATGTCCGGCCTTCTGCAGACTGACCTGGGTCCCATGATGCTCAGCTCGTGGCCGGTGATGCGAAGTGATGGGAGTGGACCGATTGCGGGCACAATGATTATGGGTCAGTTTCTGGATGATGCTCATGCTACCAGTCTGCGGGAACGCACGGAGGTGCAGCTTGGCTGGACCGTGATCGGTTCATCGGATGGAATAAGTGAAGCGATTGAGTCACCGCTCGACGGTTCCGGATCCGCACTACACGAAACTTTTCCGACGAAGGTTGTAAGCACGGGCGTACTGACCGATTTATTTGGCGCACCTTTGCTGGTCCTTGAAGTCAGCACACCCCGGAACATATCCGCACTTGGAAACAGCACGGTCGATGGCGCTTTGCTGTTTCTCGCGCTGGCCGCAATTATCGTTGCGTTGGTTACCTGGTGGTTACTGCGGAAAATTATCGTCTCGCCGCTTGCTGGCCTTGCGGACCATATTACTTCGATGCGCAAGAGCGGCGACCTGACGCGTAAGCTTGGTCATGATCGGTACGACGAAATTGGTGCGCTCGCTCATGAGTTCGACAAGTTGACTGATGAGTTGCATGAGGCAAGAAAACTCCTGCTGGACCAGTCATTCAAAGCCGGTAAGGCTGATACGGCAGCAGAGGTTATGCACAACATTCGCAATGCTATGACGCCAATGATTAACGGCATCGACCGTTTAGGCAAAAATTTTGCGGTAACGGATAAGCTCAAAGTGAAGGATGCGATCGAAGCGCTGACAAGCCCCGACTGCCCGGCGGACCGCGTTGAAAAGTATTTTCAGTATATCGATTCCGCGTTCTCGCACATCGCGGCAAGTAACGCTGATGCGGCAGAAAACCTGACCGTCGCGTCGAAACAGGCACGCCAGGTCGAGGCTATTCTCGCAGACCAGGAAAGGCACGCACAGGTCGCGCCCGTCATCGAAAAGCTGAGTCTCGACGAGGTTCTGGACGAAGCCGTACTGGTCATTCCCAAAGCAGATGATCCGGAAATCGAACTGGAACTCGAAGAGGTTATTCGCGATGTCAGCGTACGTGCGCATCGCGTCGGATTGCTGCAGGTGATGGGAAACCTGATGCTCAACGCTTATGAGTCAATCGAGCGTAGCGATTCCGACAGGGGCCGCATAGGCGTGACAGTTTGTGAGGAAACAGTTGATGAACAACCGATGGTGCGGCTGGTGGTTAGCGATACCGGCTGCGGCTTCGACGAAGGTACGAGCGAAAAGATTTTCCAGAGAGGATTTTCGTCAAAGGAAGGACATTTGAGCGGATTGGGATTGCACTGGTGTGCCAACGCGCTGGCCGGAATGGGCGGACGCATTCGGGCAGAAAGTGACGGTCCCGGTCACGGCGCAAAATTTCATGTGTTGCTGCCGGCAGCGCAGGGAGGTTAGAGGTGAATACGCAAACGAACGACGACAGTATCCGGGTACTGATCGCCGATGACGACGAACACATACTTGAGTGTTATCGGGACGCTTTCGGTGGTTCCGAAGAAACCGACTATATAAAGGCGCTCGATGCGCTGGATGCCGAATTGTTTGATGTGGACAACGAAGTCGAGGAAACGCCCAGGTTCGACATCGTGGCTTGCAGCCAGGGTCAGACCGCTATCGACAAGGCAATTGAAGCTGCTGAAAATGGCAATCCGTTCGACGTGGTTATTCTCGATGTTCGAATGCCCCCGGGAATTGACGGTGTCGAAGCAGGCAGCCGGATTCGTCAGCTGGACGCGGATGTCGAGATTGTCTTCGTCACCGGGTTCTCGGATGTACCTCTGGACGAACTGGAGCGACGGGTACCACCGCCGATGAAACTCCACTATTTCAACAAGCCCCTGTCTTTCATGAAACTGGCGAAGGATGTGGCCGGCATGGTTGGCGCAAACTAAAGGACTTCGCACGTGACATCGAACCACGATTCTACAAATCGAATCCTCGTCGTTGATGACGATGCAATGCTGATTGGCGAGTACCTGCGTTGCCTGGGAGATGGGTTTGAACCCGATGTCTCCACAGCTACGCTTAGTGATCTCGAAAAAGTACTGTTTGGCGAGGAGACCGACGAGAATGGCGCAGCGAAATTCAACGTCCATTCATGCAATCAGGGTGAGGCCGCTGTTGAGGCAGTTCGTGATGCTGTTAAAACCGGCGCCCCGTTTTCTATCGTATTTCTTGATATTCGAATGCCTCCGGGCATCGATGGGCTTGAGGCCGCCCGAAGAATTCGGGAAATCGATCAGAACGTAAACATTGTCATTGTTACGGGCTCGTTGAGCCCTGAGCCTGAAAACCTTGGAACCGAAGTTCCTCCTGCAGATAAAATTTTCTTCTTCAAGAAGCCTTTTCATGCAGTCGAATGCCGACAGCTGGCGGCCGCGCTGTGTGGCAAGTGGCATTCGGATCTCGCCCTGCGCCGTGCGAATGACATTCTTGAACAACGAGTGTGGGAGCGTACGGAAGCATTACACAAGCTTGCTTACTACGACCCCATCACCCAATTGCCGAACAGGTTGAAGCTCGTCGACGAGCTACAGATCCAGATCGATGAAACTGATTCGTCCGACTTGATTACGGCCACAGTCCTGTTCGACATCGAACGTTTCAGTTTTCTGAATGAAACGATGGGCTACGATGCAGGAACACAATTATTGGCGTCGTTTGGTAAAAGGCTGATTCGGGCATGCCAGGATCTGCCGTATGGGGGGCGCAGTATTGTTGGCCGGTTTGGTGCCGATGAGTTCGCTTGTTTGATTTCCGGTGTCGAGAGCGCGGATAAAATTAAGGAGCTCGTGGAGACCATTAGACAAAGTGTCGAAGAGCCCTTTCTCATAGACGGTCGTGAAATTTTTCTGAAAGCGAGCATAGGCGTCGCCTGGAGTCCTGTTCACGGTCGGGACGCCAAAACTGTGTTCAGGCATGCCGAGGCAGCGCTGCATCGTTCAATGCGGCGGCCCGAATCGAGTGTTACTTACTATCACAGTGAAATGGAGGGCAGAGCGAAGCACAAATTCGACCGGCAGTCGGAATTGCGCCAAGCCATCGAGAATGGCGAAATCATTACCTGGTTTCAGCCGCAGCTTTCGCTTCACTCGGGCAAGGTCGCCGGAGTCGAGGCACTTGCCCGCTGGTTACGTCCGGATGGCACGATCTTGCCACCTGCAGATTTCATACCGCTGAGTGAGGAGATCGGAATCTCCGACTTGTTATTCGAAGCTGTTCTCACACATGTGTGTACGACCGTGTCAGGCTGGAAGAAGGATTTCAGCTGGGATGTCCCTGTCAGCGTCAATCTTTCCGCACATCAACTTAGAAACCACAAGCTTGTCGAGATCATCAGATCGATAATGAACAAGCAAGGTGTCGAGGAAACGCTGCTCAACCTGGAACTGACTGAGACAGTGTTGCTTGAGGACCTGACGATCGCCGAACCGGTTCTAAGGGATCTGTCTGAGTATGGCGTTGGCATTCATATCGATGATTTCGGCACCGGCTATTCATCACTGAGTTATCTTGCGGACCTGCCGGTTCAGACGTTGAAAATTGATCAGTCATTCGTCGAGAGGCTCACCGAATCGGAAACGAATTCTCGCGTCGTTCAGGCGATAGTTGGTATGGGAAAGGCAATGGATCTTGAGGTCGTTGCGGAGGGTGTCGAGACCGAGCAGCAACTGTTGATGGTCACGAAATACGGGTGCGATCTGGCGCAAGGCTTCTTCATTGGCAAGCCGATGGGGGAGTTGGATTTCCTTGATTGGTGTCACGCGGTTGATCAGACAACGAACGATTTGCCGGTGCTGCCATCTGCAGCAGTCGAAAGCGAAGCATAGTTCCAGCCCAACAAACGCCGAACAATCGATCTATTCCAGGCGGCCCTGACTGATATCGATCCAAAGCCGATCTACGGGGCAGAGATAAGTGTCCGCTAACCCCACCGAAACCGGTCGCTCAAGTGGTAGTATTTCCCAATGATTGAGCTAATGCTATTGATCCTAAGGTGTCGCCAGCACTGACTGGCCCACTGTAACGACTTTGGCAACCATAATGGACTCGTCAACTCGACCTCGAACCTTATCAATTGCGATTTTTTTGCTCGGAATGAGCGCGATATACTCGATAGTAGTCGAAGTCTGGTCAGCATCGGTTTTGTTTGCCGATTCACGAGGACTGCCGTTTGTAGCCGGACTTGTTGCCGGAGTTGTCGGTTTCTACGCGTTTTACGGTTGGCTCATATACAAAACATGGCAAGGCGTTAATGCTGCCCGATTCTCTTTAATCGCATTGATCCTCGTCGGAATATCAATCCACGCACTATTAGCTTTAAGCCCCGCCGGCGAGCTGTTCGGACCAGTATCTATTACCGTTGTTTTGGACAGTCTCCGGGTTGTTGCTGTGGTAATGCTAATTGCGTCACCTCGTGGTTTTTGGAAGCAAAGTCCGGGCAAATGAAAGTTTTCTGCGGCATCCGCTTAAGGGCGAAAGCAGACACTGGACTGTTAGGCTTCTGAGAGGCTGCTTTTGACTCAAAGCGCAAGCCAGCATTCGATCTTCAGGGACTGATTTCTGCGGATTTCTTGCGGATTATCCTGATTTGTCCAGGTTTAATGAGCTTTGACATCAAGGCACCGCTGGATACTGCTGAATTGCGCGGAGTTTCCTTTGACTATGCGGTGACCCTGTCTATACTGGGCGGAGCTTGATTGTACGTCTTATATTTATGCACGCCATTTCGAAGTTCCTTCCTTAGTTACTCGTCCTGTTTTTCATAAGTAATAGCAACATTTCCGGCGATATGGCCTTCATATGAAGGCTCCCATTACTCTTGAATAAATTGGATTAAAACTATGTCTACTACTACTGGAACCGTTAAATGGTTTAATGAAGCCAAAGGCTTTGGCTTCATCGAACAAGAATCTGGCCCCGACGTTTTTGCACATTTCAGCGCTATTTCAGGCGATGGATTCAAAACGTTGGCTGAGGGTCAAAGAGTCGAGTTCACTGTTACTCAGGGCCAAAAAGGTCCCCAGGCAGAGAATATCGTACCGGCTTAATTAGCGTGATTCGGCCTGCAATGTAATCATTGCGGGCC
>CAJQPR010000056.1 GCA_905480255.1 uncultured Woeseiaceae bacterium | reverse complement strand
CCGAATTTCGCTGCCGTATTGAGAACTCGGTCCTTTCATCAAATCCAAAAGTGAATAACCTGAATCGTTGCCGCAAAACGGATTTAGGACCTGGCAATGTTCATGGAAACCCCGGACACGCTCTTATATGTCGCAGTAGGTGCATTCCTGCTGGGCTGGCTTGTCGCCAAAATAAGTTCTGCGTTGGCGCGGAAGATTCAGGCTCGCAAGCGGGATCCCAAGGACGATCGCATTCGAAACCTCGAAGCGGAGCTGCGCATTGCACAAACCGATTCGGGCGAAGCCAAAGACAAGGCTGAGCATCATGAGACCAAAATTGCGCAAGAGCAGGAGCGCTCGCAGCGCAGTGATCAGATAATCTCGGACCAACAGCAAACCATTGCAAAGCTGAAGGCAGACCTGAAAGACTCAGTCAAAAAGACCCGGGAGTTGCGCTACGAGTTATCGCATCGAGCAGAAGAGAACGTACGATCCGAAGTCAAGTTGAGGGAAGTCGAGACTGAACTTTCCGTTGCTCAGGCATCAACGGATCTTATCGCTACTGGTGTACTCGACTATTCTGTTGCGCCGGGTGGGGAAAACGAAAGCGATATTGACGAGACCACCCCCAGTAAGGCTATCAAGGCCGGGGCCTGACCTGAACCTGCCTTTCTGGCATACAATCGCATCTACACTGTCACCACCGGCGCCAAGTCCCGTGAGACGACTACTTATTCCAGCATTCCTGGCAACGCTGATTTCCTGTTCAGGGCGACAGGAAAATGTCGAAGTCCAGTTTGACCTTCAATTCGACGGACAGCCGATAAACTGTGACACGGAAACTGCACCTGTACGCCTCACAGATCTTCGTTTTTACGTGCATAACCTGAGATTTGTTACTACTGATCAACAGGAAATCCCTCTCAACCTGGTTGCGGATGGCTTGTGGCAAAACGACCGGGTAGCGTTGATTGATTTCGAAAATGGAGAGGGTGCCTGCCTGAATGGGAGCGGAGTAACCAATCGCATTGCTCGCGGATCATATTCCGGCGGGCCCATTAGCGGTCTTGCATTCGATATCGGAGTGCCGGCGGAATTCAATCATGCGGACCCGTTGCGGGCAGCCCCACCTCTTGCTTATACGGAAATGCATTGGCATTGGGCGTCCGGCTACAAGTTCATGCGGGCGGGCATCGAGACCGACAACGACAGCTTCTTTTTGCATCTTGGCAGTAGTCGCTGTGAGGGCACCATTGGGGACATCCAGGGATGCGTTTCGGCGAACCGCCCACAGGTTCGATTGACCGGCTTTGACCCGAACGTGAGTACCGTTGTGCTCGATCTGGACGAGTTGGTTGGCGCCGTTAACTTGCATGATGGGGTCAGGTCGGAATGCATGTCCGGCCCGGCCAATAACGAATGCCGGGAACCGTTTGTCGTGCTCGGGATAGATTTTGACAGTGGCAACATGGTCGGGTCGGCATCGGTTTTCCGAGTCGGAAAACGAGAATGAAGCGAGTGCTTGTGGCAGTGACCGCAACGGCGGCGATCGTTCTGTTAGCGGTGTTCCTGCTATCCAGCTCAGGTCAGGAGTATCGCTGGAATATTCCGGAGGATATTCCGTCGCCATTAGTCCCGGCAGACAATCCAATGAGCGATGTCAAAGTGGAGCTGGGCCGATGGCTCTTCTACGACGTAAGGCTGTCTGTCAATGGGACAATGTCCTGTAGCAACTGCCACTTCCAGCGAATCGCATTCACAGATGCCCGTGCACGAGCGCTGGGCGCGACTGGTGAGTCGCATCCGCGTGGATCAATGTCGCTGGTTAACACTGCCTATAACGCTCGCCTGACCTGGGCGAATCATTTGCTTGATCGCCTCGAGGTGCAGGCACTGACACCAATGTTTGGCGAGAACCCGGTTGAGATGGGTATGGCCGGAAGAGAAGCTGAAATTGTCGAGTTGCTGCGTACGGATTCGCGTTACCGGGAATATTTTCCAGAAGTATTTTCAATGGATGAAGACCCTTTTTCGGTATTAAATACCGTACGTGCCATCGCAAGTTTTGTGCGCAGCATTGTCTCTTTCGATTCGCCTTATGATCGTTTTTTGCAGGGCGATCGTGCTGCGCTCACTGAATCCGAAATACGCGGGATGACACTTTTTTTCTCCGAGCAAACAGAATGCTTTCACTGCCATGGAGGCTTTAACTTCACTGACAGCAGCACGCACGCAAACGCACTGATCGAGTCGGTTGGTTTTCACAACAATGGTCTTTACAACATTGGTGAACACGGAGGCTATCCTGAGGGTAATACCGGTTTGCATGACCTCACCGGCAAACCACGTGACATGGGGCGGTTTAAAGCGCCGACGTTGAGAAACATCGCCATGACCGCTCCCTACATGCACGATGGCAGCATCGCGACGCTGGACGGGGTTCTGGAGCACTATATGCAGGGCGGGAGAATAATTGATGAGGGACCGCATGCCGGAGATGGCAGTCGGAACCCATATAAGTCCGTATTCGTCAGGGAGTTTGAATTGACGAAGTCGGAGCGCGAGGACCTGTTGGCTTTTCTTCGTGCATTGACCGATAGAACGGTGTTGACTGATCCGGCATATTCAAATCCGTTCAGCGATCCAGGTTTACCCTGAAGCGACCGTCGAAGCCTGTCTGCTTCCAGGAGAAGTAAGTCAGGGCGAAAAACAGATGCATCAGCAGCGCAAATATCCATTCGATGATATTTTCGGCGGGGTCGGGATTATCAAGCGTTGATTTTAGTATCAGATTTAAGGCACCTAACAAGAAAGGAATTAATGCCAGCGACAGTTGCGTTCTGCCGATCTTTCCGAGGTTAGCCAGGCCCAGTTTTCCGGACAATTTAATCGTGTGGCGTGCGAGCAGAATTTGCGCGATCACCGAAAACAGGAAATACAGGTAGACGCCAAAACGTCTCATGAACTCATAGAACGGGGCCTGGGTACCGAGAAAAGTGACATAGAGAATAAGGGCGAGGGCGCCGGCACAGCCGATCACTCCCATCGAGGTCCCTGTGGTGGCGTTTGACTCCGCCTTTCGTGCCAGTGATCGAACCCAGGCGACGTTAAAAACCCAGTACAAGATGAGAATCGTCCATTCGGACATCATGGCTGGCTTGAACACAAAGCTGGCGGGTTCGTAGCGGCCTGTCGCGCTGATCGATGCACAACCCTCCAGGTACGGGAAACAGGAAGGAATGGCCCCGGCATTAATAGCCAGCAGCAGGCTCACATGAATTGCCACAATGGGAAGCAATCCGGTAACAAGGGGTAGCAGGCGAAGCAGCATGGCCTTAAGCATACCTCAGGCTCCGCCGATGTCCTGTAGGATCGGGACAGCCATAAAAACTTCCGTCCCGCGGAGGTACATTCTTCCTGCGGACAAGACTAAGAAACAAGACTAAGAAAAAGGGACCCCGATGCAAGCGTCTGACCTGCTCGTAAAATGCCTGGAAGAAGAGGGTATTGAATATATTTTCGGTGTTCCAGGTGAAGAGAACGCGGACTTCATGATGTCGCTTGAGAAGTCGGACAAGATCCGATTCATTCTCACGCGGCATGAGCAAGGCGCTGCTTTCATGGCAGAGATCTACGGCCGGTTGACCGGTAATCCGGCAGGAGCATTGGGAACGCTTGGACCCGGCGCAACTAACCTTATCACCGGCGTTGCTGATTCGAATATGGATAGGGCGCCGATGCTGGTTTTGACCGGCCAGGGTTCTACTGATCGTCTCCATAAAGAATCCCACCAGATAATGGATGTTGTCGCCATGTTTGAGCCTGTTACGAAGTGGGCAACGACAATATTGAATGCCGACACCATTCCGGAGATCGTTCGCAAGGCTGTGCGACTTGCGCGAACTGAAAAACCGGGCGCGGTTCATATTGAGCTCCCGGAAGATATCGCGACGATCGAAACAAAAGCACAGCCACTGATCCCTCGTCGTTTCAGGCGCTCAGTACCGGACGACAAGATCGTGGGCCAGGCGTTTTCCACGCTTGGCAAGGCAAAAAGACCCATCATCATTGCGGGCAACGGCTGCATTCGCCGCCGTGCGAGCAAGCAGTTGCGGATACTGTGCGAGAAAACCGGCATCGGCGTGGTTAGCACCTTCATGGCGAAAGGCTGTGTCGATATGGACGCGGATTATTGTCTGTACACCGTCGGCCTTGGCTCAAAGGACCGGATATCAAAAGCGATTGATGATGCAGACCTGGTAATAACGCTGGGGTTCGACATGGTTGAGTATCATCCGAACCTGTGGAATCCAAATAGTGACAAACGAATCCTGCATGCAGACTTTGTGCCGTCGGAAATCGACATGTACTACCACCCTGAAACGGAGTTGATTGGTGATCTCGCCCATACGTTGTGGATGTTGAACGAGCGAATTGACGAGGAAGGATTACCGGAATTCGACCTGGCCCAACAGCGAGAATGTCGCAATGACATGGCGCTTGATTTTGCTGAACACAAAGACGACAAGACCGAAGGCTCGATTCGACCGCAGAAAGCGGTTTGGGATGCACGACAGGTTATGGGGCCGGAGGATATTTTGTTATCTGATGTTGGCGCTCACAAGATGTGGATTGCGCGACACTATCAATGTCACGAGCCGAACACATGCCTCATTCCGAACGGATTCTGTTCGATGGGCTTCGCATTACCGGGAGCCATCGCAGCGGATATTGTGCTGCCTGAGCGAAGAGTTTTAGCGATCGCAGGAGACGCTGGATTCCTGATGAACGTACAGGAAATGGAAACTGCAGCACGGCTGCGTAGCAATATCGTGGTGATGGTGTGGGCGGACAATGAATATGGTCTCATTGCCTGGAAACAGGAAAGTCATTTCGGACGGCATACAGACCTGTCATTCGGTAACCCGGACTGGAATATGCTGGCGACTGCATTTGGCTGGCACGGACACTATGTCAGTGATTCTGCAGAGCTTGCCGGAACTCTCGAGGCGGCCTTCAATGAAACGGGACCGAGTCTCGTGGTAATTCCAATCGACTATCGTGAGAACGAACTTCTGACAGCGAAGCTTGGTGAGATTACGACCAATATCTGATTTGATTATTCGTTCGCAGGCTTTTGATCCGGCCAGACAATGCTGAATGCGCCGCGGATATCGCCGATGTTATAGCCTCGGGCCTGGTCACCTGGATAGGCCTCATCCAGTCTCGCACGGATGTCCGGGGATAATTCTGACCCATGACAGGTCAGGCAGAGCCCGCCGGTCGGTATTGGTTTCATATACCTCGCACCATGCTTACCGAACTGCTCAAAATATTCCCCTGGCGTCTCGGTTGCATCAAAGTCGTGCAGGACCTGCGCTTGCCAGGATTCCGCGGTGTTAGCCTTGTTTCTGACCTTGAGGCTGGTTCGGCTGACCGTCGCGCCGTTTTCCCGGGACAGATCCGCAGCAATCTGTGGAGCCATGTCTTTGCAAGCTCCAATTGCGGCAATCGGACCGCCAGACCCCATGGACTGCTTCAAGGCGGCTTGCAGCTCTGTTGCGAATTGAGCGGTTATCTCACGGCTTTTTAAAAGCAGGGCGCTCTCGTCGCCGGCGGCGGTGACAGTTGGCACGGTCGATACCGCAATTGCGCAGAAGATGACTGCCGAAATAGTTTTTGTTTGGATGCAACGCATGAGAATAGCCTGCGTAGGGAGAGTC
>CAJQPR010000055.1 GCA_905480255.1 uncultured Woeseiaceae bacterium | reverse complement strand
TTCTCCATCTGCTCGCTGGACGCTTGTGCCCCAACCATCGTTTCCGCATTTAGCGGATCACCCTGAATTATCGCTTCAATACGTTTCAACGAACGAGCCATGAAGTCATCATAAATATCTTCATGGATCAATGCCCGGCTTGGGCAGGTACAAACTTCACCCTGATTAAAGGCGAACATTACGAATCCCTCAATCGCCTTGTCGTAGAATTCATCATCTTCTGCGGCTACGTCCTTGAAAAAAATGTTCGGAGATTTACCGCCCAGTTCCAAAGTGCATGGAATGATGTTCTGACTCGCGTACTGCATGATGAATCGACCGGTTGTGGTCTCGCCAGTAAAGGCGATCTTCGCAATTCGAGTACTCGATGCAAGCGGCTTTCCGGCTTCAAGTCCGAAACCGTTCACTACATTCAATACACCGGGTGGTAGTAGATCCTTAATAAGCTCCATCAACACCATTATGGATGCGGGGGTCTGCTCTGCCGGTTTTAGAACAACGCAGTTACCTGCTGCCAGTGCTGGTGCAAGTTTCCATACGGCCATCAAGATCGGAAAGTTCCACGGGATAATCTGCCCGACAACACCAAGTGGCTCATGAAAATGATAGGCAACCGTATCGCCGTCGATTTCAGAGATCGAACCTTCCTGAGCACGAATTGCACTGCCAAAATAGCGGAAATGGTCAATCGCCAGTGGTATATCTGCTGCGGTAGTTTCACGAATCGGCTTACCGTTATCCCAAGTCTCCGCTTCTGCCAGTAACGACAGATTATCCTCCATCACTTGCGCGATTTTGTGAAGAACAAAACCACGTTCTGCCACGTTCGTTGCACCCCAGGCATCCTTAGCTGCATGGGCGGCATCCAACGCGAGTTCGATATCTTTTGCGTCAGACCGGGCGATCCGGCACAAAATTTCGCCATTTATCGGTGAAGTATTATCGAAATATTTGCCGGCCACCGGCTCTACAAATTTACCGCCGATAAAATTGCCGTAACTTTCTTTGTATTTAAAACTCATGACCCTTCCCCTATATCGACTGGAACTCTTCTTAGAATGAAGTCTGGTGTAGAAGGCACATATTAGTCCCTCTCAGGATCTTGTACTAGACTCATATGATTGTAAGTACTGGCACGCAATTAGCCAGCCGAATCCGGGCATTCAGGTCACCGTGATATCAGCAAAATCAACCGGCAACTATTGGCCACAGTGATCTTGCTCTCGTAGGACAGCGCCTGATCCAGGAACTAGCCACTTATTCAGGCTGATGATTCACCCTGCCAGCACGCGCCAGGATTACCGGTCCGCTACCTTCAGCCGCCAACTTGTCATCTTGGTTGAAGATTGGGCAGTTCTGCATCGATAGGCAGCCACACCGGATGCAGCCGGTGAGGGAGTCGCGCAAGCGCCGCAAATGGCTACACGGTAACTCCAACTCAGGAGCAAAGAAGATGAAAACACCCGGTCAATCTCTGGGCTATAACGTGTTTTTGAATATCACGCCGTCTTTCATGACGAGAGGGATACTGTCAACGGAATGGGTCGGTCGGCTCTCTCCGAACATCTCTTCCGAGGCGCCGACAAGGCTCAGATCCTCAAGGGGATTGCCGTCCACCAGAATGATGTCGGCATAGGCTCCGGCCTCGATCACGCCGAGCTTCGCTTCAGGATAAGGATTCATGTCGCCGGTTAGCGCCATTAACCGTCCGTTGTCCGATGTCATCGCCAGCCGTCCTTCGTCGTGATAACCGAGTCCCATCCAAACCCCAGGTTGATCTGGTACTTGTTGGCCAGATTGATCCAGTCCTCAGCATTCAAGATGATCTTCTGAACCTTTGCATAGGCGGGAAGGTCGGAATTACCGTAGTAGGGGTGATCAAAGACATCTTTACAAAGTCAGCGCCGCCTGCCAGATTATTGCGAGACGCGCCCAATACCGCATCAGCGCCATCCGTTAGTTTTGTGATCCCAAGCAATTCCAGATTGGATTTGGAGCCGTCGTCTCGAAGCACTGACGGGTCCCATCGCCAGTCGCCGTCTCCGCAGCTTTGGCCAAGGCATGTGCCCGATGTGTAGATACGCGGACCTTCGAGGGCGTTGGAATCAATATGCTTTCTTAGTCCCTGGGACATACCGCATAGATCGCGAACCGTGGTGACGCCCGCAGCCAAGCATTCACGCGCCGATTCGTATGCCAACGCACCGATTTCCTCCCACGTCATGTTCTGCATGCCTTGGACGCCGCGATCCGTGCCGTTAAAAATACTGGCATTTTTGAAAAGCGTCTGTCTTGGTACGTCGCCTTGAGCCGATGCGGAAGAAGACAATGCCAAAAGGATCAGAGAAGCTATGAGTCTTTTCATTTTCTGCCTTATTTGATCTCTATTGCTGTCGCTTAGAATGGCGGCCGCTTTTGCGTCAGTGGCCATCGTTCAACGGTCTAACAGCACAACGGCAGCTTTCAATCACCAGGGTTCTCCGCCGGGGATCGGATTGCCCTTCCCGTCCACCTCGATAAAGACAGCTACATTCGCGCCGCTACTCAAGACTCCCGCTAAACCCGGCACACAACCAAGCCGTATCTTGTCAATGAACTGCTTCTCCAAAGCCGTTCGCTCCGGAGACATGCGGCGCCCCATCCTGGACGAGTTGTCGCCACGCAGAAACCGTGACGTAACCATCAGATTTCGCGTCAAGACAGCCCCTTCATTGGAATTTTGTGACCAAGATCAGTGATTAAGTCCGGCGAATAGGCAAAAAAGGCTGCAATGATAGACGGAAATTAACGGTATGTTGCAAACTCATATAGCGAGAAATTGGATAGCTTCATTGTTGATCGTCTGCGCAGGCTCAGCCTTCGCGAATGACTTTTCAAACTTCAATGACGAATCCGCTCTTTTTAAGGTAGTTCGAGAAATACCCGCATCGAACAAATCCGCAAATGCCGCAGGTTACGCGCGCTTGCTGGCACTGAATCCGAACAACGAAATCTTTTGGGCGAAGTTCGAGAGGTATTCCGGTCCGGACGAGTCCGCATTATTTAGAATCGTCAAGCAAATTCCCGCATCAAACAAATCCGCTAACGCCATGGGTTATGCGCGACTAATGGCACTAGATCCGAACAATAAATTGTATCGGGCGAAGTTCGAAAAATATTCTGGTCAAGCAAAGAGATCGAAGTCCGTAAATTCGGCATCTGACCTTGGGGCCTTTCTTGCTGGAAGTTGGTGCATACTGGATAACGACCCGACATACGTGTCAGGCCCTTACGTAAAAAAGATCGTGATCTTGGCAGACGGTAACTACGTACTCTTTTCGAAACGCGCAGCGTCATTGGCCTGGGAGGATACAAGAGAAAGAGGCAAATTGGTGTTTGATGAAGGCCGTTATCAGGACACGGGTAAAAGGCATTTTCGAGCAATATCGAAGGGATCCGGAACAGCGAAACTAATAGTTGATGCCGACGATTTCTCCGTCTCATGGGAAGAAGTTATGAACGTTTTGGGAGAAACCTCGCGGGGTAGCTGCGACAAGTTCGAGTAGTCAGAATTCATGCACGCCGCGAGCTAAGACATCATCGACGATCTGAATGGTCTTGGCCTCCACTTCAAACGTCATTCCCTTGCCGCGCAAGGTAGAGCCTAAGTCATGAACATGCCGCAGTCCGAAACCGTGCTGGCCAACAGCTGACTCAAGGTCGGTTGACGCTCGCTTGACGACAACAAGCTATCCGAGCAACTCGTGCCATACCTTCGGTGGGCGGGGTTTGATCCGGAACTGGGCAGCGTCCCAGGCATTCGTTGAAAAAGGCAATGCAGGTGCAATCAGCGATCGCCAACTGCGGCTGCTTCTGGCGCGGTGGTCAGGACTGCTGGTGAAGAATCGCCGCGTAAATCAGCAGGCGGCCGATTTTCAACATGGAGCGGTGCTACCCTTCAACGCGCGGGCAAGTTCAGATCAGATTTGGTCGACCAACGTACGGCGGGATCTACGCGCACTTCTCAGTCACCTGCTTGCGCTTCACGGTTTCG
>CAJQPR010000054.1 GCA_905480255.1 uncultured Woeseiaceae bacterium | reverse complement strand
GTTGCCGGCGCCGGTGTCCGGACAAATTCAACCCAGTCCTCGGATATGAGCCGCTCACCGTCCCACATACCGTTTTGCGCGTAGAGCAGGCCGAATCGAGCCAGGTCTCTCGCATTGGTATAGACCTGCGAGCTCAGGATGAAATCGTGGAAACGGTCGGTACTTAACAGGGTGTTTCTCATGCCGATCTTGTCGAGGAGGGCCTTTCTTGGAAACTGCTGGTAGGTCTCGTCGTCTCCTAGTGCCTGCTTCATCGCATAGACCGCGAGGAGCGTGTCGTAATTTTCATAGTCCCAGAAGCTGCCCGGTTCGCGAATCAGGCCGCGGTCCCGCATGCCGTTGATCGAGCTCGCGCCGGCCCAGTAAGCAAGGCCGGAGCCCGTCGCATACTCCATTCCGCGACTGTCGACCGTATAGAGTCCGCTGGACATGTTTAAAACATGGCGTAGCGTGATCTTATTTCGCGGATCGGATTCGGGGTTGATCGCCTCAGGGAGGAATTCGAAGCCGAGCGGCTCGTCCAGCGCCATTTTTCCTTCGTCGACGAGCATGCCGATCAGTGTTACCGCAATGCTCTTGGCCGTAGACCAGGTGCGTGTTCGCGTCGTCACGTCCGCACCGTTGTCGTATCGCTCGTGAATGATGTCGCCCTTGTGTACGACAATCAGGCTTAAGGTCGTTTGCTCCGGCGACTCGCGAACAAACGCCCAGTCGGAGGCGGCCAGCAACGCATCTTCGTCGACATAGTCAGGCAACGGTTTGTCCGGAACCTGGTCGCCGTTCGGCCATGCTGTCAGTGCCGGGTCGACATCAGGATAGGGCAGTTCAAGTTTGGGTAATGAATCGATATCGTCGAATGACTGATCCGGCGCCATCACCACGCAACCGATGCCTTCTCTGAATGCGGCCCGAATTGTTGGTCCGGTGGTTGGACCACCAATCGCTACCGCTTTCAGCTGGTCATTGGTTTCGTACTCACCGCCCTCGGGAGTTCCAACCGGGCCACCGAAACGCTCCGGTGTCAGGTAGGCAAGTTCATGCCGATAGACCTGTCGCAGAGGACGGTTGGATGTATACAAACCATTGCACATCAAAACCGCCTGGACACCGTTTCTGATCATCTCCCGGTTGGCACCAAAATAGTCGTAGGTCTCCTCTTGCTGGGCGAGTGATACGTTACTGCAGAGGAAGGCGAGTAATAGGGTGGTTCTTTTCATCTGATGGCTACCACGGGGTGTTGTTGGCGTCGGCAGCCAATATAATCGAAGGGATACCCACAAGGAACTCAGGGACTTACAGGGACCTCGAAAATGAATTATAAAACGCTTGTATCTATATTATTTGTAATGAGTTTTTCTTCTTTATCTGTTCCGGCCGCGGGCGCGGACCCGATGCAGGACTTTGGCACGACCGCGACCAATGTCTTCTTCTATTACGAAGACGTTGAGGCAGCCACCACTTTCTATAGAGAGACACTGGGGCTGAGGGTGGCTGCCGACTATGGATTTGCGAAGATCATGCAGGTCGCGCCCAAGTCGTTTATTACTCTGGTGGATCACACCAAAGGCATGCACTCGTCGGATGAGCCAAAGACGACGGCCATCGCGCTGGTTACGGATCAGCTGGACGAGTGGTGGGACTACCTGGGAACCCAGGATATCGAAATGCGGTCAGACGACTACACGCCACGTGCGGGAAGCGCACACGATGGTTTCGTCGCAGTAGATCCTGAGGGCTACCTGCTGGAATTCGAACGATTCAATCCACATGAGGAAAATGAGCGGTTCATTCCCGTGCTGAATGCGACTGAAACGCTTTATGCACACCGTGATTCAAATGTCCCCGAGAATCTTGGCTTCAAAGCAACCGTTGTGTGGTTCTATTACAAGGACATGGAAGGGATTCAGCGGTTTTACGAAGAAGTGCTGGGTATGGACCTCATCGTCGACCAGGGCTGGGCGAAGATTTATCCAGCAGGTCCAACCGGTTACTTCGGCCTGGTGGACGAAAAGCTCGGGATGCATAACTACACAGAGCAAAAAGCAGTCACGATGTCGTTCTTCACAGCTGATATCGATGGTTGGTATGAACACCTGAGTACGAACGATGCAATAGAAATGCGGTCTCCCAGGATTGAAGAGGAAGACGAGTACCGTGCTTTTGTCGCATACGATCCGGAAGGCTATTTCCTTGAGTGGGACGTTTTTAACCCGATTCCGGCCAATGAAGAACTTGTGAAGGCAATTGACGCCCAATGAGGTATTTATGACCAACAGACGTGAGTTTTTGAAAACATCGGGCGCTGCCGCGACGGTACTGGCGGCACCAGCCACATGGAGCGAAGTCGCGATGGCGCAGGCCATGTTGCCGTCGCGACCCATTCCGGGCACTGATGAGTCCTTGCCGATTATCGGTCTTGGCAATTCGAGCGTCTTCGCATCCGGCGATATGGCTGCGTCCCTTGACGTTATTCGAACCTTCCATGAGCGCGGCGGTGCCTACATAGATTGCGTGGCCGTCAGTCGTTTCGTTGTCGCTGAGGTGGCGAAACAAATGGATGCCGGTGCTGACCTGTTCCTTGGCACCTACTTCATGGACGCAGACGAATCGCAATTACGCGAAGAGGCACAGAGAATTCTGGAGACGGCCGGCAAAGAAAAACTGGATCTTGCCCATGCGTGGCCGGAGTTCGGCATTGAAAACTGGGATATGTTTCGCCGCTGGAAGGCTGAAGGCTTAACGAAATACATCGGTCTGTCACGTCATCAGAGCAGTTACTACGAATCAATGATGGGGGTGATGGAGACCGATACAGTCGACTTCATTCAGGTAAATTATTCGCCGTTTGAACGTGAGGCGGAGGAACGAATCCTGCCGATGGCAATGGACAGGGGAATTGCCGTCAATATCAATCGACCATTCCAGAACGGTGACTATTTCAAGTTGGTCCGCGGCCATGAATTGCCTGAATGGGCGGCTGAATTTAACGCCACCAGCTGGGCGCAGTTTGCGCTTAAATTTATTCTGTCCCACCCGGCGGTCAATTGTGTTTTGACGGAAACCTCAAACCCGGATCATGCGCTCGACAATATCAGTGCAGGATTCGGCGCGATGCCGGACATGGAAACACGCGAGCGGATCTATGCTCACCTGAAGAGTCTCCAGGCGTAAAAAAGAGGGGGCTGATGCCCCCTCGATTTCCCGTCAGATGCACCGCAAGTCAGAAGCGATCGAGTGTCATTACCTTGGACCAGGCATTTGCAAAGTCCTGCACAAACTTCTCTTGTGCATCGTTAGCTGCATAGACTTCAGCGATAGCGCGGAGCTCGGAGTTTGAACCGAAAACAAGGTCAACGGACGTGGCTGTCCATTTGACTTCACCCGACTCGCGATCGCGACCCTCGTAGACGCCCTCTGATCCTGACGACTTCGCCCACTGCGTGGACATGTCGAGCAGATTCACGAAGAAATCGTTGCTCAGGGTCGCCGGCTGATCCGTAAGTACGCCATTCGCAGACTGCCCGGCATTGGCGTTCAGGGCTCGCATGCCGCCAACCAGAACAGTCATTTCCGGAACCGTCAGGCTCAGCATGTTCGCGCGGTCGACAAGCATGTCCGCCGGCGATCTGCGGTTGCCGCTACCGAAGTAGTTACGGAAACCGTCCGCGGTCGGTTCGAGCACAGCAAATGAACTTACATCGGTCTGTGTTTGCGATGCGTCTGCGCGTCCCGGTTTGAACAAAACTTCCACGTCGTGCCCGGCATCGTTTGCTGCCCGAGCGACAGCTGCGGATCCGCCCAGAACAATCAGGTCAGCGAGCGATACTTTCTTGTCACCACGCTGCTTGCGGTTGAAGTCATTTTGAATGTCTTCAAGGCGTGCCAACACCTTAGAAAGTTCCTGGGGATTGTTGACGGCCCAATCTTTCTGCGGTGCGAGTCGGATTCGAGCTCCATTGGCCCCGCCGCGCATGTCGGTACCGCGGAAAGTGGAGGCGGATGCCCAGGCCGTCCTGACCAGCTCCGGTACGGACAGGCCCGACTCAAGGATCTCTGTCTTCAGCGCTGCGACGTCGTCCTCGTCAATCAAGTCGTGATCGACTGCGGGAATCGGATCCTGCCAAAGGAGTTCTTCAGCAGGTACATCAGCACCAACGTAGCGTGCGCGTGGGCCCATATCGCGATGTGTCAGCTTAAACCATGCCTTGGCGAAGGCGAGTTCAAACTCTTCAGGATTCTCGAGCCAACGCGAGGTAATCCGGCGATATTCCGGGTCGACCTTGAGCGCCAGGTCGGTTGTGAACATGATTGGCGCATGCCGCTTCGACGGATCGTGAGCATCCGGCACCAGGGTCGATGCGGCCCCATTGTCGGGAATCCATTGGGTTGCACCTGCAGGGCTCTTCGTTTGCACCCACTCGTAGGTATAAAGATTCACGAGATAGCTATGAGTCCATGCAGCAGGATTGACCGTCCAGGCGCCTTCCAGGCCGCTGGTTATCGTATCGCCAGCATTACCGCTGCCGCATTTGTTCGTCCAGCCGAAGCCTTGCTCCTCGATGTCTGCAGCGGCAGGTTCGGGGCCAACGCAG
>CAJQPR010000053.1 GCA_905480255.1 uncultured Woeseiaceae bacterium | reverse complement strand
AGAGCGCGCCATGGAAGTCGGAGAAGCGATTCGCGGCGCGGTGGAAGCCCACAGGTTTAACTGGAAGGATGCGTTCACGAGCGCGCGTTGCTCGCTCGGTGTAGTCATGGTTTCAAAAGAGAGCCCTGACGTTGCGAGTGTTATGAGTTCGGCCGACGTGGCGTGTTATTCCGCCAAAGACATGGGTCGCAACCAGATTCATCTTTATCAGGATAGTGACGCGTCAATGCGGCATGAAGAGATGAAATGGGTTTCCCGAATTACCAGTGCGGTCGAAGAGAACAGGCTCGAACTTTTCTATCAGCCTATCGTCGGTATTGGCAAAGAGAACAGCTCATCTCGAGGCCATTATGAATTGTTGCTGCGAATGCGCGACGAAAACGGCGAGATCGTCGGGCCAGACCAGTTCATTCCGGCCGCTGAACGCTACAACCTGATGTCCACACTGGATCGTTGGGTGATTCGCCAGGCACTTTCGCAACTCGCTGACCGCAATCCCGAGGCGGAGTTCGCGCACTTTACGCTGGCAATCAATTTATCAGGTACGTCTCTTAGTGAAGATCGATTCCTTGAATTCGTCATCGACGAACTTAAAAAGCAAAAGCTGCCGAAAGGAGCGATTTGCTTCGAGATCACGGAGACAGCGGCAATTTCAAATTTGTCGAGAGTCATCCATTTCATGCAGGCGTTGAAAAAACTTGGCTGCAAATTCTCCCTCGACGATTTTGGCAGCGGGCTCTCCTCGTTCACTTATCTTAAGAACCTGCCCGTGGACTACCTGAAAATCGATGGCCAGTTCATTCGCAATGTAGCTGAAGACTCCGTTGACGAGAGCATGGTGAAGGCAATCAACGAGGTTGGTGAGGCAATGGGCATCGAAACGATTGCTGAGCGCGTTGAGAGCAAGGAAGTTATTGAAAAGCTTAGCGAAATAGGTGTCAAGTTCGCGCAGGGATACTATATTGCCCGGCCGACATCAGTGCAGACTTTCGAGCCCTGGGCAGATCAAGGTGCATCGACTCAACGCGCCTGAAATTAAGTATTCATCACGGTATGCAAATCCGCATATTGCACCGGCGATGCGGTACACTGCCGTCGGATTCACAAATTGCCAGATAATTTATGCCCCCAGAAGGCACTGACAATCAATCACACACTGCATCGCTTTTGGCCGTCGACGAGCCGGCGCCATTCGTTGTTAGAAATCCGGGTTCCACAAAACCGATACTCCTGGTCTGTGATCATGCCAGCCCGCAATTTCCGCGGGAGCTTGGGACGATGGGCCTCGACCCCTTTGCGCGTCGTTGTCACCTGGCTGTCGACATCGGCGCGGGCGCACTAACGGAGGCGCTCGCAGAAAGCCTGGGTGTCACAGCTGTTCTTTGCGAGTATTCGCGTCTGATTGTTGACTGCAATCGCCAGCTGATGGATCCCGGCGCCTTCCTTGAATTCGGAGACGGCGTGGTCGTTCCCGGCAATCGCAATCTGCATCAGGAAGACAAAGACCTGCGGGCGAATTCGATTTACTGGCCATATCACGCGGCTATCGATAACGAAATCAAGAGATTCGCCGAACTCGGTGTCGAACCAGTGTTTGTCTCAATCCACAGTTTTGCGCCTGTGATGAACGGCGATTCGAGAACCTGGGAAATGGGCGTTTTGTGGGACAAGGACAGGCTAACGGCGGAAATATTTATCAATGGTCTGCGGGAGGCCGGCTACCTTGTTGGCGACAACGAACCTTATTCGGGCAAGGCGCCGCAGGATTTCACTATCGACCAACATGCGGAAACTATCGGCCTTCCGCATGTTGGCATAGAGATTCGGCAGGATCTCATTTTCCGTGCGGACGGCGTGCAACGAATCGCTGAGGTTATGCACTCGATTGTTGGCTCGGTACCGACACAAATTAATCCAACCGATATAGCGTCGAGGCAGCCGCCAAAGTCTGCCTGAGTTCTGAAGGAGGGCACCACGTGACGAGAAACAAACCCCAGTTCACAATTGGTGTGGAGGAGGAGTATCTCCTTGTTGACAAAGAAACCCGTGCGCTCGTAGTCGACCCGCCAAAATCTCTGCTTGCAGAGTGTGAAGAACTTCTGGGTGGCCAGGTGACCACAGAGTTGCTTCAGTCGCAAATTGAAGTCGGAACCAAGGTTTGTCAAAACGTTCAGGAAGCGCGTGAGGATCTCGCGAAGTTACGCAAAAGCATCATTGAAGTGACCGATCGGCATGGCATCGCACCGATTGCTTCATCAACGCATCCTTTCAGTCATTGGTCAGAGCAAAAGCATACCCAGAAAGATCGTTATGAGTCTCTGACTGCCGAGATGCAGGGCGCCGCCCGTCGGCTCGTAATATGTGGCATGCATGTCCATGTTGGTATCAACGACGATCCGCTGAGAATTGATCTGATGAACCAGGCGGCGTATTTCCTGCCACATTTGCTGGCGTTGTCGTGCTCTTCTCCATTCTGGAACGGCAACGATACCGGCCTTAAGAGTTACCGCCTGACAATCTTCGATGCGTTGCCCCGAACCGGACTGCCTGAAAAATTTCAGAGCTATGCGGAGTACGAGCGGCATGTTGAAATCATGATAAATGCCGGTGTAATCGAAGACTCAACCAAGATCTGGTGGGACCTTCGCCCGAGCGCGAGATTTCCGACACTTGAAACACGCATCATGGATGTGTGTACACGTGTCGATGATGCGGTTGCACTTGCTGCAATGCTCGTTTGCATAATGCGCATGCTTTATCGCCTGCGCCTTGCCAATCAACGCTGGAGAACCTACACACCAATGCTGGTCAGGGAGAATCGCTGGCGGGCAATGCGTTACAGCTTTGACGAGGGGCTGATCGATTTTGCAAAAGGTGAAATCGTGCCATTCGACGAGTTGCTCGATGAGATTCTCGACCTGACCTACGAAGATGCGCGTGCACTTGGCTGTGAGGCCGAGGTCGCTTCGGTCAGGGATATTCTGAGCCGTGGCACCAGCGCGCATCGGCAACTGAAAGCTCACGAGCTATCGACAGCGGCCGGAAGCACCCGTGAAGAGGCCCTGATCGCAGTGGTCGATACTCTGGTCGCGGATACTGCCGAAGGCCTGTAGACCGCGCCGTACGGGCGTTTCATTGCGAAAGCGTGAATCAGTGCCTTAATTTGGCAAGCGGAATGCGGAATGAGTCGCAGCACCAGTGCGGCATGACCGATACGATGCCGAAATGTATCGGTGCACCCAAAACTTTCCTCTTGAGACTGTTCAGTGATTGAGCAGCTGGTCGATATTCTACCGCCGGTTTTTGTCTTCACGACAGTCCTCTATTTCTGGATGGCGGTCCGGGTCTCGCGGGCGTCGATCGAATCCGCCAACAATACTGTTAGTTATTTTCTGTTTCTAATTGGCTTGATGACGGCTGGAAGCGCTTTTGCTTATGGCACAACAGATGCTCATATGTACGGAGTCGGGCGAACATTGACGTTTTTTAGTTCTGGATTCGTGCCCGTTGCTCTATACACCATCTATCGTGAATTCACGGTCGGTCGGCCGCATATGTTTGTGATCGCGGCATTGTCCATCGTTCCGGTCGTTTCAACCGGGCTGGCGATGACCAACGAACTGCATCACCTAGTATGGTCTGTGGTTGAAATTGATGGCGTAATTCGCTTTACGGAACCCGATGAACATTTTTGGTTCAAGCGCGTACATGCGCCGTACTGCTTTGGCCTTTTCGGTTTCTCAATCATCGCAATGGCGGGCCGATTGCCGACGATTGCGCGCGCGCATCGCAAGAAAGTTATTCTCCTTCTTACCTGCGCGGTACTGCCGTTCGCAGTCAGCGTGGGGAATACACTGCTCAGGATTGGACCGATCGAATTTCCGTTTACATCATTGACCCTGGTCTTGCTGCTGCCCTTGTATTGGTGGACAAGCGTCGCACTCCGTGTCTATGAATTCAGTCCTCTTGCGTACCAGACGATGTTCGATCACGTCCGCGATCCCATCATCGTGCTCGACAAGTCGCAACGAATTATCAGCGCCAACAATCCGGCGCAGGATCTGCTGAAGTCCAGCGAAAGCGAGCTTGTTGGTCATAAACTGTGGGAAGACGTTCCGGAAGCGAGGGCGATTCTCGATCACGGCAGGGACCGTGATTTGACTCAGACGGTCAAGATGAACACCGACCGCTATTTCGAACTAAACAGTGCACCGCTTACCAGCCCGTCGGGCCGGAACCAGGGAACGGTTGTTGTCTGTCGCGATGTGACCGAGAGAAAAAAGGCTCTCAGGGCTCTGGCGGACAGTGAGCACCTCATTCGTTCACTGGTTGAACATTCATCGAATGGCATTCTCCGCTTTGCACGAGATACGCGGGAGACCAGTGGCCGCTTTCGCTGCATATTCGCCAACCGGGCTGCTGAGCGTTTTCTGCAGAGCGGCAACGGCACACTCGTTGGTATGCCCCTGGACAAGCTCGAATTGCTAAATCCTGACAAGCTGGCCGAACAATTCAGCGGTGACAGCCCGCCAATGACCAGTACAAGTTATGAAACGGCTATCGAGATGGACGATAACGAATCTTGGATCCGCGTTGTTGGTGAACCGGTCGGCAACGACTTCTCGGTGACCCTGATCGATATTACTCAGCGCAAACGCAATGAGACGAAGATACTCGCGGATGCCTTGCGCGACCCACTGACCGGTATTCTCAATCGGCGTGGATTTGAAAAACTGGCTGCAGAGGCGATTCAGAACAATGATCAGGGCGCAGTCCTCTACCTGGATCTCAATCAATTTAAAGCGATCAATGATCGGTTCGGTCATCAGGCCGGCGATGCGCTTCTGAAAGCATTCGGTCACCGTCTCGAGTATTGCTTAAGACCTGAGGATATTCTTGCGCGCCTGGGCGGCGATGAGTTCGCTATTGTCCTGCCTGGCATTTCGGTCGAGGATGCTAAACACGTCGCCCGGCGGCTGGTTGAGACGGCCTTCGAAGCCTATATCATCCAGGGGCAGGAAATTGAATGTGCGGCGAGTGTTGGTATTGCACTCATGCCTCAGCATGGGCAAGACCTGTGGCACCTGGTAAGCGTCGCGGATCAGGCAATGTATAACTCGAAACAGATCAGCCAGGAAGATGCTGCCAATGATAAAGCAGCCTATGTTGAAGCAGCGATTGCATCCTGAGGTTGGTCCCGGAGCCGGAACGCAACGCGTCCGCTAGGGAATCGTTTCGAAGACCCGCATCTCAACCATTGATGGGTTGATTGTATCCAGAATGACCATATCGACGACGTTGCCGTTTGCGAGGTCGAGAACGACTGGTTCAGAGATTGGGTCTTTTTCGCCGTTCCTGGTAATAACGAATTCCCGCAAACCCTCTGGCGTATCAAAAAATCCGGTTGTAAGTGCTAATACTGAGCCACCAAATTTAGGGAATACCGTTTCGTCGAGCACAGTGCCGGGATCGACCTCATAGATATCAAGGACGGCGATGTTTGTTGAGAAATTGGTTATTCGTACAACGGGGAACGTTGCTAGCGGGCGTGCGTCGTGCAACAACGGTCTCGTGAACAGATTGCCCTCCAGCAATCCATCCGGCTCGCCAAACAGAACCAGGGTGCGTCTTGTGTTGCCAATAAACTGAAGGTTGACTTCATAAATGACGTCGTTGGCATCTCCAACGGCAGTCAAAGTCAGCGGTGTCAGGATTTCGGTTGTATCAACAAAGTTCGACAATTCACCAAATCCGACATTTGGATAGATCACGTTGCCGAAGTCTTCGCCAAAATACCCATCAAAATTCTCCGTGCCGAATGCAGCGTGCAACGTACGCACTATCGGCGGCGAATTGATGTCCGACAGCGTTTGAGCGGCACCGCCGGGGAAGAATATGTTGACGCCAACCTGTGCTGTAATTGACGGGTCCGGATCGAACAAGGCCACGGATACGCGCTCGACAGGTGTTCGGGTAAATGGCCTGGACTGAAATACTACGGTTGACGGATCGCCCGGGGCGGTCAGAATCAACTCGTAGTCACCCTCGGGCAACTCAAGGTAGGGTAGTCGATCACCGTTACTTAGCGTACCGACCTGGTTGCCAAGAACAGGCGTCGTACCTTCAAGCGCAAAATAGATGTCAACCTGGCCCAGCACCGGTGACAGGTGAATGAAATCTGCCTCGAAAACTGTCTCGGTACCGCTCCACTCGCGAACCGGTACTTCCCACATCTGGATGGAGGGAGTATCCAGCGTGCCTGTCAAAACCATTGTGTACTCAATATCGTTAGCGACATCGATGGTCTGTGTAGCGAGGCGTTCATCGTTTTGCACTCCGGGCAACAACAGATCGAAATTGAAGTTGTAGGTTAGTCCGTCCCATTCTGCGAATCCGGCGGCGCCTTTGAAATTAACACTGCCTACAGCGCGTTCTTCAATCCGGAATGTAAGTTCCGGTGAAGTCACTATTGAATTGATGCCACGAATCCAGCCTTTGCCGTTAGCTTGCGGGCGCGTCGATTCGGCGCAGCCACTCGCCAGCACTGATGCCAGGATAGCGATTGCTATTGCCGCCTGCCGGCGATACTTATTCGTCATGCGATTAACCTTCAATTCTGTATGTCCTGCTCTTAGCGACCAGGGCGGGGGTCGCATGGTTCAATATGCTTGCAAGTATCAGCGGGCTTCGTTGTAGCCGTACACGGATTTGACCTCAAGAAATTCCTCGATGCCGTGCGGTCCCCATTCGCGGCCATTGCCCGACTGCTTGTAGCCACCAAATGGCGCCTGAGCATCAAGTGATGCGTTATTAATGTGTACCATCCCGGTCTCCAGCCGTGCCGCGATTGCTCGAGCACGATCGAGATTTGTTGACGATACATAGCCCGACAAGCCGTATGGCGTGTCATTGGCGATAGCAACTGCTTCGTCGTCATTATCATAAGGAATGATCGACAACACAGGGCCAAAGATTTCTTCCCGCGCGATTGTCATGTCGTTGTTGACGTCGGAAAAAACAGTCGGTTTTACGAAATAGCCTTTTTCGAGACCTTCGGGCCTGCCAGTTCCCCCGCTTACCACGGTTGCACCTTCATCGATTCCTTTTTGAATCAGGTCCTGAATTTTATTCCATTGCAATTCGGAGACAACCGGGCCCATCCGGGTATTTTCGCCCTGGGGGTCGCCCGGTGTTGTCGAGTCCGCTCGTTTTCCCGCGATGACCGCAGCCTCCGCGAGACGATCTCGAGGCACCAGCATACGCGTAGGTGCGTTGCAGGATTGACCGGTGTTGTCGAAACAATTGCTCGCACCGCGTGCGACTTCTTTTTCGAAATCTGCATCGTCGAGAATGATGTTTGCCGATTTTCCACCAAGCTCCTGTGCTACACGCTTGACCGTTGGCGCCGCCGTCTGCGCGACAGATATGCCCGCGCGCGTTGAACCCGTGAATGAAACCATGGCGACGTCGGGGTGTCCGCTCATCGCGACGCCAACGTTCGGCCCGTCGCCATTAACGAGATTGAAAACTCCGGCCGGAACGCCGGCAGCGTCAAGAATCTCTGCAAAAATCATAGCATCGAACGGCGCGATTTCGCTGGGCTTAAGGACCATGGTGCAGCCCGCCGCCAATGCAGGTGCAACCTTCACGGCGATCTGATTGATCGGCCAGTTCCATGGCGTTATCAGGGCGCAGACACCAATGGGCTCCTTGATGATTTGCGTGGAACCGTGCTGTTCCTCGAAGTCAAACGACTTCAGCGCGTCTGCAGCCGCCTGGATGTGTTGTGGCCCACTTGCCGCCTGTGCGAACTTCGCGAGTTTCCACGGCGCGCCCATTTCTTCCATGATCGCGGTGGCAACGTCATCATGCCGCTTCGCAAATTCTTCAAGAATTCTTTCGAGCAGCGCAATACGTTCTTCGCGGCTGGTCCGGGAAAAAGAGGGGAACGCACGTTTCGCCGCTGCGACGGCTTTGTCGACGTCCGCGGCGGAGCCCATGCTGATCCGACCGCAAACTTCTTCAGTCGCTGGGTTGATAACATCCAGGGAATTAGGCACAGCGGGATCGACCCACTCGCCATCAATATAGAATTTCAGCATTTCTCGCATCGGGTGATATTCCTGTATTCGTGGTCCTGAGCGACCGCGCATGATATCGCAAACAGATGGCCGCGCGGACAAAAAAAATACGTGTTTTGCATGGTACGGTAATGCCCTCGCAACTAGCATGGCCTGGCCAGTCATCAGGGTAAAAACGCTTATGAATGAAGACATTATCGAAAAATTGCGGACGATCGTCGGGGTCTCGAATGTCCTTACAGGGGACCAAAAAGTCGACCGCAGCGCGATCTGGCGCACCAACCAGCCATGTATTGCCAAGGCAATTGTCCGTCCTTCGTGCACCGCCGAGGTCTCAGCGGTCATGAAGGCCTGCCATGAACAGCGGCAAACCGTCGTTCCTTATGGCGGTATGACGAATCTCGTATTGGGTGCGGTGACCACGCCGGACGACATCGCGCTGTCGTTTGAAAGAATGAATGAGATCGAGAACATCGACCGAACTTCGCAAACAATGACAGTGCAGTCGGGCGTTACCATGCAGGATGCGCAGGAGCGCGCTGAAGCAGAAGGGTTGTACTTCCCGGTAGACATCGGTGCGCGCGCGAACTGCATGCTCGGCGGCAATGTGTCTACCAATGCGGGCGGCACGCGGGTCATCCGTTATGGAATGATTCGCGAATCCGTCCTCGGGATAGAGGCGGTACTCGCCGATGGCACAGTGATCTCTTCAATGAACAGATTCCTGAAGAACAATTCAGGATTTGATCTGAAACAGTTATTCATTGGTTCTGAAGGCGTACTGGGTCTGATCACCCGTCTGGTATTCAGACTTCGCATTAAACCGCAAAGCCACAATGTGGCACTGGTCGCCTGTGATGACTATGACCAGGTTATCGGGCTGTTGAACAAGGCGCGAGCATCGCTTGGCAATTCATTGTCCGGATTTGAGGTGATGTGGGACAACTTCTTCCATGTGGTGGTTCAACCAAACGGAAGACTGCCGTCCCCAATCGACACTGCTTACAAGTTCTACATCATCATGGAGGCAACGGGCGTTGATGCAGCTACAGATGATGAGGTTTTTGAGTCAACGCTTACCCAGATGTTCGAAAGCGAACTTGTCGCTGACGGGGTCATAGCCAAGTCGGACGCAGAACGTGAAGCGATATGGGCCATCCGCCATGATGTTGACTGGATCGTGGGCGATGCGTTTGATTTCGATATCAGCTTGCCGGTTGCGGATATTTTCGAATATACGGAAGCCATTAACGTTGCGCTGAAAAAGGATATTGAGGGTATTGACGTCGTTACCTTCGGTCATCTGGGTGACAATAATCTCCACATTAGTGTGCAGTGTGATGGCGCAAAGACGACGCATGCACATACGATTGAGCGGCATATCTATGAAACGCTAAAGCCTTATGGCGGCGCGATTTCGGCGGAGCACGGAATTGGCCTCGAGAAAAAAGAGTGGTTGCCGATCAGCCGGTCCGAGGCCGAAATAGAGCTGATGAGGACGCTCAAGCGATCCATGGATCCACGGAACATTCTGAATCCCGGGAAGGTCATCTCGATGGAATGAGATTTATCCCTTACAACTCCAAATTGCGGCGGATTTTGGAGTAAAGTAAGGGCGGCAAGAAAAACAACAATGACGGTTGCGGGGAGAGCATGCTACCGATCGAGGATGTCGTCCGGCTGGGGTTTATCGGTGTATCACAGGGATGTGCTTACGGGCTCATCGCGCTGGGTTTTGTGCTGATTTACAAAGCGACTGAGGTCGTGAATTTCGCTCACGGCGAATTCATGATGTTCGGCGGTTTCGCTGTGCTCACCTTTTCGGAGGGCTTCGGTCTCGGTTTCTGGCCGGGCCTTATCGTTGCCTGCCTGGCGATGGGTACTGCAGGCTATCTCGTCGATTCCCTGATCATGCGGCGAATCATTGGTCAGTCTCAGGCCAGCATATTTATTCTCACCGTGGCTTTCGGCTTCATCCTGCGGTCAGCCGCTGGCATGATCTGGGGCTGGAGTCCCCTTTCACTGGATACCCCTTTCGATGGTGAAACCACCCTGGCAGGGGTCACCTTAGGAACGGACCGGCTCGCAATAATTGCAACAACTGCTGTTCTTTGTACCGCGCTGTATATGTTCTTTGGCAGGAGTCGCACGGGCATCGCCATGCAGGCGTCGTCGCAAAATCAGCTTGCTGCCTACTACATGGGTATTCCCGTACGGCGACTCGTATCCCTTGTCTGGGCCATTGCCGCGATCATAGCGACGGTCGCCGGCGCAGTCATGGCGCCGGTTACTCAGCTTGAGACTAATGTCGGATTCATCGGCATCAAGGCGCTTGCAGGCGCCATCGTCGGCGGTTTCGGTTCGATTCCGGGCACCTTGCTCGGTTGCATGCTGATCGGTGTGATCGAGCCATTTGCCGACTACTTCTTCCCGGCCATTAAAGGTGTCTCAGCCTACATTGTCATGCTGGTCGTACTTTTCATCAGGCCGGAGGGGCTGATCGTGCAGACTTACAGGAAAAAGGTCTGACATGCAGACCGTCTTCAAAACCAGCTACGATCAGGACATTAATCTCCTGACCAAGACGGGCGAATACATCCGGGTCTCGATCGTCATCCTGATGATGCTGGCCGCGCCGTTGTTTGTGGACGTCTATTACCTCGGGGAGCTGGGCCTGCTGCTGGTCTATGTGATTGCCGGCATTGGCTTGATGATTCTGACCGGCTTTACCGGGCAGGTGTCTTTCGGTCACGCCGCTTTCCTTGGCATCGGCGCTTACAGTCATTCCATCTTGATGACCGCCGGGCTACCGTTTCCGGTTTCTGTCGTACTGACGGTCGCGTTGACCGGAATCATTGGCATGTTGCTCGGTCGATCTGCATCGAAGATGCACGGCTTCTACCTGGCCGTCGCCACGCTGGCATTCCTGATTATCATCGAGACAATTATCGGTGAATGGACTGATATGACCGGTGGTTATGCCGGATACGCAGTTCCGGAACTGGAAATGTTCGGTTTCTATTTCGCAGAAGTCTGGCACCAGTATTACCTGTACCTCGGTTTTGCACTTTTCGTTATATGGGGTGCCGCCAACCTGCTGCGGAGTCCGACGGGCCGCTCGTTCCTTGCCGTCCGGGACTCCGAGCTGTCGGCGCGAAGCCTTGGCATCAACGTAGAGTGGATCAAGATTCAGTCTTTTGGCATTAGCGCGGCGATAACTGGCCTCGCCGGTGTCCTGCTGGCGCACTACCTGGCGTACCTGTCACCTGAGACTTTCGGCGTTCTTGAGTCTCTCAAGTTGTTGCTGATGATCGTCGTAGGCGGACTCGGCAGTATCGCCGGCGCCATCTTCGGCGCCATCTTCGTATCCTTGCTGCCGGTCGCCATCAGCATCCTGCGCGACTTTCTGCCGGGCGTTGTAGGTGAGCAAGCCGGTCTCGAGCCGATGCTGTTTGGATTGATCATTGTCATTTTTGTGATCTTCGAGCCGGAGGGCATCAACGGCCGCTGGAAAAAGCTGCTGCACTTTTTCGAGACATTTCCTTATTACCGCAAGTCGTCTTTCGTCAGGCAGAAGAGCTATCTCAAAACGGAGCGCATGCGTTGAGTTCGCTGGTCGTCGAAAACCTGTCGATAGAGTTCGGTGGTGTTCACGCAGTAGACGAGGTGTCGTTTGCCGTGGAGCCGGGCGAGACGTTCGCCATCATCGGGCCGAACGGCGCCGGCAAGAGCACAATATTCAACCTGATCAGTCGGATCTATGAGCCGACCAATGGCAGCATGCACTACGGCGAGCGTGACCTGCTCGATGTTCCGGCACACAAGGTCATCGACCTCGGCATTGCGAGAACATTCCAGAACATTGATCTCTTCGAACAGGCGACGGTCTTGCAGAACCTGCTGGTCGGCCGTCATCGGCGCATGTCGAGAAATCTGTTCCGTGATTTTCTGTTTATTGCCGGGGCCCGTGCGCGGGAGCGCGAGCATCGACGCAAGGTGGAGGACATCATCGACCTGATGGAGATTGCGCACTATCGGGATCAGAAAATTGCAGATCTGCCATACGGCGCTCGCAAGAATGTTGAACTGGCCCGGGCATTGTGTTCGGAGCCCAGCCTGTTATTGCTGGACGAGCCGGCATCCGGCCTCAACCAGGAAGAGACCGATGACGTGTCTTTCTGGCTTGATGACATTAAGCACGACCTTGGCGTGACCATCGTCATGGTTGAACACGATATGGGCCTGGTCGGCAGGGTTGCCGATCGGGTTATGGCGATTAACGACGGCAAACTCCTGGCGATAGGTACTCCGGATGAGGTGCGTAATGATCCGGCGGTCCAGCAGGCCTACCTTGGTACGGCGGCGTGAGCGGCCCGCTTCTCGATATACGCAATATCGAAACCTACTACGGTCCGGTCATGGCGATAAGAGGCGTCAGCCTGACTGTCGAGGAGGGAGAAATCGTTGCGGTGCTTGGCGCGAATGGTGCCGGCAAGACAACGCTTCTGAAGACGGCCAGCGGTGCGCTCGATTGCCGCAAGGGTCAGGTGATCTTCGAAGGAAACGAAATCCAGTGTCGGGAACCGGACTGGGTCGCAAGGCAGGGCATCGCGCACGTGCCGGAAGGCCGTGAGGTATTTCCGCTGCTGACAGTCACCGAGAACCTGATGATGGGCGCCTACTGCCGGACGGATCGCGAGGATATTCAGAAGGACCTCGAGACCGTCTACGGCTACTTTCCGGCGCTGAAAGAACTTGGCAGCAGTCTTGCCGCGTTCCTCTCCGGCGGCCAGCAACAAATGCTGGCGATCGGCAGGGGATTCATGTCCCGGCCGAAGCTGCTATTGCTCGATGAACCATCGCTGGGATTGTCTCCGATGCTGGTCAGCGAAATTTTTGAGACCATTTCTCGCCTGAATCGCGAACAAAATATTTCCATTCTGCTCGTCGAGCAGAACGCGCACATTGCCTTGCAGGTTTCGTCTCGCGGCTATGTCATGGAAGTCGGTGGCATGGTCATGGACGACGACAGCGATAAGCTGCTCGAGAGCGAGGACATCAAGGAGTTCTACCTTGGTAAGAAAGACGAAGGTGCGCGAGGACTGCGACGCTGGAAAAAGAAGAAGACCTGGCGATGACGGAAAACACCGGTCATTCATCATTTCTCGTCGACGATTGCGACACGATTCCGAAACTCTTTCTGAAAAAGACCGCAGAGCGTGGTGACAAGACCGCGATGCGGGAAAAAGATTTCGGTATCTGGCAATCGTATACCTGGGCCGACTATCGGGCGCGTGCTTTCGAGATTGCGCATGGTCTCTTATCGCTCGGCCTGAAGCCAGGCGATGTCGTATCCATTCAGAGTGAAGACTGCAAGGAATGGGTATTCGCGGATATCGGCATCATGCTCTGCGGCGGCATCGTGAACGGCGTCTATCCAACCTATCAGCCCAACCAGGTCGCTTACACCTTGATGGATTCGAATTGCCGTTTCCTGTTTGTCGAGGATGAGGAGCAACTCGATAAGTATCTTGATGTGGAAGAAGAGCTGCCGAATATCGAAAAAGTCATCGTCTTCGACTGGCGGGGACTTCGTGGACTTAAGCACGACAAGGTGATGCCGATTGAGCGGCTGTACACGTTGGGGCAGGAGTATGGGCGAGACAATGAAGGGCAGGTCGAAAGTATCGTGCAAAATGGCCGGCCCGAAGACCTGGCGCTGCTAATCTACACCTCAGGCACGACCGGTATGCCGAAAGGATCGATGATCCCGCAGAAGTACCTGGTGTTCCAGACGACGATCAATGTGGATTTCGAGCAAACGGAATCTGACCAGATTCTGACCTACCTGCCGCTTTGTCACGTGGCGGAAAGAGTATTTTCGATTTGCCTGCCACTTAAGAGTGGCTGCGTCATCAACTTTGCGGAGAGTCCGGAGACTGTCGCCAGGGACTTCCAGGAACTGTCACCCACGTTGGTGTTCGCAGTGCCGCGCGTCTGGGAAAAGTTTTATTCAAGAGTATCGACATCGATGTCGGAGGCGACCTGGTTTGGCAGGACCTGCTATAACCTGGGTCTTCGGGCGGCCTCGGCACGGGCGCGGAAGTTGCTTGACGGTAAGACCCCCGGGGTGGTTGATGAACTGAAGTACCGGCTCGCGAACGCCCTGGTGTTTCGCAATATCAAGCAACTCCTGGGACTCGACAGGGCCCACTACCTGGCGACCGGTGCTGCTCCAATTTCGACGTCGCTGCTCGAGTGGTACCTGATTCTCGGTCTGTCGATCACGGAGGTCTACGGTCAGACGGAGGTTGGCGTCGTTACGACCACGCGGCCAAAGCCTCTGCGGCAAGGCACGGTCGGAGAGCCCATTCCGGGCGTTGACCTGAAGATCAGCGAGGAGGGTGAGATCCTCATTCGCCATCCCTACCAGTTTGACGGGTATCTCAATCAACCCGAGAAGACTCGGGAGACGATCATCGATGGCTGGGTGCATACGGGCGACGTTGGCGAAATTGACGAAAACGGCCAACTCAAGATCACTGATCGAATGAAAGACATTATTATTACCGCTGGCGGTAAAAACGTGACGCCATCACTATTCGAAAACGAACTCAAATTTTCTCCATATGTTTCGGATGCGGTTGTCATCGGCGACCAAAAGAAATACCTGACCTGCCTGGTCATGATCGACAAGGAGAATGTCGAGCATCATGCGCAGATGCATTCGATTCCATTCACGGACTATCGGTCGTTGTGCGCGCGACCTGAAGTTGTTGAGCTTATCGGTAGTGAACTGAATAAGGTTAACAAGAAGTTTTCCAGCGTTGAGCAAATCAAGAAATTCCGCCTGATTGACATTTTGTTAACCGCGGAGGATGAGGAGCTAACGCCGACAATGAAGCTAAAGCGCAGCTATGTCAGCAACAAGTATAATGACCTGATTGAAGACATGTACCGCGGGCCATCCCGATAAGGACAGCAGAATGTATCGAACATTGATTTTTATAGTCGCAGCATTATTTTCCGTGATTTCGAACGCGGCAGATCAGGGTGTTTCCGGCGACACGATTAAAGTAGGACAAGTCTCCGACATGTCAGGTGCGACCGCCGTCTGGGGTGTTCCGACGACCAACGGTTCTCGCATGAGAATCGACGAGGCGAATGCGGCGGGGGGTGTACATGGAAGGAAGATCGAACTCATTGTCGAGGACGGCCAGTACCAGGTGCCGGTATCGGTCAAGGCTTCTAACAAACTCCTGAACCGTGACAAGGTATTTGTCATGCTCGGCAATATGGGAACACCGATGAATAATGCGATGTTGCCGCGGCAATTGCGGATGGGTGTTGCGAACCTGTTTCCGGTCACCGCTGCCGTTTCGATGTACGAGCCGCTGCATCCGATGAAGTTTAGTTATTACGTCAGCTATCGTGATCAGATCCGGAGTGCAGTCAGTTACATGGCGGAAAAGACAGGCGCCACCAAGGTGTGTATGCAGACGCAGGCGACGGACTACGGGCACGAGTCGGAGTTGGGCTACGAACAGGCCGTGGAGGCGCTTGGTCTCGAATCAGTTTACCTCGGGCGGCACAAGGTAACTGAGACGGATTTCGTCGGCACCGTCACGCGTATGAAGAATTCAGGTTGCGAGATTTTGTTCATCGGTACGATCGTTACGGATACGATACAACTGTATTCAGCTGCCCGGAAAGCGGGATGGGACATTCCCATTGTCGGCAACATGGTTGTGCAGCATCCGCTCATCGCGACAGCGGCAGACGGGGCAATGGAGGGGCTTTTTTCAGCCGGCCCGATTGTGAATCTGGATTACACGTCACCCGAATATGAGGGCGAGTGGATCGGAGAATGGTACGACCGCTACGTCGAACGCTTCGGTGAAGAACCGGTCGCGCAGGCGCAAGTCGCCTACGTTACTGCTGACCTGATGATCCGGGCTATGGAGGCTGCCGGCCCTGATCTGACGACGGAGAAAATGTTGGCAGAGCTTGAGAAAATCAAAAACTATGTAGATCCGTTCGGCGGCCAGACGCTAACTTTCGGCCCTGATAAACACCAGGGTTCCAATTCCCTGTTCTGGTCGCAGATAGTCGATGGAAAATGGGTGGTTCTGGAAAAGGACCTGCCTTATTAGAATTGGTCCTAGAAGCTATATTCAACTCACTTCTAGAAATTTGCGCTGATAAACAGCACAGGTCCCTGATGGCGTGTCTTGAGAGTTCTGGGCGAATCGGGGTTCGTTGAATCGAGTTCTGTCTGGTAGAAGTTATAAGCGATTCCGGCACTTAAGCTGTCGGTGAAGCGACGCTGCCATTCGAGCATCATGTACAGCATCCAGCCTTCCACGCGATCAAACTCCATTGCAAACATCTGCACCCTCGCACCTAGTGAGGATTTGGGGCCGAGTTCGACGGAGCCGTGCAGACCAACCACCGGCAGTGGTGTCGAAACATCGGATCGTTCACGTTCGCCAGTGGTTACTGACTCAATGTCGATAATGCCGTTTGAGATATGAACGCCAGCCATGATGCCCAGCTCTTTTTGAGAGTCGTTCATCAGAGAGTACGCGTAACTGAATCTCAGCAGCTCGGACTTGAATCGGGTATTCACGGTCGAGCCGCTAGCAAAAACGGTATCGCCGAACGTGATGTCCTCAACTAGAGTCGCCGCACCGTTACGGACCAGTTCGTGGTAGCCGACTTCCATCCGATGAAAATCGTTGAACCGATATATAGCGTCAAATTGTGCAACGGTTTCGTTGTCGGAAACGCCGAGCACCCGCTCGAGGTCAATCTCATCTCCAGGACTGCCATCGACCGCGTCCCTGACGACCTTTGCGTCGCCTGAATCGCTGAAGGCAGACATCCTTATTTCCAGTTTTGGTTGCCGCTTGCCGCCAAGATCCGAAATTCGTGGCTGAAAAATATCGGAGTTGTATGCGAGGCCTATATTGGCGGTCCAGATCGTGTCCTTTTCAACGATTGGGCTATCGGTAATTTCAGAGTCAAGAAACTGAATGCCCAAGCTGCCGGACAGTAACCACTTTTCAGTTAATGCGTAGCCCCACCGAACCCGGGCATCCGTGCTCACAGAGGCGCCCGCCTGGTATTCCGGCCTGGCCGGGCGAGCTTCGTTGGGTGCGACACCAAAGTAGTAGTTCGTATAGTCCGAGCTTTGATGAACAGCACGCACGGAGGGCACGATGAATCCCCGTTCAAACTCGTGTGGTAGCGACAGAATGAATGAGCTGGTCGTTCCGCTGTGTCGCCCAAGTGTTTCAAAATACGTTTTGAATCTGGCGTGTACCGGCCAGCCACGGTAGCCAATCATCGGCGCTACCTCGATCGTCCAGTTCCTGTCGTCCAGTCCTCGAAGCTCAGGCGCATCGTTGTTGCCGAGCCCAAGCGTCTGCACGCGCCCAACCACGCCAAACTCCCAGTCGTTGTTCGTGACAAATCGCAGGCCGACGTCGCCTTCCGATATCAGGAACCAGTCGCGGGTGAAAGAGGCATCGCGAAAACTCGTCAGAAAGGGGTAGGAGAAAACCGAAGTTTCGCCACCGACGTACGGGTTTTCGGCAGCGGTAACCGCCACGCCCAGCGAGTAGTCGTTCAGGTCATATGAACGAATAAAATCCATCACCGGACCAGCGAGGGCGGCCTCTGACATCAAGAGCCCGCAAAGTGTCAGTCGGAATGTCAATCCGCTCATGAGGGATGTTCCTGTTTAACAGTCGCGACGATACCGCACCCGCACTCAGCCGGCCAGAGTCGGCCCGGATGATGATCGTGCGGCAGGTGGCATGACAGCAGCAGGCGACGACACAGTGAAAAAATTTTCTTTGGGTTTTCGCTGATGACTGATGCTCACAATTAGCGCTAAAAATTAAAATTCACATCCAGAATAATCGAGGCGGACTCTCGGGTACCAGCAGCGGATTCGTGACGCGAATTGCGCTCATTCTCTTGTAGCGTCCTGGGTCGCCATGGTGGCAGATACGGGGATTTAAGTTTAGGATTATCGCCTTGGCCGCTGCTCGCTGAATCGTCGAAATTGTGCGCCACAAGAATATACAAATAAATCAAATACTAACAACGGTTTTATAAATACCTAGAGAGGATTGTTGCATCAATGAATAAGATTTTCGGAACGATTTTAGCAGTGGCTCTTGCCTCTGCGGCACCTTCAGCCTTTGGCTGGGATCCCGACGACGCTGCCGAGCAGGACGCAAAAGCGCAGACGGCGATTGCGTCATTCAAAGAAAAAGACCCGAGCATTCAACGGTTCTTTGATAGCGCTGTTGCCTACGTTGTGATACCGACCGTCGGCAAAGGTGGTATCGGTATCGGTGGTGCCCGAGGTAAGGGTAACCTTTACGAAGGTGGCGCAGTGACGGCGAACGTAACTCTGACCCAGTTAACCATCGGGTTTCAATGGGGTGGTCAGGCCTATAGCGAATTCCTGTTTTTCGAGGATGCAGCCGCGCTTGAAAACTTCAAAAAAGGCAACTATGAGCTCGGCGCCCAGGCTTCTGCTGTCGCAGTAACCGCCGGGGCATCTGCCGATGCGAACTTTGTTGACGGCATTGCAATATTCACACAGGCAAAAGGTGGCCTGATGTACGAAGCTACAGTTGGCGGCCAGAAGTTCAAGGTTGAATTAAAAGAGTAATCGTTGTCTCGTGCTATATCGTTAGCACAGGCCTGAGTAACAATTGTCTCGCCCAACCTGGCTTCCGGGTTGGGCGAGATGTCATTTAAAAAAGAGGAAATCATGAGCCTGTCTGCTCAAATCAGATCAATTATCCTAATTACCTGCGCGAGCGTCTTGTGGTGGCCCGTCGCTTCGCTGCTTGCGCAGGAGCCGGAATCAACGCCGTTGCAGTTGTCCGCAGAGGACGAAGTGGCATTCGAAGTGATGGTTGCAGAGATCGAGCTGCAACAGCAGGACCTCGTAGCGATCGATGAACGTCTGGCCACTATGGAAGGCCCAACGGCAGACATCCTTACCGCCCGACGTGACAAGGTCTTGACCTCGATGTTCGACAAGACAATAAGGTTTGCGCGCGCTGTTGCCGATCAGCAGGACAAGGGTGTTGATGTCGCGGAGTTCATGGATCAACTTACGGAAGAGCTCTCTGTATTGCCGGCAGAAGCATATGAGGCAACAGAGAGGATTCGGATGAGGGTAACGTTTCCGACATCTGATTTGCCGCCGAGCGAGTTCGTCGTTAAAGACCACGAGCTATTTCAGGGCATTGAGGAGCTTGACGCAATTAACAAGGCCTTGATTGACTACACGCAAGTTGCAGAACGATTTGATCTTGATGACAGCACCGAAGTTGAGTATCTGAACGAAGTACTTGCTAATTCTGCCGCGAACCGATCCATTTTCCTTGAAACCGCGATCAACGACGTAAGAATGCTTCGGTCCGCCGTAGCTACATTGCCGGATGATACTGACCTGGCTGCATGGCATGCAGCGGCAGAAGCCAGGGTGGCGATGACCGCAGCATCGCTGCAGGACGCCATTGACCTGATGATCCTGATCGGTCTTGAGACCCGGCAGTACAGACAGCAGGTGCTCACTGTTACGGGCGAAATTACAACAGATATCCTGGACGTTGGGATCGCCGCAAACCTGGTGTCAGAGTGGAGCGGGGCGTTGTGGGACTTAACCGCCAGTGAAGGACCCAGACTGATTTTCCAGTTGTTTCTGGTCGCTGTGATTCTGCTTGTGTTCCATCAACTGGCGAAATTGGTGCAGAAAGGCGTCGAACGCGCAATGAATTCCTCACGTAACCGAATGTCGTATTTGCTTCGACGAATGGTTTCGTCTTCGATCAGAAACCTGGTCATGATATTCGGCGTGCTGATCGGAATTTCCCAATTGGGAATTTCCCTTGCACCGCTGCTGGCTGGCCTTGGTATTGCCGGGTTTATTATTGGCTTTGCTCTGCAGGATTCACTGTCCAACTTTGCGTCAGGTGTGATGATCCTGATGTACCGGCCTTTCGATGTGGGTGATGTCGTGGACGCGGCCGGTGTTCGAGGAAGGGTGAATCACATGAGCCTGGTCAATACTACTTTCATGACGCTGGACAACCAGAGGCTCATCGTACCTAACAATATGATCTGGCAATCCGTAATAACTAATGTGACAGCACAGCGAACGAGACGAGTCGACCTGCTATTCGGTATTTCTTACAGCGACGATATCGAAAAGGCAGAAAGCGTACTGATGGATATCCTCGAGAAACATGAGAGTGTGCTCGATGATCCGGAGCCTGTTGTTAGAGTCCACGAGCTCGGAGAGTCGTCGGTTAATTTCGCTGTACGGCCGTGGGTAAAAACCGGTGATTACTGGGAAACCTTCTGGGACCTGACTCGTGAAGTCAAACTACGATTTGATAAAGAAGGGATTTCGATTCCGTTCCCACAGCGAGATGTGCACGTTAAAGAAAAGAAATTGACCTGATCGTTCAGGATGTGACGTTTGTTAGTCGGCGCATTGGTAAATGTACCGATTCTGGCAAGTTGGCGGCCGCCAACTTGCCAGACCTGAATCTTACTGCGGCGCCTGTATGCCGGATTCGCCGGCGACGAACGGATACATGGCGAAGAAATTCGGCACGCCTGCCTTCACTCTTTCTTCCAGGTTTTCGAAAGTACTATCGGTGATTCGTCCAATGCCAATGCCTTCCCAGACAAGGCGTTTTTGTCTCGCGTCAATAAGATCGATATTGAAGGTACCCTCTGTGTACTGCGACACATGTGTTTCAGTGCCGTAGCCATAGCCGCCCCAGGGGTCATAGAAACCGCCGCGGTAGCCGTAGTAACCACCGTACATCGGGGTGGAGGAGGGCCGGGTTGAGACCTTGGTCTTATCCTGAATGATCGCGTTGAAATTGACCAGGAGGTCCGGGTTGTTCGATTTTACATAGCCCCGGTTCTCCATCTCGATGGTGATGGCGTCCGTCATGTACTGGTGGAAGAGCGACTCATAGTTGTCGTCTCCGGAATGCTGCATGAAATTGTAGGTTTTGTAGGCGCTGAAATCGGCGTCGCGGTCGTAGTCCGCCCGCAGTTTAGGACTCGACGCGCAGCCAGCAAGCGAACCCACGATGACAATAAGGAGGCTGCGGCGAAAAAGTTTTGAGATGGCGAAATGCATTATTTAGCTCCACTAAAACGAATTTATTGAATTCATGGTTGTGTCAACCCGGAAACTCGGGTGAGAGAGATTACCACGGATGGCCGATCTGGATGTACCAGTTGGATCCTTCGGGTCCCTGCGCAATGTCCAGGCCAATCCAGACATTTTGCTCAGTAAAAAGCTGGAATCGGGCGCCGAAGCCGTACGTATAGATATCGTCTTCAGTGGGAATCGACGAATCGTCCCAGTCCACGAAGCCCGCACCCGTGAATGCAACGGCCGCCCAGCGAGGGCTAATCGCATATCGCCCTTCAATCTCAATCGCTCCGGCAGTGTCGCCCTGGTAACGCATTGCCGGAATGCCTCTAAGTCCTACAAATGGAATTGCGAAGAACGGTGCATCGCCGTTGTTGCCGGCGACATCCAGCCGCAGTCCAAGGAAGAATTTCTCCGCCAGTTGGTGAAATGAAAGTGCCTTGATCCGCGTGTTGGTGTAATTGAAGTCACTGCCCAGAAAATCGTCGTGACGCCAGATCGTGAGATCGAGGAGCTGGCCGGCACCGGGCATCATGCTTTCGTCGCGGGAATCATAGATGGCGCTGCCTGCGACACCGACATCCGTGAAGTCAGACGCGAGGACGTCTGCTGGTTGCGAATTCGGGCCAATATCAAAACCGATATCGCCGTCCAGCACGCCGAAAGACAGGCCAAAAAATACATTACTGTCACCCATCCTGCGCTGCCCACGGGCATAGATGGCGTCGGCGTCGAGATTGAAATCGAAGCCCTGGTCTTGTTCGTAATAGGTCGCGTGAATATCCATGCTGGCGAGAATGCCGACTATTCGATACTTGTCATCGAGCATCGATCGGGAATGCGCGACCGCAACACCGGCTGTTTCGTTATCCGTATAAAACCCGCCAGCTGCGGTCGCGGTAGGCGGCGGTTTTCCTCTTCGCGCAGTATTGCCGATTGCGTTGGCCGACTGAATTCGCGGGCGTTCAACAGCTTCCTTGCCGTGAAAATAGATCATGCCGAGTCCAAGCCCCTTCCCAATAGCAGGTTCGGTGATGACGAACGGAGCCGGCAGGAACCGGCCTTTAATCGCTTTTGATTCAGTGGCTGTGGTGTCCGGAGTGACCGCTTCCGTAGCTGAGTCGGACTCTGAATCGGCGTCAGAATCCTGGGCAGATGCGCTGGGGCCGGCAAATAAAATCAGGCACGCGAGAAGGACGGCAATGTGTTTGCTGCCACTGCCGGCGGTGATTGATTTGGTAGTCATGTTATTACTGCCGTCGGAACCAGTAGGTTCCGATTATCGTCGCGCTGTTGCCAGCATTGCTTGAACGCCAATGATGTTGCCTGTTTTGCTTGGGAATTACAAAAGGGTATTTGCTAGTATTGACGCGATTCCGGAGCGAAAAATTGATGTCCAAGCTTTACATAATCGTGTTGTTGGCTGGACTCGGCGGGTGTTCCCTGTTGGCCGGGGGTTCGGTCGTAGACTCTGCATTGGTGGTGCACACGGCGGGTTCGAGTCAAAGCACTATCGCCGCGCGACTACCGATTGAGGCATCGAAGGTCTATGCGGCATTCGCTGCGGTTGTCGAAGAACACCCTGAGATCAAAATTGACAGCAAGAAAGATAGCGCGATGATGATCGAAGTGACGGGGGGGTTCGGCAAAGTCGTAGCCCAGGTCACAACGCTCGGGGCGCGAGAGTCGCTCCTTTACGTCTGGGCAGATGCAAGTGGAACGGGTCGTCTCGGTAGTGAGGTGGCGACCAATGCAGTTGAAGCTGTTTGCGAAAAGCTGGGCGTAGCCTATGACAGGGTGGAAAAGTAAACGACGAAGATGCTGCTCCAGCTGGCAACCCGAATGCAATAACTCAACAAGAATAAGTTGAGAAAAACATAAGATAACAATTAAGAGTGGATTTATGCTCCTCGATCGATTCCTGTCCAGAAAACCGGTTCAGCGCCGCATAAAAGCAATGGTGACGGGGATGGCGACGGCCATACTGCTGTCTGCCTGCATGACGTCGCCAGCACCCCAGACTCAGGAGGTTTTCGTCGCGGAAATTGACGGTGAGGGTACGAGTGCAACCGGTGCAATGACGAGGCAGGAGTTGGAGTCTCACGTAAGACGATTCGCCGATCGATATATGACCAGAATCGCGATTGCGGCCAACGAAGTGGCAGACTCATCTCCATCGATTGAAGTCGACCGTTTCATGAGCGACTGGAAGAATGTTTCCTATTCGGCCGTCGTCGATGTGGCAATCGGTCCGGATGCAGTCACTAATCTGATGGACATGATGGTTCTCACAATGTTGTCGAGAATGGTTGTTGAAGATTACTGGTCACCAAAAATTTCAGACGAAGTGGTTCGTGCGTCATTTCTTCAGGCTTTCTACGATCTCGAAGAGGACATCTGGACTGTAGCCGATGACGTCCTGACCCCGCAAAACCAGGAGATGATGACTGTCCTTGTAACTGAGTGGCACGCCGAGAATCCCGAACAGGTCTTTCCTTGGTACGTGCGACTCAGTAATTTTTCAGGTCAGCGTGCAGCGAGCCTGAATTCAGTCAAGCAGTCGGGCGGTATGCTGGCGGAAGTTGCGCGGGCGCGGGAAGCTGCGGAAGAGATGCAGGCATTTGGAGAGCGAGTGCTTTTTTATCTGCAGAGAGCACCAATGATTACGTCGGGTCAATTTGAGTCAAGCGTCAACGATGTTTTTTCAGGCCCCGAAGTGACGCGACTGCTGACGGACGTTGAAAGATTCGTCATTTCAGTGGATCGCATGGTACAGATTGCCAATAGTTTACCCGATAGTCGGCTGGCAGCAGTTGATCAAATGATGGATCGCCTCGCTGAGGAACGAGAAGCGATGATGACATCGCTTGCCACAGAAAGCCCGGAAGTACGGCAGTTGCTGGCGGAGCTTCTTCCAGTCCTTGAATCCATCGAAAGAACCGTTGCTATGGCGAATGCCGACGATGTGACCGGTCGCCCCTTTGATATCAATGAATACACGGCAATGGTTAATCAATCCGCAGCTACAGCGGTCGAAATGCGTTTGATGGTTGATTCGGTTTCTGGTCTGATGGCTGGCGTCGAGGACGTATCAGGGTTAACGGATGCCCTGATTGATGTTGAAACAGCGCTGCTGGACCGTTTCTTTCTGCGGATGGTAGGATTTCTCGTCATTTTCTTTCTGATACTCATTGCGAGCAGATTCGTCTGGATTCGAATGGTTCCTAAGCAGTAAGTACTCAGCGGGTGTAACTGCACCCGGGAATTTGCCTTACAATTTTTATGACCAACTGTTAACGCCATTGCTGAATGCGCGGACTCACTCTGGGTGCCTGTTACTTATGAAGACTCTGAACTCTTTGTGCTTAAATATTTTTCTGACAGCGTTTTTTATCCTGCCAGCGCAGGTAATTCAGGCGCAGGATGTGCTTGTTTTGAAAAACGGCGATCGGATTACTGGTGAGATCTCACGAATCTGGGACAACGAGGTTACGATCGAACCGGAGTATTCCGACGAATTCCAGGTAGATCTTCCGGTAGTCGATTACATTGAGTCGGACCGCGAATTCGAGATCGACCTTCAGGATGGCTCCACTGTGCTAGCCCGTTTTGGCGGCGCCGATGAAGACGGGGCGCAGATAATTACGACTTCGATCGAATCGCTCGAGATTACATTGGCAAGCATCTCAGAGCTCGACGAAATAGATGCCTACTATGACTGGGAAAGTCATGTAGACCTTTCAGGCAATCTTAACAAGGGAAATACAGATTCGGCGAATACCAAACTTCGGGCGGATGGGATGTTCAAGCATGGAGATCATCGACATCGTGGTGAGATTTCGTTTTCCAGGGAGGAGTTGTCGGGACAGTTGACTCAGGAACAGGACCGCTTTGGCTACAACTACAACTGGCTCTTCAACGACCCGTGGTTTTTCACCGCAAATCTAAACTACGAGCGGGACCCGATCATACAATTGGACAGTCGCCTCGTTGTCAGCGCTGGTGTCGGACACGATATCTGGAATACACCGCGAAAGTATTTGTCCACGCAATTGGGGGCTGGTCTTCAGACCGAGGAGATCGGAATGGAGTCTCAGCAAAGCTCTGTTGTTGTTTGGAACCTGCGTTTTCGACGCGATTTCTTCGGTGATGATCTTAGTGTTTTTCATAACTTTGGAGTCACTGCGAACGTATCCGGACGTACTAATACCAGCTATCGGACCAGCACCGGGATCAGCTATGAGATCACCGATCTTTTGTATGCGAGTGCGTCAGTAGATTACGACTATGATACTGAACCGGTTGAAACGGCCAAGAGTGAGGACATATCGATCCTGTTCGGTCTGGGCCTGGAATTCGAATAGAAGAAAAGGGGTGGCCGAGGAAAGATCGCCGACCACCCTTTTTGGCCTAGTTGTTATTGGCCTGTTCGGCGAATCCGTCCAGACCTTCACGCAATCTTACTGCCCACATCCTGATCAGGCGCCTTACCTCTGCGGTATTCGTGACCCGATTGGACTGCATCATCTGGCCGCCCGGGCGCTGGGCCCAGCGTCGATCAATTGACCTCGCGAGGACTGTATTCGTTTCGGAATCGCGAAGTTCGAGCACCAGCGTAGCTTGGCCGACAGCTGACACAAACATAGTGCTTCTGCCGGCCATGTTTTCCGGTGGAACGTCGGAGAAAACGTCCAGCATTCCGCCGCGAAGAATCATGACGCCGGGGCCAGGCTCTGTGACAAATTCCCAGTTCTGAACTTGAGCAAACTCTTCCTGGAATACTTCGCTAACGAGTGCCTCAAATCTCTCTCGATCTTCCGCTGAAATGACGAACGGACCGCCCCTGTTGCGCTCGGTCTGCGTACGACCCTGATTGGTTGCTTTTCGATATTCGAAGCCCGAACTGACGGGAAGAATCTTGCTGTACGTCGAAATGTCGAAATCCGGTCGCATCCAGGCCATTTCAGCCTGGCTGTTATCTATGCGGTGCAATCCGTCAAATGAAATTTCTGCATCCGGACCGGTCTGCATGGTGGGTGCCGCTGACGTGGCACACCCTGCCGCCAGTATTGCGGCCAGCACAGTTGCTGTGAGTGCCTTTAAGGTCGCGATTCTTGACATTATTTTCTCCTTAACTTTGTTTGAGATTCGGTCTGCTAGCGTATTCTGTCACAGGTCGGCCCGCCAGGTGCTTCGCGTTACAAGTTCTTACAAACCAGTATCAATGTTTTCCCAAAAAGTTTTGGGGCCAGGCGGAAATGCTCAATGGCCGACAAGGCCATCCTTGTTAAGTTTGGCTGCAATCATCGCCGCAGTGTCGTTGATCAGGTAGGAAACATTGTCCTTGTCAGAAACTGTCGACTCGGCCGACCAAATTCGCTTTGCCTCGCCAGCTTCAAAGAAATCCGTGACCAATATCACCTGCATTGCGACGTTGATTTCGTTCGGTTCGTTTAAGGTCTCGTAGTTGTAACGGAAGAAATCCACGGCCTGTTCGTCTCGACGTACGACTTTGGTTTTCTTCGTGCCAGCCTTGACCGAGACTTCACTTTTCTGGCTTCCAAGCTGCGTCACGACGACTGCGTCGTATCCATGCGCTTCAATAGCAGCAAGAATTTTTTCCCGCGTAATTTCCTGATCACCGCCGGCCACGTCAAAGTAAGGAACGGCGTTTGTGGATTGGGAAGACAGCGCTGTAGCCATTGCTCGTTCGAACCGCGCTCTGGCGTTGTAATCAGCTGCTACAGCGATCACCAGGACATTGCTATACACATTATCGACATAGCCAGGATCTTCGAAGGTCCTGTCGATACGCATTGAAGATGACGAACAGGCGGCAACAAATGAGACCGCGAACAAGCCAATCAATAACTTACGCATTAACAGCCGCAAAAGCGTCTCCATCGTGGAACGGGTCAGAGCGGAGTAGGTATCTTATCCGACGATCACGATTACTTGTTGAAGTTTTGGTCCAGGAACCGGCGGAACAACGAAGCCCAATGTTTGGCCGCCCCTTCGACCGCACCCCACTCAGAATCATCAAGATCGTCCGTGCCGATGTTTGGGTTCAGGGTGCTATCTGCGGCACGGGCCAGAACCCGCCCGGATTCCGAGTCCTTCATTTCCATCAGGAAAACGAGGGAGCCTGGGCGTGCTACCGAACGAATCTCGCGGCGGAGGTTGGGGATATCGGCGTATGCGGCTGTGCGCAGGTCGATCAAAGATGCCTCAATCAGCATCACGCCTGTGCCTGTCTCTTCCACAACATCGTATGCGGATAGCTCTCCGAGGAAAGACTCACGAAATATAGTGCGAATGCGTTGCAGATCGTCATCCGGAACTGACGAGGTTTGCGGAAAGAATATTCCCATTTCCGCGCCGGTCAGCCGGTCATATTTGCTGAAATCCGCATCGGTGGCGATATATGACGCCTCTACCACAGAGTTTTCCGTACGGCGAAACTCCTGGCTGACGACGGTTGTCGAGCAGCCGGAGACGACAAAGGCGCCGAGGCTGATTATTGCCAGCAGGACAGCTCGCATTGACTGCTGAGTTATTTTCTTGAGCATTCTCTGGATTCCTTCCACCTGGGCCTTAATCGTTGGTCAGTCTACCCGATGCCAGGTTCCCCTCAAATTTTCTGCAGCGATAAATTTCGACAGGATTGGCACGAATTGCCAACTTTACGATTCACTCTGATTGAAGGATTGATCGTTTCAGGAGATAATGCCCGCCGGTCGCCACAAATCTGAATAAATACAAGAATCTGGCGATGTATTGACCGACAAAAGAACCGGTTCGTAAGAAGCCGGCAAGGGTTGGGTGACCTGCCCGCAGGGAGGTGATAATGAATCGATTGGTCACTTTGGTGATTGGCCTGGCGTTGCTTTGGGCGTTATTCGAGTACGGCGCACGTACTGCCGCGCCTGTCATTCAGGCTGATGTACAAGAACGTACGGAGACCGCGACCGCGGACGCCGGCCTGGACGGCGTAATCGTTTCCACTGATGGCCGCGACGTTTCGTTGAGGGGTTCGGTTTCTTCCAACGCACAGGTTGGCTTTGCACGGGACACAGCAATAGCCGTTCGGGGCGTCCGGATTGTCAACAACGCAGTGATGGTGGCCGAGCCTTACCATACCCAGTTCTGTAAAGACTCGAGCATTCTGCTAACAGGCGATGTGTCAGACGCAGATGCAGAAATGGCGTTTCCGGAAAGGGCGGCAGATATGTTCCGCTTCTGGCAGGTGGAAGAAGATCTCGACATTCGGCCCGATTCGCCGGAAGGCTTCCGTCGTTTCATGGACGAGGCTTTGATCGAACTCGGACAGCTGGATGAGGGGTGTATTACGCTGACCGATCGCTCGCTGTCGATCAGGGGATCGATGCGCTCCGAGCGCGCACTTACCCTGATGCAAGAGCGTATGGCGGCGTTGAGCGATCTTGATTTTGCGGTCACTTATGATATTTCGTTGCCAGTACTTTCTGACGAAGCGCGAACCTGCCAGGAAGAGGCTAACAGGCGAGTGGCTCCGGGCGAGACCGTGCTATTTGATTTCGACAGCGATGTCATCCATGCAGAGGGTCGCCAGTTGCTGGGTGAGGTAGTGGAAATCAGCAAATTGTGCCCGGATGTTGCTGTGGAAGTGTCGGGGCATACGGATGCGGTCGGTGACAAGGATTACAATATCGGTCTCAGTGAGCGCCGCGCCGAAGCGGTCGTTTCGTACCTGGCCGGAGCGGGAATAGATGCCGGGAGGCTATCAGCCGTCGGGCTGGGTTTCTCACAACCTATAGCAGACAACTCAACCGAAGAAGGCCGGGCGCAGAACCGGCGAATTGAATTCCGCGCGCGGGAGAAATAGAAATGGAATACCTGATCGAACAAATTCTCATGTATCTGCTGGTCGCTTTTTTACTGGGTGCTGTGGTTGGGTGGCTCATATCCAGCCAGGGATCCAAAAAACGAATTGCGGAACTTGAGTCGAAGCTGGCCGGAAAGAAGACAGGCACAGCGATCGAGAGCATTGAGGGAATTGGTGCGGGTTTCGGCAAACGCCTTCGGGCCGATGGGATCGACACCACAGAGAAGCTTTTAGCGCTGTGTGCAACTGATGATGGGGTTGCACAGGTGTGCAAGTGCGTCGATCTGGACGAGGGGACTGTCAGAAACTGGGGCACAATGGCGGATCTGATGCGAATCAAGGGTCTCGGCGGCCAATGGGCAGAGCTCATGTGGCGGGCCGGGGTGAAGAATGTGCAGGATCTGGCAGCTCAGGAAGTCGAACCACTTCGAGCCCGATTTCGCGAAGTTAATGAAGCCGAACATCGGGTTGCAGAATTGCCTGGCGAAAGTCGTGTTACCAAGTTCATCGAGCAGGCCAAAACATTGGATCCGTTGCTCTAAATTGGTAGTTATCATCGCTCATCAAACGGTGGAGACTTAGGGCGGAATCAGTGCATTGAAAACGGTATTAAAACTTATCGAAGGTCTGCTTTGGTGTAGCGGCCTGGTTATCGTGGGTATTTTTCTCGGCCAAATCGGGCTTGAGGAGCTTGAGCGTATGAACGCTGTCGCGGCATTCAAAGCCGATCAAGTCGTTCAGACCACGGCTGTAGTTTCCGAGTTACCGGGTGACGATGTCCCGGCAGCCGCGCCTTCGCCGGAAAAGGCCGGGGTGGTTAGCGCCATCGACTACGAACCGGCGGCACCTGATCAGTCTTTGTGGTCATCAGGTCGGATAGCAGCGTTCGCTGCGAGTCTGACCCGGCAGACCAGTCCTGTGCTGGGCGTCTTCGAAATTCCACGGTTCGATCTCGAGCTGCCCATCTACGACGGCGCGTCCGATCTGCACATGGACCGGGGGATTGCCCGCATCGAAGGGACCGCCATGCCCGGGCATGACGAGGGCAACCTTGGGATTGCCGGACATCGCGACGGTTATTTCAGGGTTTTGAAAGATATCCAATTCGGCGATGAGATAACGCTGACAACGGCAAATGGCACCCAGACATTTATTGTGGAGCAACTGATGACCGTCGATCCGTCCGCGGTTGAGGTGCTTTACAACACGGAGAAGACGGCGATTACACTGGTGACCTGCTACCCGTTCTATTACGTAGGTCATGCGCCTGAACGGTTCATCGTTCGGGCTGTATTGCAGGAACCAAAACAACTAACCAAAACAACTAAGCAAAACAACTAAGCAAAACAACTAACCAAAACAACTAACCAGGAGAGGAAATAATGAAACTTAGATTTATCGCATTACTGTCCGCATTACCATTTTTGGCAATCGGCACCACGGCGTCAGCCCAGGCTGATCTGACCTGCGCAGACATTGAATTCAGTTATGAAATCACGTCTCGCTATCCGGATGCCCAGAAAGGCTGCCTCGATGTCGTCGAAGTCGATGGCGAGCGATTTGCGAAGATGTCGGTTGAGGTGATGCGCACGGGAACCAACCGTGCAACGTTCAGATTCAAGCACGCGGACGGCTCTTACGGCCCGACGCATCGGACAGAATTGGATCCCAGCTGGCGCGCCAATATCGGTGGCAGGGATTATCGTATTCGCGAACTGCAGCGTGGTCAGGAACTCAACCTGTATCTGCCAGGTGATCGCTGGGAAGCCCATATCGATGCGCCGATGGCGACGTTCGTAACGTACTCTGGTTATTCGCTGTACGAAGATGACGGTGGCGCCGGTGCCGCATTACCGTCAACAGCCAGCCCTTTGTCGACTTTTGGCGCTCTCGGTGGCGCGGCGCTATTTTCGGCTTTCCTGATGCGGATTTACCGTCGCCGTTCACGGTAAAAAAGGCTCCTGCAGACCGGAGCCTCGCGGGAGGCTCCGGTTTTTTTGAGAAGGACGAACGATGAAGACAATACTGATTCTGGCAGGCCTGATTCTTGCCATTGCATTCGCACCCAGCGCGAATGCGCAGAACAATGAACTTAACTGGACGATGGAACGTGCCGTTAGTCAACTGGATCGCCAGGGCAGTGACCTGGAATCAGTGCTCGCCGAAGTGGATGTCGACTGGACAGGACAGGCTCAGGGTGCTGACAGAATCAGAAGCGGTCGGATATATATCAACGAACGCGGCGAGTTTCGCATCAGCGTTGAGATGCCGAAGAAAAGAACGGTTTTGCTGGAAGGAAAGACTTTGCATTTCTATGATGCTGAGGCCGAAACGGTTGACCAATACAATCTCAATCGGCACAAAAACAGGCTTGAGGTCTATATCCCCGTGGGATTTTCCACGACAGGCAAGGATCTTGAGGACGATTTTCTCGTCACATTTGTCGGTGAGGAAACGATTGGTGACCGGCGGACGCTCGGTCTTGAACTTACGCCGAAACGTGACAACGTACGTGAAGTCGTATCGAAAATTCAGGTTTGGTTTGATGAAGCATCATGGTTACCAGCCAGGCAGATCATATCGAGCAGTGCTGGTGGTGCGACGCTGACAGTGAACTACAAGGGAACAGCCCGAAATCTGGATTTGAATCCGGAGCTATTCGATGACAACTGGCCGCGCGGTACGGACAAAAATTCCGTCAGAAAATAACAGTTTTCGGGCGCTCACCAATAAGCGCTAAGGTAAACGCAAGCGCCATTGAACTGATGTCTCACGCTGCCTTGCCAGGGTGAGTCATCAACCCCAACGTCAAGCTCAAAGAAGTTGTAACTCAATCCAAGGCCAGGGTGTTCGGCCAGTGCATAGTTGAGGCCGGCACCGGCATTAATTATGCGTCCGCGGTCCTGGTCGCACCCATCGCGTTGCAGGCGGCCGATGCGTTATCCGTGTCGCCTTATCCGTTTGCTGTAGCCGTGGTCATCGCTGCGTCGTCGGCATTTTCGACGCCGGTGTCGACACCCGTGGTCGCGTTGGTCGTTGAACCAGGCAGGTATCGGTTCCTGGATTTTGTCAAAGTCGGAGTGCCAATGCTTCTGCTTAGTTTCCTGGTCACCGTATTGGTGGCGCCGTTGCTATTCCCCTTCCACGTGGCATAACGGGATCAGAACTCGAATGATATTCCGATCATCAAACGAAAATCATCCTGTTCCGGAGTCTCTCCGACGGCATTGGGTGGAGGGTTCTGGGTTCGATCCCAGACCAGGGAAACGTCAAAGTCCAGGTCCCGCCAGAGGTCGGTTGATATCGTCGTCAACAGGTGGTGTTGGTAGTCGCCCGACGCTTCGTCGACGAATGTCATCTGGAAAGACAGGAGGTAATCGATCCAGTCCGTGAGCTCGATCTCGTAATCGGTCCCCAGGCTCATAGAGGGTGAGCGACTGGTTTTCTCCTGGTCCGACTCGACCGAGACGCGCTCCACTGAGTTTGCACCGACGGACGCGTAAATTTCCCACTCGGTTCTTTTGTTGTTAATCAGCTCGTAGCCAACGCCGGTCTCAACAGTAATCTGGTGAGCGATGTTCTGGAACGGATCCCGAAAATACTGTGAATTCAATGGTCGCCAGAAAAAACGGGAGTCGCTGAACCGGTCGAAGACACCGCTGACACGATGATTGTTGGTGACCTTTATACCTTCGGTTTCGTTGAAGTTGCCAATGTAGTCAATAAAGATGCGCGACAAAGGCGTACGCCGCTCAAGATGAGCGATGGCGTTGTACTCAACGAAATCCGTATTGCCACGGCGAACATTGGTGCCCAAAGAGATTTCCCCAGACCAGCGGTCCCATTCTCTCTCCGCCGAAATCGTCAGAGAAATCAGGTGTTCTCTCGGGTACACCCATTCGTCCTCGCCATAAATAATAACAACATCGGAATCAGTGATACGAACCCGTCCGTCATAGGGCTGCAGCCCCTGCACTCTAATTCCGAGCGTGCGCGGACTGTGCAGTTCCGATACGTCCTCCCAATCAATAACCAGGTCATCGAGGACGTCGCTGTCGAATTCCAGTTCGTCATTGAAAAGACCAATAATCTCGCCGCGCAGCCATTCACCAGACGTCAGACGAATCCAGTCAAAGCCATCTTCGGGAGGCGAAAAGGTACCTTCTTCGCCGAGCGAATGCGTGCTGACAACCAGTAAAAGACTCAGTGCGAATCGCGCAAATCGGTTCATACGTAAAATTAAAACGACGACCCTGAATTGGGGTCGTCGTATTGTGCCTGTTTATTATTGAATGCGAAATTGTTCGCCACGAACATCAGTGAAGCCCGCAGCCGCCTGGCAGGGATTAAGGTCAACCTCACAGGCCTTCGCGATAACACGGTAAGAGCATCCGTTGGTAATCTGGTTAAAATCTGAAGAGCAGGCCGAGCGTCGGACCTGAGAGGGTAAGCTCAGTGGTTACGGCGGCACCGTCGTCCGTCTCCTCGTATTCAAGGTTGACATGGCGATAGCCGAGGTTGACGGCGAAAAGATCGTTGAAGCGATAGCCGAGACCGGCGAGCAGGTTAAACGTTCCTTCTGAATCGCCGAAGCTTAGATCAGCCCGAGCGGTGAGATCCCAATGATCATTGAATCGGTGCAGGTACCGGGCACCGAGCATTAAATCCGTGACCCGGTTGTCACCCTCGAATCGCTCTGATGGGCCGCCGAAGGGCGGCGTTACCAGCAGGACTTTGTCCGCATCAATTGAACGCAGACCGGCCAGGTAGTTGATTCCGGTTTCGCTACCCGAGGGTCGATAGAAACCTGCGAACTCAATAACGGTGAGATCGAGGTCACCCCGCACGTCCAGGTTTCCGCCAGGTGGCGTCGGCAAAGCGACATCGCGGGAATCCGCAATCGACAGGAATATATAGTCGAACGTCAGGCCCCAGCGATCCCGGGCCGCCTCGATCCGGATCATGCCAACGGCATCAGTCTTGCTCAGGAGGTCGCTGCCGCTAATGCCGCCACCACCGCCCGACGATTGATCGAGAGAAATGTCGGGATACCAGAGGTAGGGAGCTACAAGCCACTCGGTGTCGCTCTGCGCAGAGCTTTCTGTGGCATTCAGCAAAATTGCGACCGCAATCAGGCTCGTGATTCGATATTTCATTAGCAAGGCCGGAGTCAGTTGTCCGTAAGGACCAAGGGGAATTCAGGTGACCTGCCTCGCGGCAGGTTGCCTGGTAAATATAAAGACTGTTACAGGTTGATAGTTAATGGGGCGGCCAGGTTGGTTTCAATGATGGTTCCCCGAGGAACGTTGATACTTGCACCACTGGTCAGAAGTGATACGCCTGCCCCGATGGCAGCACCCGTTCTTGCACCCCGACTTCCATTAGCGAGACCGCCAATTGCGGCGGCCCGAGCCGTCCTGCCGAGCGTCCTGCCTGCTTCGTCGCCGGACTGCGCCGACATGGCGCCGGTGGAGATCGGAATGAATTCGTCGTTCAGGATGAAATCGGTAAACGTCAGCGACAATTGCGACGACCCAACCGCACGTCCGGCCTGTTGCGACCCGGTGATCTGGCCCTGTAGTTGAGTGCCTCGCGGAAGTGCGGTCACGCCATCGATCACAACCGCACCGTCAAGTTGCGCCCTGAAACGATGTCCCACTCCATTGCGGCTGGAATCGACAGTATCTGACATACGAATAACCAGTCGGGTGCCGGCAGGTACAGTGAGTTGCCCGGCACCGTCAGATGTAATCAATGCTTCGGCTGTAGCGATGCCGTCACTGAAAAATAAACCGACAACTTCATCTTCGGGGAATGCCTCGATGCCTTCACCCGTATTGAACATGATGATGCCGTTGCTGCTACCAACGAAGTCACCTTCCAGCAAGCGGCCATCGGCCAGTTCAATAGTGTCTGCAAACAATGATCCGGCGGCGAGCGCCGATATCAGAAGCAAAGTAGTTCTTTTCATCAGTCTTTCCCTTGGTTGTGCTGCTTCAGCGACTAACCTGCCAGGTCAGCCTGATGAATGCGTCGACAACCCTCTGTTTGGTTAATACGCTGGTCAATTGTTCGATATCTTCCCGTAACCGAAGCCGGACATCAATCGCCGGAAAATTTGCCGGTCGCCACTGGTAGCGAATTTCAAACAATTCCTCATTTTCCCGGAAGTTCGGTGACAGGAGCCAGCCCGCGCCAGTCTGCCCGTAATTGACTCCAATGTTATGGCGCGGTCGAAATTCCATCAGGCTGACGGCTACGTTCCAGGCCAGGCCGTCCACGTCGGCGTCGATGTCGACCGCAGCGGAGGTTGGTGTTTCGGGAGCATAGCCGAGTTCCATCCCCGCTCGGAGCGCTGCGCCTCCGGAACCGAGCGGCCAGCGCATGGCAAGACGCCCGACGATCGCCAGGTAATTTTCCCTTCTACCGGTATCCGTGCCGTCGACAAGCAAAGAGTCGGGCAAGTACGATATATCGAGCGCACGTTGTACGACCGGCCCCCACTGATTCGTATTTTCGGTAGCGATGAAATAGGTTTGCCGGGCGGCCGAGCTACTGAAATCGAGTAGACCCCTGCGAATGCTGCCTGATCCGTCCGCCGAATTTTTTTGCATGATCAGGTGGGTTTCCCAATTTCTTCCCTTGAGATTCCGCAGCGTCGCATGAAAACCGTCGGTCCAGGTGACGTTGGTATTGTTGCTGTCGTTTCTGTCCAGCGATCGCGCAAAGACTCCGCCACGCAGTACGAACCGTGTCTGCTGACGACCAACTGTGACATTGAATTTTTCTTGCCTGAAGAAGTGTGCGTACAACTCATCAAAGGTAGCCTGTCCTGCCTCAAGACCATTGTTTCCCGGGATCGCTCTTTCTGCGATCCAGTCCATGCCGCAGTCATCACTTTCGCAGCGCCAGGCCAGGCGCGTGCCAACCTGGATTCCTTCTTTTACAAGTGCCGTGCCTTTTAGTCTTAGCCTGAATTGGCCTTGAGAATTTGTTGTTGTCGTTTCGTCACGGCGATCACGCTCGTTCCTGGTATACAGTGGCCTGAAGTCACCGCGGAACTGAAACCGGCTTTGAGCATCCGCGGAAATGGTATCCACGGTACTTTCAGTGTCGATGTCTGCCGTGTCGTCATCGTTGGTGTCGCTTGCATCGACAATTTCGTTATTGAGTTCACCGGTGTCGCCAGGTTCAGTATCAGAGGTAGCGGTGTCCTGCGCCATAACACGACCTTGCGACGAAAAGGTGAGCATCATCGTCAGCGCAATGCCGTGAATGACCAGTTTGCTAAACGGTTGACTCATCTTTAAGTTCGTTCGATCTCCGGCCCGTACTATATCCGTTCTCATCGGCGTATCACTGAGCACGCGTCCGCATATCCGCTGTCCTATCGGCTATCATTCCGACAATTAGGTAAAATCACCACACAATACCTATCGATTTCCCGGATAAGAAAGCCCGATGACGCAGTTTACTGAGTTTGTACCCGTGACACGCAGCAGGACAGGCAAATGATGAAGGTGATTGCTTGGGGTCTCGCTCTGGTCGTAGCCATTGTTATCGGGCTCGGCACGCTTTGTATCGGCGAATGTGCCGATGAGCCGCTCGAGCCCTGGCATACCGTCAGATTATCCGCAGAGTTTGACGCGCGCATGCTCGGCGATGAAGTGCAGAATTTCGGCGATTACCTGGCACTTGAGGATCGTCTGTTCTCCGAGTTACGGGACAAGGTTTATTCAAAAGTGGAAACCGGCCCGGCGTACGTACTGGCTCGCTACAGCAATGGCAGTGCTGCGGACCCGGCGACGCGCGAGCCGGACTACAACCGTAGTTTCGAATTTGAGAGCGTCAATTCAAAAGGCGGCGTCCTGTTGTTACACGGCATGTCGGATTCGCCCTACAGCCTGCACGCGCTCGGCGAAAAACTGCATGATGAGGGTTACTGGGTAATTGGTCTCAGGTTGCCGGGGCATGGCACTTCACCGGGCGAGCTAAAGCACGCCACCTGGCGGGACATGGCCGCGGCGACACGGCTGGCCATGAACCATCTCGTGGCGAAAGTCGGAGACAAGCCGGTCCACATCGCCGGGTATTCAACCGGTGCGCCGTTAGCGCTCGATCTCACGCTGAATTCGTTTGATGAAGTAGAGTTGAGAACGCCCGATAGCCTGATTCTGATTTCGCCGGCCATTGGTATCTCTGCTGTAGCGATGCTGGCAAGGCCAGCGGCGGCTTTCGGCAGGCTACCGGGCTTCAGTCGGCTCGGCTGGAGCGAAGTTATACCGGAATTCGATCCCTACAAATATAACTCGTTTACGACGAATGCTGGTTCGCAGGTCAGACAGCTTACAGAGTCGGTGGCCAGTCGAATCGCGAAAAATTCGGCTACCCAAAACACGATGCCACCAATCCTGGTGTTTAAGTCTGCCGTTGACGCTACTGTCTCAACGACGGCGGTGGTTGACCGGCTGATGGTGAGACTCCCCGAAAACGGCAACGAAATTGTCCTGTTCGATATCAATAGATCGGCCATCAATTCCGCATTGCTGGTATCCGACCCGGGTCCGTTAACCAATCAGCTGATGGAGCGGGACGACCTGCCGTTCTCCATCCGTCTGATTACTAACGAAAATCCGGAGAGCATTGCGGTTGTTTCCAGGTTGAAACCGCCGTTCTCAGCAGATGTGACTGAAATAACGCCGCTGGGCACCGAATGGCCGAGAGGCATCATTTCCCTTTCGCACGTCGCGCTTCCTTTTGCACCGGATGATTCGCTGTATGGCAGATATCGCCCGGCATCGCGCGACAAGCTGTTTCTGGGGCAGGCAGAGATTCGCGGGGAACGGGGCCTTTTGAAAATCTCCAGCGACTGGCTGTTGCGGCTGCGCTACAACCCCTTTTATCCGGTGCTGGAAGACAGGGTCGTTGACTGGCTGTCAGATTTGCAGGACTCAGTGCCCTGACTGGGCCTTTGCCCGGTTGGTTTGCTGAAATTCGATGGGGTAGAATTGGCTGCCGTACAACAAAAAAATCCCCACGAATCTCCCGGGAAAACTAATGCACAGAAAAATATTTCTTGCGGTCGCTATTTTCGCGATTGCGGGTTGTACGTCCACTCCGACATTTCAGACTGGCGATGATGCCGAAAGATCATTCGATGGTCTGACGAAGATGGACAACACGACGATGGGCGCTGTATGGGCGCGTGAAGACATTGATATCACTTCTTTCAGGAAAGTCATGTTTGAGCGGGTCGCCGTAGAATTCCGGGCGGTTGAGGGCGGACCCTACAGCGGTCGCGGCGGAACTGGTTCGATATCAACCAGTACCAGGAACAGATCGGAGTTTCGTCTCGACGAAGCCACCAAAGAACTTTTCATTGATGAAATTTCCGGCGCGTTTCGCGACGTAATTACCGGAAGTGAAGTGTATGAGGTTGTCGATCAGCCGGGCTACGATGTGCTGCTGATCAAAGTGGCATTGCTTGACATCGTTTCGCGCGTTCCGCCGGAACCTGTCGGGCGAAGCGAAATCTTTCTGGACACGCTGGGCGATGCGACGCTGGTATTGGAATTGCGTGATTCGATGAGTAACGCGATATTTGCCAGAACGGCGGATCGCCGCTCGGCAGGACGTCAGTCAGGATCATTGACGGCGTCGAATCGGGTAACAAACGCCGCAGAAGTCAGACGACTTGGACGCCGTTGGGCGCAGATCGTTCGTGATGGTCTCGAAACACTTATGACGGACGGCGCCGGTAATTAATACTCTGTACCCGGTTCACACATCAAACCCTGCGGATGGTCCTGGCAAATGCTGAAACTAAGTCTCATTGGCGCATTACTGATCGCGGCAACAGTCGCAATTCACGCGTTTGGCACGACGACGTGGGTGCAATCGCTTGATAGACGCGCCAGCAAAAACAAAAATCACTGGCTGCGTCAGCACTCGCTGCAGGTGCTGACCGGTACCGGACTCGTGCTGGTGTTTCTTCACGCGGTACAAATCACTATCTGGGCCTATGCCTACCTATGGCTATTGCCGGCCGACGAGTTGGAGACACTTGAAAAGGCAGTCTATTTTTCATTCGTCACATTTTCGACGCTTGGCTACGGCGACATAACCCTGAGCGAGGGCTGGCGCCTGTTAAGTGGCATACAGGCGTTGAATGGTATTCTGCTGGTTGGCTGGAGTACCGCAATTCTGTTCGCCGTGGTACAGCGTATCTGGCAGGGCACGTTCAATGCGGCTGAATAAAGTCGTAGCGCAACATAATTCGAACAACAATTAGGAGGTCGTCATGAGCAGCGCAGACAGTACACGGGTCGATTCACGGTTCCTGGCAAACGCCATGGCGTCATTTATCCAGATTGGTGCCGTATTTTTGTTAATCCTGTGGTGCTTCTCAATCGTAAGGCCGTTCTTCGGAGTTCTGATCTGGGGGTTGATCATCTCAATCGCACTTTACCCGGCTCACCTTGCGCTTACTGCGAAACTGGGTGGCAAGGAGAAGTATTCAGCCATCATCCTGGTTTTGATCGGGTTGGCAATTATCATTATTCCAACCTGGGGTCTTGCCGGCTCCACAATTGACGGGTTCAAATTTGTTGCGGCCGAGCTCGAAGACGGAACCGTCAGCATTCCTCCGCCAGCCGATACTGTCGCCGACTGGCCGGTAATAGGTGAACGTGTTCACGCAGCATGGTCGGATCTGAATACCAACTTCGAAGCGACCATGAATAAGTTCCAGCCACAGCTCAGAGCTATGAGTGAGAAAGCTGTCGGTGCTGCCGCCGGTGTCCTCGGCGGCGTGTTTCAGTTTGTATTTGCAACCATCATTGGTGGCGTATTGCTGATGCAGGCGAAGAGTGGCTACGGTGCCGCAAGAAATATCGCCAACAGCCTGGTCGGACATGAGGGTGGCCGAAAGCTCATCGATCTGTCCATTCTGACGATACGCAGTGTCGTAAAGGGTGTGCTCGGCGTCGCGGTTATCCAGACCATTTTGTCAGCAATTGGCCTGGTCGCCATCGGCATGCCGGCGGCAGGATTGTTCGCCGGTGTCGTGCTTATATTGGCGATCGTGCAGTTACCGCCCATCATTATTTTAGGTCCGATCGCATTCTGGTTCTTCTCGGTGGCCGATACCGTGCCAGCGACAATCTTCCTCGTGTACGCGTTCATCGTCAGCATGAGCGATGCCTTCCTGAAGCCGATGCTGCTCGGGCGCGGCCTTGACACGCCGATGCTGGTTATTTTGATCGGTGCTATTGGCGGCGCAATAACGCAAGGAATTGTTGGTTTGTTTGTCGGCGCAGTCGTCCTGGCGCTTGGCTACGAGCTGTTTGTCGCCTGGATGGCGCCGGACGCCGATGATGCGGAGGCCGCAGAGGCCTGAATAAGTTCAAGTGTCGATGATGCGTGTCGGGTACCTGGTTCTCGTGGTCTTGGCGGCCGGCTGTGCGCCGGTCGGCCCGGAATTTGTGCGTCCGGATGTTCCATCCAATCCTGCCTGGCTGGAAGCGGAGCTCGAGGAATTCAAAACAGGCGCACCGGAGCTGGTTGACTGGTGGATGAAGCTCAATGATCCCGTACTGGATGAGCTGATTGCCATCGCGCTTCAGGAAAATAACAACCTCAAAGTTGCCGGCCTTCGGGTCCTGGAGGCACAGGCGCGACTTGGAATCGCAACCGGTAACCAGTACCCCCAGTCCCAGGTGGTTGTTGGTGACGCGACTGCCATTGGCGCCAGTGAGAGCAATGCCAACACAACGGCTGGTGATCTTTCATTCACACAATTTAACCTGGGCGCGAGTGTTTCCTGGGAGATTGATTTCTGGGGACGGTTTCGTCGTGGCGTTGAGGCAGCGGACGCGAATCTTCTGGGTTCAATTGCAGGTTATGACGAAGCGGTTCTGCTCCTGATTGGGGCAGTCGCCGATACCTATACGCTGATTCGCGCCACGGACGAGCAACTCAGACTTGCCGAAGAGAGTGCCGCAATCCAGCGACGCAGTTACGACATCGTTGAAGTGTTGTACTTAAATGGGCAAAGCTCTGAACTCGATGCGCTGCAGGCAAAGACCCTTCTGTTGAGTACGGAAGCTACGATTCCGAGTCTGAAAGCGACGTCCCAGCAGGCAAAAAACGCTTTGAGTGTTTTATTGGGCAGGGCGCCGACAGACATTGGCGATATGCTAAGTCAGGAAAATATGCTGCCTTCATTACCGGACAATGTTGCAGTGGGCATACCGGCCGATTTGTTACGGCAGCGACCGGATGTGCGCCGGGCTGAGCTGCAGGCGATTGCACAAAATGCGACGGTCGGCATCTCGACTGCCAACCTTTATCCGAGTTTCAGTCTGAATGGATACCTGGGGCTTGCGGCCGCAGGGAACACCGACACAACAAGAACCGGCGATAGTGGCATCGGCGAGCTATTCAGATCCGACAGCCTTACCTATTCAGTAGGGCCCTCATTCGTCTGGCCGTTTCTGAACTACGGTCGTATCAGAAACGACATCCGGGTCCAGGATGCGCGGCTGCAACAAGCCCTCATTCTGTATCGAGAAACAGCGATTCAGGCAGCCCGTGAAGTTGAGGACTCGATGATCGCGCTTTCTCGCGCACGCGAACAGGACAAAATTCTCGCAGCTACAGTGGATGTCGCCGAGCGTTCGTCCGATTTGTCGTTGTTACGCTATCGGGAAGGCTTCGCAGATTACCAGCGAGTACTGAACGCACAGCAGTCCCTTTTCGGAGCCCAACAACGCTACGCCGCCAACCGTGGCGCGGTGTTGAGTAGCTACATTGCCCTGTATCGAAGTCTGGGTGGAGGTTGGCAGTCCACGGCGCCACGGCAGTTCATTGATGAGGCGACTCGTGAGCAAATGGAAGAGAGAACAAACTGGGGCGACTTGCTCGACGAGCCGCCGCCAATGGAAGAGTAAGTCTTATGAGTGAGAGCGAAGAAGAGAAAACGCCGCAGGAAGAAGACGTGGAATCACCAGCGGCAAAGCAGGGCGATCCTGTGCGCAAATGGACGCTGATCGTTCTTGGCGCTTGCGTCGTGCTGATGTTTTTCTACCTGGTTGGCGATCGAATTACGCCGTACACGACACAGGCGAGAGTGCATGCGGTCGTTGTGCCAATCGCGGCCGAAGTCTCCGGTACCGTGACTAATGTCGCTGTTAACAGCAATCAGGGAGTTTCCGCGGGAGACTTGTTGTTTGAGATTGATAGAAATCGCTATGAACTCGCTGTAGAAACCGCTGAGGTCAATCTCCAGTCTGCACGTCAGGCAACGGGCGCATCAACCGCCAGCGTCGACGCTGCCGCTGCCAACGTGACGGCTGCACAGGCTGGGCGGGTTCGTGCCGAACAGGATGCTGTTCGACTTCGGCGTATCAAAGAAGAAGACCCGGGCGCTATTTCCGATCGCCGTCTTGAGCAGGCTGAGGCATCGTTAGCTGTTTCTAAAAGTCAGGTTGCTGCCGCAGAGGCGGGCCTCGAAAAAGCCAGGCAGGATCTGGGAGAAACGGGTGACGCAAATTCAAGAATTCTTGAGGCGCAAACGGCTCTGGCGCAAGCCCAGCTTGATCTTTCGAGGACGTCTGTCGCTGCACCCGATGATGGCGTAGTTACCGACGTGCGCGTTGATCGCGGTAATTTCGCACAGGCGGGCGCGCCGCTGATGACTTTTCTCGCAACAGACGACATTTGGGTGCAGGCCGATTTCACTGAAAACAATCTTGGCAACATCAAGCAGGGAGATCGCGTCGAAATCGTTTTTGATTCGCTGCCCGGCAAGGTTATAGACGGAACGATCAGGACCACGGGTTTTGGCGTAAATGTCGATTCGGCTCCATTGGGGAGTCTGCCGACAATCGAAAATGACCGGCAATGGTTGCGCGATGCGCAGCGTTTCTCGGTTCAGGTGGATTTCCAGCTGCCGGACGCACGCGACAGGCTAGGCATGCGGGTTGGTGCGCAGGCTTCGATAATCGTATACACGGGAGAGAGCTGGCTATTTAACACCCTGGGATGGATAAAAATGCGCCTGCAGAGCGTGTTTACCTATGCTTATTAAGCTCATTTCGGGTTTCCTGCCGAGTTTGGAAAACGACATTGCGAGCGTCCGCATCCTGCGGCTTGCATTTGGCACTGCCGCTTCGCTGTGGTTTTCTCAGGCCGTCGCCTGGAACATGTCTTTCATTGCGCCTGTCATGACGATGTTCATGCTCGCAGTGCCGATACCCGCACCGAATCTAAAGGGCGGTATCGTATTTGTTGCAGCGCTGGTTCTTTCATTGCTGGCCGGTATGCTGTTGCTGCCGCGAATTCTTTATCAGCCCATGGTCGGCCTTCTACTGTTGGTGCTCGCGCTCTACTGGAGTTTCTACTTCACGGCGAAAGGCGGCTCTGCCATCATCGGAACGTTTCTGACCGTTGGAATTGCGATGAGTACCGCGGTTGGCACGGTGAGTATTGATGGCGCAATAATGGCCATTGAAGGTGTTTTCTATGGTGCGGTCGCCGGAATTTCGTTCGTTTGGATCGCGCATGCCTTTATTCCTGATTCGCTGGCGGCTGCCGGTCCACCCAAACCGGTCGCAAAGCCACCGGCACCACCACCACCACCCGACCTTTCAGTGGCGCGCTGGAACGCATTTCGCTCGCTGGCCATCGTATTGCCCATTGCAGTCTGGTTTCTTATGTCGAGCGCCAGTGCCGCATTTGTGCCGGTGATGATCAAAGTTGCATCGATGGGGCAGCAGGCATCGAATGACGCGACCCGTGTTGCCGGGCGTTCGTTGATCATGTCGACGGTTATAGGTGGAGTCGGCGCAATCATCGGCTGGCAGATACTCAGGATCGTTCCGACTCTGTCCGTATATACACTGCTTATCGCCCTGGCTGCGCTGGTTGCCGGGCCTAAAATATTCAAAGGCAAAGCCATGCACCCGGAGGCAGGCACCTGGTCTTATGGCTATCTAACAATGATAGTCATCCTCGCACCTGCCGTGCTGGACAGCGCCGGTGGAGCGGCGGCAGGTGCCAAGTTCGTGGAGCGGTTGATCATGTTTGCAGGTACTACAATTTATGCAGTGCTTGCTGTTTTCGTATTCGACGCGTTCAGACCACGACGATTTAGTCAGGGCCCGACCTAAAATAAGGGTCAGTGACTTTCGATCCGTGTCAGGGCTCGAAAGGTGATTAATTGAATCGCTACTCTCAGGCTACGAACCGGGGGTGATGTCGGTGATTGTGTTGTCGAGGATATACAGGCCGACAATTATCATGACTATCGGAGCAATCCATTCGCCGGCCACCTGCAAGGCGCTAACGCGACTTGCGTGAGTAGTCGCGTAAATTGCGAGCCTGAACCACAGGCCTACCATCAGGAAAAATGCGATGGCGATCATCAGGTCGACGTTCGCGTTGCTATCCGCCAGCAGCGGTGCGAATACCAACACGGAATCAACGCCGTTCGACAGCATCGTCAAAACTATCCCGCCCGCCGCGGCGCCAGGGATTGCCGGCGCCAAAACGGCTTCTGTCTCACCGCTGCGTCGGCGCCATTTATCGGCCAGCATTTTCATGCCCAGCACGATTGGTATTGCACCCAGGTAGCCAAGGTATTCGGTTGGGAAAATGTAACCGACGAGCCCTATTACTGAGGACAACATGAGAACCAGCGACATGCCGACAAAGTAGCCAATGAACACCTGGCGAGTGGAGATTCGCGCAGCCAGCAGCCATCCGACCAGGAGTACGAGATTGTCGAGATTGGTCGCCGCAAACGCGGTTGCAGCGATTGAAAATGTCGTGGCAATCGTGCTTATGTCGAGAACTTTGGTAACCTCGCCGGAGTTTAGTCTGCGGAGCTATTGTCGTTCGATTGCTGCAAGACTGCAAAGGATTTCACCATCGCGCAATTGAACCGTGTGGCGTGAAATTCAGCGAAACTGGTGTTGATTCGCCTGGAAAATCCGTAAGATTCTCGCCCATGAACGCCATTAGATCTTTAGTCTGCATTATTGCTGGCCTGGGCCTGCTGCCGATGCCGGTTTTTGCTCAGCAGGCACCCGTGCAGTCCGACAACGTTGTCACCCGGTCAGTCGTGGAGACGCGTCTGCAAGAAATTCGGGAATCGAACAGTCTGACGGTGGAGAGCCGCGACGAACTTGTCGGCTTATATCGACAGGCCCTGGCCTATATCGAGACGCAGCGCTCCCAACTTGCGATGTCTGAAAGTTTCGCGCGGGCACGTACAGAAGCACCTGCTGAGCTCGAACGCTTACGGGCTGAAAATGAGCAGGCTCGTATCGATCCGCCCGAAATCGAGACGGAACTTGCAGCGGATGCTGACTCTCTGTCGATCGAACAGAGTGTCAGGGACGAGAGGGTCATTCAGGCTGCCGCGGCTGCGCGGCTCGCTTCGATCACGAGACAGCTTGCTGCCGAAATTAACCGACCCAGTGCAGCAAGGCAGCGCATTGTTGAAGCGCGCCGCCTCGGTGAGGAACTTGCCAGTGACCTGAGGTCGCCGGTTCCCGCGGAAGAGGATCCGCTGTTTACCGAGGCCAGGCACTGGGTGCTAATTGCACATGCGGCTGCTCTCGGCGCCGAAATCAGGACGCTGGAAGAAGAGTTGCTCAGCCAGTCAATTCGGCAACAGTTGCTCGAAGCACAGAGAGAGGAAACTTCATTCCTGCTCGGGCGTGTCGAAACCCGGGTGCGGGCACTGGAGCAATTGCTGGCTGAGCAGCGCCGCAGTGAGACTGCGCAACTAATTGCAGGCACAGAAATAGCAGCGCTCGGTGAGGCGGGCAACAACGAGGTCGTTCGTGAACTGGTTGGTCGCAATCAGAAACTCAGCACAGATCTTGAATTGCTCATAGACGCAATCGAACAAGCGTCCGCAGACACTGCTGCGGCGGCGGAGCTAAGACAGCGAATCCGGCAGCACTTCGAGACAGCGCAACAACGCATGGCAATTGCAGGCCTGAATCTGGCGCTGGGCCAGGTCCTGCATGAACAACGCCGCGACTTACCCAGCCAGCGTGATTATCGGCGCAGGGGGCTGATCAGGCATCAAGCGCTTGTAGAAAGTAGTCTGCGCGATATTCAGTACGATGCGGAATGGGACGAATTACAGAATGGTGCCGCCTACGTCAACAATCTGCTCGCCAGAATCTCGCAGTCCGAATGGGACACTATCCGAGGCCCATTAGTTGAGCTTGTCGAGGCACGGCGAGCGCTGATGCGGAAAATTCTCAGCGCAAACACGACATACATCCGAGCCATTGGAGAACAGGATTTCGAAGAGCAACAACTCATCAGTACGGCCGATGAGTTCGATACGTTTCTAAAGAAGCGATTGATGTGGGTACGTAGCGCGAATGCGGTTGACGCAAAGAGCGTGCAATTGCTCCCGGAGCAGATTTCAGCGTTTCTTGCGCCGGATGACTGGATCAGTGCAGCCGCCGACTTTATTGAGCGCTTGTTTGCTGCGCCTGCTCTCGCACTGGTCCTGCTGATATCCATAGTATTGCTCTGGCAAGCCCGTGCAATTGAAAAGGCTGTGCGTGCTACCGGGCGGAATGTTGGAAATGCAATAACGGATAGCTATCTCGAGACTGTCAAGGCTGTGGGATTGAGTCTTCTCCTGGCTTTGCCGTGGCCGCTTATCTTAGGCCTGGGCGGCTGGGAGTTGAATCAGTCTGTTTACGCTACGGAAGGTTCCAGAGCCATCGGCGCGGGCGTGGCAGCTCTAGGCACGTTTCTGATGTTCTTGCTGTCGGCCAGGGCACTTTGTCTGGAAGGCGGTATTGCGCAAGCCCATTTTCGTTGGCCGGCGAAGCTTGTTGCAGGAGTCCGCCAGGGACTGAATCGACTTCTGATCTTGTTCACGATTCCGGCCTTCGTGCTGGTGATTACTGTCGAGCAAAATCCGTCGAACGTGGGTAGTGAGCTCAGCAGACTTATGTTTGTCATTGCATCGATCGCGCTGGCGCATTTTTTAGTCAAGTTGCTGAAGCCGGGCACAGGTTTACTCGAGCATTTGACGAAGGAAGGTGATGCCGGCCAAGGGTTATCAATCTTGTGGTTGATAATAGGTGTGGGAATTCTGACCGTCATGATCGTGGCTGCGCTTGCCGGCTACCTGTATTCGGCAAGGACCTTATTGCAGGTTCTGACCGACACATTATGGCTATTATTGGGCCTGTTATTCGCGCGGGAAATGATATCGCGTTGGCTGGTGGTGCTTCGCCAGCGCCTGGTTCACCAGGCCCGAGTGGCCGAGTGGAAGATTGCCCGGGAGAAATTAGAGGACAACGGAGAAGACGAGGATTTGCCGCAGCCGACAGACGAGCCAATGATCGACGTTACCAATCTGGATGTCGACGCCCGCAATCTGCTCAAAATGAGTCTGATCATCGCCTTGATCATTGGACTCGGCGCAATCTGGTCCCCTGTTTTGCCTGCGCTCACCATACTCGACAACGTTACCCTTTGGACGTTTCACGACGGGCCGGCCGGGTCCGAGACACTGGAGCGGGTGACGCTGGCAAACCTGGGTATGCTGCTGATCATTTTGCTCGCAACAATCTTCGCGACCCGGAGCGTACCGGCTCTTCTGGAAGCGCTGCTTCGTCAGCAAACGTCGGTCGGCGCGGGCAGTCGCCTGGCGTTCGCTACACTGGCCAGGTACATGATAGTGCTTGCCGGCATTATCTTCATTACTAACAGTATAGGTTTCAGATGGTCGCAGATTCAGTGGCTCGTTGCCGCCCTTGGCGTGGGCATCGGTTTCGGGTTGCAAGAGATCATTGCCAATTTTTTCAGTGGCCTTATCATTCTGTTGGAGCGACCAATAAGGGTTGGTGACGTTGTAACGATCGGCGACGTCAGCGGCAGAGTCAGCCGCATACAAATCCGTGCAACCACGATTACCAACTGGGACAGGCAGGAGCTTCTTGTGCCGAACAAGGAGTTCATTACCGGGCGGGTTTTGAACTGGACTTTGTCTGATGAGGTAGTGCGACTCGTCTCGACAGTTGGTGTGAGCTACTCCAGCGACATGGAAAAGGCCATGACGCTAGTCAGGGAGTCAGCAGACGAGAACGAGTACATTCTTGGAACGCCGCAACCGCTCATTACGTTTGACGAGTTCGGCGACAATTCGTTGAACATCACGATTCGCTGTTTCATTGACTCGCCGTCCCGCCGCCGCGAAGCGAAGAGTGCATTGAACCTGGCAATCCACGAAAAACTAAACAATGCTGGCATCGTGGTTGCGTTCCCGCAGCGCGATGTTCACCTCGATTCCACCCGGCCACTCGATATACGCATCCAAAGTAGCGAAGACCAGCAATAGTTGATATGACGCGAGTTTAGTAAATCAGGGGCCTGCCTTCGCCTGTCGTTCTCGCTGGCCCGCCCAACGACAAACGCTTCGCTGTCAGCCTTGCACGCCTTGATTGCCTGCTGGATACTTGCCGGAAAATTATTATTTCGCTGGAGAATGCGTTACCTCGACAGGCTATTGTGCTGACTCTAGTTCTCTGTAATTGCGCTTGTGTATCCACACAACAGCACAATCAAGGACATGTGGCTGATTCGAACGCGAGAACCATAGGTACATTTTTGAAAAACAAGATATCAGTTGCACCAATGATGGATTGGACGGATAGACATTGTCGCTATTTCATGCGGCTCTTGAGTCCATCCGTGCGCCTCTATACGGAGATGGTCACGGCGCAAGCTCTTCATCACGGTGATTCGGCGAAGCTATTGCAGTATGACGATTGTGAGCACCCGGTTGCTCTGCAGATCGGTGGCAGCGATCCCGGGCTTATGGCTGAAGCTGCAAGGAAGGGAGCCGATGAGGGCTACGACGAGATCAACATCAACGTCGGCTGCCCGAGTGACCGGGTTCAAAGCGGTCAGTTCGGTGCCTGCCTGATGGCCAGCCCGGGTCTCGTGGCAGATTGCGTGCGTGCGATGAAGGCTGTTACGGATGTGCCGGTTACTATCAAAACACGTATCGGCATAGATGACTTCGATGACTACGAATTTCTGCAGAGATTTATCGATACGAACATCGATGCCGGGTGCGACACATTTGTGGTGCACGCTCGCAAAGCCCTTCTTCAGGGTCTCAGTCCAAAAGAAAATCGGAACGTACCACCACTCAACTATGATCGGGTTTACAGGGTCAAAGAAGACTACCCGAATTTGACGATCATTCTGAATGGTGGCGTCGTATCAGTCGACGACTGTCGTCGGCACCTGGAGCAGGTCGATGGCGTCATGATCGGTCGGCAGGTTTATCATCGACCCTGGTTTCTGACGGAACTGGAAGAGGCGTTCGGTACTGGACAGGTGCCGTCAACCCGCTTTGAGGTCATTGGGAAGATGTTGCCTTACGTCGAATACGAACTCGCTTCTGGAGCCTTTTTGAAACACATTACCCGGCATATGCTTGGCCTGTACGCCGGCCAGCCTGGTGCACGTGCCTGGCGACGTTATCTGAGCGAAAACGCACATCGGTTTGATGCCGGTATCGATGTGTTGGAGAAAGCGCTGGAAAAGTTGCCGCGAGCAGCATGATTGTTTGGCAATACGTAAGTACAATGCGCCAAAGTGTTTAACCCCGACAGAGAGAAAAAGAAAAGATGAGCGCCAAAGCTGCGAAGAAACATCAAACGATGGCCGAGCGGGCCGACATTCATGAACTCTACGAACTTTCCGTACAGAACGTTGAGCACGAGGCGGAATTTCTGCAGGCCACATTCCAGGATATCCGTGGCCGCAAAGCGTATTCGCTGCGTGAAGACTTTTGTGGCACTGCCAGCGCAGCTTGCGAATGGGTGAAGCAGGGTGAGGAATTCCAGGCAATTGGGGTCGATATTGATCCAACGGTACTCGAGTGGGGTCGCGAAAATCGTGTCGGGCGTCTTCCGTCTGCCGACCAGGCACGGATTCGCCTTATTGAGTCGGATGTACTCGACGTTGAAACTTCGCCTGTCGATATTCTGATTGCGTTCAACTTCAGTTACTGGATCTTCGATACACGGGAAAAGATGCTGAAATATTTCCGGGCAGCTTACGACGCGGTCAAAGAGGACGGCCTTTTCTTCGTGGACATGTTTGGTGGCTGTGAAGCCCAGGAAGAGACGAAGGAAAAGACGAAACACGACGACTTCACCTACATTTGGCACCAGGCTGAGTTCCATCCGGTGACGCATTACATGCGGACGCATATTCACTTCAAATTCCCGGATGGCTCCAAAATAAAGAAGGCATTCACGTATGAATGGCGGCTGTGGACCGCACCGGAGATTCGTGAACTGTTACTTGAAGCCGGATTCAAAAACCCAACAGTCTATTGGGAAGGAGATGACGAAGACGGCGAAGGCAACGGCGAGTTCACGCCGGAAGACAAAGGCGAGGCGGATCTTGCGTGGATCGCGTATATTGTCGCCGAGAAGTAAGTAAGAAATTCCTATGATATTAATGGCTTGTCGAGATAATGCATAATGCACATTACCCGTGCAGACATGACATAATGTGTGGGAAATTAAGAACTTAGCGCTTATAATCGCGCGTTCGCCGACGATTCGGCATTAGGACAGTTTTCTGACTGGTTAATCACGGAATGGCAAAAGACCTAGAAGTTGCGATTCTTTTTGCTGACGTTGTCGGTAGCACCCAGCTGTACGACAAATTTGGCGACACCAAGGCCAGCGAGACCGTGGCTCGCTGCCTGGATGTTATGAAGGACGCCACCCACCAGTTCAATGGCACTGTTATCAAGACCATCGGTGACGAGGTCATGGCAACCTTTCCTACGGTCGATGAGGCCATGGGTGCCGCTACCCAGATGCAGACCCTCATCAGTTCCGGCGAAGACGAAATTAAGGTATCGATCCGCATAGGTTGTCATTTTGGTCCGGTTGTTCAGGAGCAAAATGACATCTTCGGTGCAGCAGTGCACACGGCGAATCGAATGACTTCCCAGGCCAAGGCCAAACAGATCATCATTTCCGGTACGACGGTCGAACAGATGGGCCCGGACTGGCAGGCCCAGACGCGCCAGATAGATGTGGCGACAGTCCGCGGCCGAATCGACGAAGTCGCATTGTTTGAAGTGCTGTGGCAGCCGGAAGAGGCAACCAGCATGTTGCCGACCATCGACTGGGACAGCAAGAATAACGCGGCGACCAAGCTGACACTGACCTTTCGCGATAGCACGGTCGTCGTCAACGAGGGACGCAAGGCGATCAACATGGGACGGGCCGACGACAATGACCTGGTTGTCAAAGGTAATCTGATTTCACGGATTCACGCACGAATCGAAATGCGGCGCGGCAAGTTCGTTTTAATCGATCAGAGCACCAACGGGACATTTCTGGAAAATGCCCAGGGCGAGGAAATATTCATCCGCCGCGACAGCACTGCGCTGACCGGCGAAGGAATAATCGGCTTGGGACGTGTTGCCAAGGCAGGTACGCCGCTCGCCGTCCACTTCATCTGCGGCGATTAGACCTCTTTTATTTGGCGAGTCGGGTCGTCTAGCCGGCTTTTTTCAGGTTTTCGACGATCGCGGCGTGTTCTTGCCTCAATATCTCGGGAAGCCGGTCGCCATAACTCTCCAGGTATTCGCCTACGGAGTCCATCTCTTCCCGCCATTGCTCAACATTAACCGAGAGCAGGGCATCCATTGTCTCGTCGGCAATATCCAGTCCGCTTGTATCGATATCTGAGGGCTTTGGCAGAAATCCGATCGGCGTTTCGCGGGCCTCTGCACGATCTTCGCAACGTTCCATAATCCAGCGTAGTACGCGCAGATTTTCACCGAATCCGGGCCAGAGAAATTTCCCGTCGTTGTCCTGGCGGAACCAGTTGACGTGGAAAATCCTCGGCAATCGTCGCTCATTGTCAGCGAACGTCAGCCAATGACTCCAGTAATCAGCGAAGTTGTAGCCACAGAATGGCTTCATCGCCATCGGGTCACGGCGAACGACGCCGACTTCGCCAATATTTGCTGCGGTGGTCTCGGAGGCCACGCTCGCACCGACGAGCACACCATGGTTCCAGTCTTTTGCCTCATAGACCAGCGGCGCCAGCTCCTTGCGGCGGCCGCCAAATACGATGGCAGAGATCGGCACACCTTCGGGTGCATCGGCAAGTAATGAGTAGCTCTTGTTGCGGGTTGCCGAAACTGTGAAGCGTGAATTCGGGTGCGCTGCGGGACCGGACTCGGGATCGTAGTCGCGACCCTGCCAGTCCGTGCTCGGCTCTCCTGTTTTCTTGTCTTCCCACCATGGCTCGTTGTCTTCCGTGGTGGCTACGTTCGTGAAAATAGTCTCGCCATGAATCATGTCGTACGCGTTCTTGTTTGTTTTCTCGTTCGTGCCGGGAACGACGCCGAAGTAGCCGGCCTCCGGATTAATCGCGCGCAATTTGCCGCCTTCGTCTTTGTGCAACCACGCAATATCGTCACCCAGTGTCCATATCCGCCAACCTTTGTGTGACTCCGGTGGAATCAGCATGGCCAGGTTGGTCTTACCGCACGCAGAAGGGAATGCGCAGGCGACGTAGTGCACTTCGCCGTGCGGATTTTCGATACCGACAATCAGCATGTGCTCAGCAAGCCAGCCTTCTGTGCGAGCCTGATAACTCGCAATCCGCAGTGCGTGACATTTCTTGCCGAGGAGGGCGTTGCCGCCATAGCCGGAGCCGATGCTTTTGATGCTCAGCTCTTCCGGGAAATGCATGATGAACCGTCGTTCAGGGTCGAGATCGCCCGTTGAATGCAGTCCTTTGACGAATACGCCTTCCTTCTCGATTCTCTTGAGTGCGTCTGCCCCCATGCGTGTCATCAACCGCATGTTGACTACAACGTAAGGACTATCCGTGATCTCAACTCCCAACCGGGCGTAGGGAGATTTGATGGGACCCATGCAATAGGGGATGACGTACATCGTCCTGCCCTTCATCGCACCGTCGAACAATGCGTCAATCTTCTCGTGCGCGTCGGCCGGCGCCATCCAGTTGTTGTTCGGTCCGGCGTCGTCCTGGTTGCTGGTGCAGACAAAAGTCAGGTGCTCAACTCGCGCCACGTCCGAAGGGTCTGACAGGTGCAGGTAGCAGTCAGGAAATTTTTCCTGGTTCAACGGTGACAGAACACCGGATTCGCACATTGCCTCAATGAGCGACTGGTTTTCGGCTTCGCCGCCGTCGCACCAGTGAATATTGTCCGGCTGTGTCCGGGCTGCTACTGAATCTACCCATTCCTGAAGTTCGGAAAGCGTTGTCGTCATGTTGGTCTCTGGAATTGTTTGAAAAAAAACCTGACACATGTGCTTCAGGTCATGCAGGGTCGCGCATTATACAGTGACTGCGAGCGCATACAAAAGGCCCGGATCTCCAGTTTTTTCTGAAGCATTACGAAGCTCCCGGCGACTGCCACAGCATGGCATCCGGAGAGTGAAACCGGGCATTCAGCGCTTTTAAAATACATGCAAAAAGTGCATGGGGCGGTATAGTCCTGCTGTGCAATCACTGACCGAATTTTTCGGGCCTGCCAGCCCATTGAAGCCTCATCTGCCCGGTTTTCAGCCACGGGCGGGCCAGGCCTGGATGGCAGAAGCTGTTGCAGAGGCAATTGCAGGTTCCGGCAAGCTGGTCGTTGAGGCCGGAACAGGGACGGGCAAGACGTTCGCTTACCTGCTTCCAGCCCTGATGAGTGGCCGGAAAACGATTATTTCCACCGGTACCAAGGCCCTGCAAGATCAGCTGTACCACCGGGATTTGCCGCTAATTGGCAAGGCAGTCGGCCGTCCTGTTTCGACAGCCTTGCTTAAGGGCAGGGCAAATTATTTGTGCCTGCAGCGCCTCGACACGGTCGCGGATCAGGTTGCCTCCGGCGCTTTGACCGACGATTTGCATGAAGTGCGCCAATGGCGCCACAGCACAATGGCAGGTGATCGCGCCGAACTCATCGGCGTGGCCGAAGATTCGGCAATCTGGCCTCTTGTGACGTCGACTGCTGACAATTGCCTCGGCTCGGAATGCCCTCTCTACCAAAAATGCCATGTCGTCAAAGCGCGGCGGGCGGCGCAGGAGGCAGATCTCGTCGTCGTGAACCATCACCTGCTTCTTGCAGACCTCGCGATGAAGGAAGAAGGGTTCGTTGAATTTCTGCCCGGCGCCGACGCCATCATTCTGGACGAGGCGCACCAGATTCCCGATCTTGCCGCGCAATTTTTTGGCGTTAGCCTTGGCAGTCGTGAACTGGAGCGGTTGTTTGACGAACTACGCGGAGCAACTTTGCCGTTCAAGGATGCGGAATTTCAGCGCCGTCTTGATACGGCCCAAACTGCGCTTCGGGTGTTACGGGCGGAATCTCCGAGGGATGAAGGTCGGCATGAATTATCCGCGGTAATAGAGCATCTGAGAACGCCGATGACGACGTTGTCGGCGGCGCTGAAGGAATTGCTCGAAGGCGTCAGCAATCTGACAGGCTCATCGGCCGAGCTGGAAAAACTTTACGAACAACTCTATTCAGCAGTCGAGCGCCTTTCGCACCTTTCAAGTGACGAAACCTGGGACGGCCTTCGCTGGCTGGACGTCAACCCGCGGAGTATTCGCCTGAATCTGACGCCACTGGACGTGGCCGACACTCTTAGTGGATTGATAAACACCGCTCATCAGGCGTGGATCTTTACCTCGGCGACACTTGCGGTCGGAGATGACTTTAGTCATTTCACCGATCGTATGGGCCTTGGGGGCGCCACCTGCCTGACGTTTCCGAGTCCGTATGCGCTGGAGAAAAACGGACTGGTTTGGCTTCCTCCCCATTTGCCTGCGCCTTCCGAGAGGACGCACACCGGTGAGATGCTGGAAAACGTATTGCCGCTTCTCGACATGACAGACGGTGGTCTGTTTTGCCTGTTTACCAGCCACCGCGCCCTGAATACTGCGCGGCGTTGGTTCAAAACCCGAAAAAAACGCCTGAAAGGACGCCCCTTACTTATACAAGGTGACGCGCCGCGTGACGACCTGCTGCGTCGATTCCGGGATCATGGCAATGCTGTACTCCTGGGCACCGGAAGTTTTTGGGAGGGCGTGGACGTTCGCGGGCGGGCGCTGACAATAGTCGCTATCGACAAGCTGCCGTTTGCGTCGCCGGCTGATCCGCTCATGATGGCGCGTCTTGAATTTATCCGGCGCCAGGGCGGCAATGGATTCACAGGTCATCAGCTTCCGGTCGCGGTTCTTGCCCTGAAGCAAGGCGCAGGGCGATTACTTCGCGATGACAACGATTTTGGTGTCATCGTTTTGTGCGATCCGCGCCTGACAAGCAAGAGCTATGGCAGGGTGTTTCTGAAAAGCCTTCAACCGATGAAATGTACAGACTCATTGGATGACGTCAGGCAATTTCTGGGTGCTCACGATGCGGCAGCTGATGACATTGCAAGGCGAGCGGGATGAATCTTCTTGCTTTGGATACATCGTCAAACGCCTGCTCCGTCGCATTACAGGTTGGTGACGAAACTATTGAAGATCATGTGGTCGAGCCTCGGGCTCACACAAAACTTCTTATGCCGATGATTTCAAAGATCCTCCAGGACGGCGACATAGAGCTGACAGATCTTGATGCGATTGTGCTTGGAAATGGCCCCGGGTCGTTTATTGGTATGCGTATCGGAGCATCGGTCGCGCAGGGCCTCTGCTTCGGTTCCGGCCTGGCGGTCATTCCAATTTCCTCGCTTGCCGCGATTGCGGCGGAAGTCATGGCGGAACACGAGGCTCCGCATGTAGTCGTTGCGCAGGATGCGAGAATGAATGAGGTGTATCTCGGTTGCTTTCGCAAACGCCAGGACGGTCTGCCGGAAGCGGAACATGACGAAAAAATCGTTTTTGCTGGAGAGCTATCGTTGCTAAATGATGGCTACACCGCCGCCGGTGGCGGGTGGGAACGGTATCCGGACCTGAAATCGATCAATAAGTCGAAAATCAACGAGTTTCTACCTGTGGAGTTTCCGCGGGCCCGTTTCCTGTTGCGGTTGGCCGAAAGGTCGCCGGACGCAATCCCGGCGGAGCAGTTGGCGCCGGCCTATTTGCGATCAAAGGTTGCTGAAAAGCCGGTGCAGCGGAACTAGGGCAATCGATCCTCTATTGCTATTTTTTCCACTATATTCCGATAGCGGCGTTTTTTCGGTAACAGAGCTGTAACATTTGATTGATCTAATGCGGCTTTTCCGAACCCTTGTGCTGGCCGGATTCATTCGCAATAGTTAACACCTTGCCGCACTCCGAAAGTACCTGGCAGTGACTACAAACAAAATTCTCATTGTTGAAGACGAACGCCCCATCCGCGAGATGATTGCATTCCATCTCATGCGGGCTGGCTATGACACGCTTGAGGCCGAGGATTGCAGGGAGGCGCGCAAGCTTCTTGCTGACGAGCGGCCATCGTTGGCATTAATCGACTGGATGCTGCCGGACATGAGCGGTCTGGAACTGACCCGAATGCTGAAGCGGGATAAGGAATTCGAAGACCTTGCTGTGATCATGCTCACGGCTCGCGCTGACGAGCATGACAAGGTGACCGGCCTGGAAGGCGGTGCGGACGACTATATGACCAAGCCATTCTCGCCGCGGGAACTGGTCGCCAGGATTAAAGCCGTCTTGCGCCGCTCAGGGTCTGCAGAAAATGAAGTCGTCACATCCGGTGAGATTAAGCTTGATGCGGCGGCGCACCGGGTGCTCGCCAAGGGCACCGAAGTTCATCTTGGGCCGACGGAGTATCGTCTCCTCAAATACCTGATGACCCATCCTGAACGCGTCTACAGCCGCAATCAGCTGCTGGATCGGGTCTGGGGCGCCAATGTCTACGTGGAGGAGCGCACGGTTGACGTGCATGTGCGGCGACTTAGAAAGGCGCTGACGGAACATGGCGTTGAGCGTTATATTCAAACGGTTCGTGGCTCAGGCTATCGATTTTCAATTCTTGGTGCCTAAGGTATTGCGTCGGGTGGTTCAGGAAAAATAGTGCAGAAAGTCAGACAGAAAGTCATTGGTGGCC
>CAJQPR010000052.1 GCA_905480255.1 uncultured Woeseiaceae bacterium | reverse complement strand
TGGCTCCCAATGCTCAGGGACCCGGCTGTCCATTTCACTCACTCAACCTGTTACGAAGCCATCCGGTTTGGTGCAGGCTGTCTTGATCTCTGTCACGCTCTGCACCACCGCATGAGACGGGCCCCGGTGTAGCCAGTTGCTCAGTTCAGTAATCGCGTCTGCGTCACCGCAGGCACGGACCTCAACGCTACCGTCCGGCAGGTTGATTGCATGGCCACGCAATTTCAGTGGAATGGCAACATCCCGAGTGCTAGCCCTGAAGAAGACGCCCTGTACGCGACCGGTGACTATGAATTGACGGCACATTGCTCTGAAAGGAGTGCGGATCTGGAAAAGAATCTGGCAGTGATCAGCGTTGCGGGTCAGCGTCGCCCGACTCTTCGGCGATTACCAGCGCCGCCAACGCCTTGTTCTTGGCTTCCACGGCATTATCCCGGGCAAGTCCGTATTCCTTTCGCGTCAGGTTACGCAACGCGTCATTGAGGCTGTCTTCGGCTGCCCGGAGATCCACAGGTGCGTGTTGTGCGGCACCCGCTTCACGGGCCACAGAAATCGCCTGCCTGGCATCGCTCATTTCCTGCACGGGCGGGCTGCTGCCGCAGGCTCCCGTGGCGAGCAGGATGGCGATCAAAAACACCCGAACCAGCTTGCCAGTGTGGAGTGCGACGCTCATTTGAAAATTTTTCATGTGCACCGGGCAAAGCTAGCAAGCGGTGACACGCGCAGTCAAGCAGCGCGCATTTATCAATACAGGACTGACGACGCGCTGATCTGCTGATAGAGTTGCCGTGAATTCATATTCGATGAAGGCATCGCCAGATAATCATGAGAATTACCATTTACCACAATCCTCGCTGCTCCAAGTCACGGAAGACTCTCGAATTGATCGAGTCCGCCGGGGTTTCTCCCACAATTGTCGAATATCTGACGGCACCGCCGGACGCAGATACCCTGCTCCGAATATCCGCACTCCTCGACATCCCGCTCTCCGACTTGCTGCGTCGCGGCGAATCCGAGTTCACGGACGCCGGCGACACCGTTCCACTGGACGACAACGAGGCACTGGCCGACTGGATTGCAGCGAATCCGAAGGTCCTGGAACGACCGATCGTGGTGGACGAAGAGCAAGGACGTGCAGTGGTTGGCCGGCCACCGGAAAACGTCCTGAGCCTGCTCAGAAAATGAGCGAAATCCTGGTCCTCTATTACTCCCGCTTCGGCGCAACAGAATCCCTTGCTCGGGAGGTATGCCAGGGGATCGACAGTGTCGCCGGGGCTGCTGCCCGTTTGCGGACGGTGCCTGCAGTTTCTACTGTCGCATCGGCAACAGAAGAAGACATACCTGCAGAAGGACCACCTTTTGTGACCAAGGACGACCTGAAAGAGTGCGCTGGCATTCTAATGGGGAGCCCTACCCGATTCGGTAACATGGCCGCCCCACTCAAATACTTTCTTGATGGCACCGGTAGTGAATGGATGAATGGCACGCTAAGTGGCAAACCCGCCGGTGTATTTACTTCGACATCCAGTCTGCATGGCGGCCAGGAAACAACCTTGCTAACGATGGCGCTACCATTGATTCACCACGGGATGATCTTCGTTGGAATCCCCTATTCCGAGGCCGCCTTGTCAACGACTACCTCCGGCGGATCGCCGTACGGTGCAGGCCACGTCACCTGGGGCCGTGATCCCGACGTGTTGACTGAAGAAGAAGGCCAGCTGGCGAAAGCGCTGGGCGAACGCGTCGCCCGAATCGCAATAAAACTGAAAACTACCGGCTGAGGTCCAGCACTTCCCTGACAAATGGAATCGTCAGGCGACGTTGAGCCTTCATAGCCTCCGTATCAAGCTTGTCCAGCAACGCGTAGAGACTGGCCATATCGCGCCTGCTCCTGGCAAGAAGGTAGCTGGCCGTTTCAGCCGGCAGGTCAAGTCCCCTGTGACGCGCACGCAATTGAAGTGCTTCTATACGTTCTGATTCACCTAGCTCATGAAGATGAAACACCGGCAACCTGGAGAAACGGCTGAGCAAGTCAGCAAGGCCAAAATCGCTTTCCCGGACAGGCGCCGACGCGGAACAGATAAGCACGCCACCCGAATCACTCAGCGCATTAAAAAGTCCAAAAAGCTCAAGCTCCCACTCCTCCTCTCCGGCCACACTGTCGACGTCATCAAGGCAGATGAATTGCCTGTTTTGCAGGCCTTCGAGAATGCCTGGGCCAGCATTCCGGAAATCCCGCAGCGGGAGAAATTGAGCCCTGTCTGCAGCTCGCTCACAAACGGCCTGAAGTAAATGCGTCTTGCCCGTCGAACCGGCGCCCCATATCCATCCGCCCGGGCCATCACCGTTTTCAACAACTCCCTTAAGGAAAGCCACAATCGCTTCGTTGCCAGCCGGCAAAAAACTTTCGAAAACAGCGTGATCCTGGAGCTTCAGCGGCAAGGCCAACTGACTCAAGATGTCGTGCCCTCCTGACCACCCTCCAGTTGTGCCTCAATTGCCCGGGACTCGGGATGCTCGGCGAGGTATTGGGAATAGGCAAATCGAACCAGCACGGACAGTACTGCCGCTGCAGGTAATGCGAGCAGGATGCCGAAGAAACCGAACAACTGGCCTCCGGCCGCAACTGCAAATATGACGATCACAGGATGCAGACCGATGCGGTCGCCCACGAGCTTGGGCGTCAAAACCGATCCCTCGATGAACTGGCCGATCGAAAAAGTTGCGACGACGCCGGCAAGGCGTAGAAGTGGGTCCGGCTCCAGCGCAACGGTAAGTCCTGCAAGCACTATGCCGAATACGAAGCCAAGATAGGGAACGAAACTGACCAGGCCAGCCACCACACCAATTGCGATTGCGAAGTTCAGGCCGACGAGACTGAGTCCAATCGAATAGATCGTTCCGAGCCCGATCATGACGAGAATCTGGCCCCGCAGGAATGCGCCAAGCACATCGTCAGTTTCGCGCGCCAGCCGGAAAACCGTTTCCCGTTTCGACGAAGGAACCAGCGCCCCGAATCTCGCTATGATCGAGTCCCAGTCCCGTAGCAGGTAAAACGTCAGAATCGGGATCAGAAACAGACTGATGACAGCTGCTGCAAGTGCTCCGCCACCCTTGCTTAGAGAAAGCAGCACCGTTGCGCCCCAGCTACCAGCCATATCGCTGTAGCGACTGATAAAGGCACCAAGACCAATATCTTCGCCTTGCTCAATACCAAGCCAGTCGGTAATTGTCGGCAGCCAGACCTGCTCTGCCTGGACGATGATCTCGGGAAGCGCTGAAAGGAACGCCGAAATCTGGCCCCTGATCAACGGCACGACGAGGAGAACCAGCAATCCAAGGGCAACAAAGGTCAGCAGGAATACGGTAACAACGGCGACCGTCCGCGGAAATTTCAGCCGCTGCAACCGGTCGGCCAGCGGATCTCCGATGTATGCAAGCAAGGCCGCCGCTACGAAAGGCGTAAGGACCGGCGCAAGCAGATACAAAAGCCATCCGGTCAGCGCAATGGCGATCATCCAGCTGTTGCGGAAACTGCTGTTCATTTTCCGGACTCGCCCGAGGTATCGCTCATTTCAGGATCATCAGCGCGGGCGCGGCGAGCCCAGGCCCATACGTAGTCGATGCCACTTACGATTACTGTAACCAGCACGGCGGCGCCAATGATGGTCACCGCAATCTCGTCCGGCCAACCAAAACCTGCGCGACTCAGGATAAAAACAATAAATAACAATTGCAGCGCCGTATTGAGTTTACTAATCCGCGTTGGCTCACCCTCAACCGGGCGCACCAGGAAATTGTATGCAGTTGCGCCACCGACAATGACGACGTCCCGGATGATAACCAGTGCCGCCAGCCAGGCCGGGATAAGCCCCGTGAATACCATTGCTATGAATGTCCCGCCAACCAGGAGTTTATCTGCGATCGGGTCAAGCAATGCGCCAATACGCGTATGCCAGTCGAATCGTTTCGCGAGAAAACCATCCAGACCGTCTGAGAAACCGGCGACGAAAAACAGGATCAATGCCAGGCCGTATCGCCCATCCACTATGTACATCAGGATTGGCACAACCAGCACGATGCGCATCAGGGAAATTGCATTTGGCAACCAGCGCAACGACATTTGATCAGCTCTCCGGACTTTCGTCCGGAATAAACGTGGGTTCGGAATTCATCAGCGACGACGGTGCGGGACGGTACACAAACTCAAGTATGTTTCCGTCGCGGCGATTCATGCCGTAAGAGCTCCCATCGATTGCATTTTCGCCACGCTCAAACATCCTGCTTTGCACGAGCACGTTGTCGAGCCGCTCGGCCCCGCCCTGCATCGCAATTCCGTAGGTGATTCGATCCCCGGCGACCGTCTTTATTGCGAGACTTTGCACAATCCTGAGATTTTCAAGGTATTGCTGAACACGGCCGTAAGCGACCACGGAATCAATACCGGATATGGTCAGTTCTATCATTTCCGATTCCTGGTCGCCGCGAATTGCATCGCGCGCAGCCAGTGCATCTGCAAGCTGATCCAGCGCCTCTTCCGGCTGCCCGGGCCAGGCAAATCGCTGCCCGTCCAGATGCCACGTCCAGCGGGGTGGCTGCAATTCTTCCGGCCGAATTCGCCCAACCAGAACTGAGGTCGCGCCATAGCGCGCGGAAGCCTCAAGCAGCGGATCGTCAAACCCACCCCAGATATCGCTGAACCCAATATTTTGCAGATCTTCGACATCGAGTAACGGGAATACGATCGGCAATCCCCGCCGGTTCGCAACGGCCTGTACTCGTTCACGAAGCAAGCGATTGCGATCGATAGAGCGACTATCCGAGGCAAAGCGGTCAGGATCGTCAGCCGCAACAATTTCGCGATCACCGAGCCCCCAGTCAACCGCAAGCCAGACCACGGTGAGCGGGCGTTCAGTGCCCCAGACCGTCGCGCCCGATTGCTGCAAAACTCGCTCTATAGCTGGCCCATCAAGTGAGACAATGAGCGTATTGTCGGGACCCGAACTGTACTGCCGAACATACTGCGCCGGATTGGGGAACAAGAGCGCCAGTTCTTCTGAATCGGCAGCTGCTGTCGTTCCGGTGACGCGAATAAGGACTTCAGTCAGTGCGGCGCGGTAGGCATTCGTCTGCGCATCGGGATCGTCCGGATCCTGCGCTACTTCTACAGAGTAGAGCGAGGTCATTTCAATCGCTTGTGCTGACGACATGACCACAGCTATGGTCAACCAAACGGCCAGCAAGCCCTGCCGGCAGCGACCCGCCGTGGTTCCGCGGTTGCGTCCTCGTTCCATAAAATCAAATTGCATTTCTTGTGCCCGGCCAGCGAAGGCGAAAAAGGGTGTTTCCCGATACCTGTCGAACCTCTATTATATCGCCCTCACAGAATTTGCCACGCATTGTTACCGATTAATTCAGCACAATGACAAATGGTGGCCAGCAATACAGAAAAGGCATCCGTGTCAAAATGACCTCAAAGCCCCTTACCTATAAAGACGCCGGTGTCGATATTGACGCCGGTAATACGCTGGTCGAGAGAATCAAGCCGCTGGTCGCAAGGACCCGTCGCCCCGAAGTAATGGCGGGGCTTGGTGGTTTTGGCGGGCTCTTTGCTATTCCTCCCGGCCGTTATAGAGAACCCGTTCTGGTCTCAGGCACTGATGGCGTAGGGACGAAGCTGAAGCTTGCGCAAATAACGGGCATTCACGACACGATTGGGATCGACCTGGTCGCGATGTGCGTTAACGATGTACTAGTACAGGGTGCAGAACCGCTGTTCTTCCTCGACTACTTTGCCTGCGGGCGGCTCGATACAGACCTGGCAACCGCCGTTATCGGCGGAATTGCGGAGGGCTGCGAGCAGGCAGGCGCTGCACTGATCGGCGGCGAAACCGCTGAAATGCCCGATATGTATGCGGACGGCGAGTACGACCTCGCCGGGTTTTGCGTCGGCGCGGTTGAGCGCGAGGATATTATCGACGGCAGCACCGCTGGCCCCGGCGACGTGATTGTCGGCCTCGCATCCAGCGGACCGCACTCAAATGGCTATTCGCTCATTCGCAAGGTCCTCGACATTGCTGAGGATCGGACTATCGACGGTAAACCGGCCGAGTCCGCGCTGATGGAACCAACGCGTATCTACGTTCGTTCGATTATGACTCTGATGGCCTCCATTACAATCAAGGGACTCGCCCACATCACCGGCGGCGGCATTACCGAAAATGTGCCCAGAGTGCTTGGCGATGACCTGCATGCAGAAATCGACATCAATAGCTGGCAACAGCCGGCCGTATTTGACTGGTTACAGGCCGGTGGTCGAATTGAGACGGATGAAATGCGGCGCACATTTAACTGTGGGATTGGTATGGCCGTCATTGTTGACGCGGCTGACGCCGATGCAGCAATCGAGACGCTTTCGAACAGTGGCGAACAGGCCTGGCGCCTTGGCCATGTTCGGTCCGGTGCGGGCGGGGTTGCCTACCTTTGAATCGCAAATCAGTGCGCACGGCCGTTCTGATCTCCGGGAGCGGCACCAACCTGCAGGCGTTTATTGATCAAACCAGGGACGGCAGTCTCGACCTTGATCTCTCAGTTGTTTTGAGCAACAAACCAGGCGCCGCCGGGCTTCAGAGAGCACGCGAAGCCGGCATTGCAGTTGAATGCGTCGAACACAGCAAATTTCCCATCCGTGAAGATTTTGATGCCGCGCTGATAGCGGCCCTGGATCAATATGATCCGGAGCTGATCATTCTTGCTGGTTTCATGCGAATTCTCACTTCGGTTTTTATCGACCATTTTTCCGGAAGGATATTCAACATCCATCCATCGTTGTTACCGAAATACCCCGGGCTGGACACCCATCAGCGTGCGATTGACGCCGGCGACGATTGGCACGGCAGCACCGTTCATTTTGCAACAGAAGAGCTGGATGGCGGGCCGAGGGTAATTCAGGGGCGTGTGCCGGTGCGCGAGAGCGACACAGCAGAGACTCTCGCCGCTCGCGTTCTGGCAGTCGAGCATCAGATCTATCCGCAGGCTGCAGCCTTATATGCTTCCGGTCGCCTCGAGTACCGGGACGGGCGCGCGTGGCTCGACGGAGATCGCCTTGATGAACCGCTTGAATTTTCCGGGGCGCTAATCAACTGACTTCCTGTCGTTGCCTGCCATCTCCGGATACTAGGCCCTGGGGAGTGTGACTCCCTGCTGTCCTTGGTATTTGCCTCCGCGATCGCGGTATGAAGTTTCGCATTCCGCGTCGGATTCGAAAAACAACATTTGGGCAACCCCTTCATTTGCATAGATTTTTGCAGGCAATGGAGTGGTATTGGAGAACTCGAGCGTGACATGCCCCTCCCATTCGGGCTCAAGGGGAGTGACGTTCACAATGATTCCGCAGCGGGCGTAAGTCGACTTTCCAAGGCAGATCGTCAACACACTGCGCGGGATCCGGAAATATTCGATCGTCCGCGCGAGCGCAAACGAATTTGGAGGAATAACGCAAACGTCACTTTGCTTGTCAACGAAACTCGACTCGTCGAATGACTTCGGATCCACAAGAGTCGACTCAATGTTGGTAAAGATCTTGAATTCGTCAGCGCAGCGCACGTCATAGCCGTAGCTCGAAGTGCCGTAGGATACGATCCGCCCCCCTTCGTTTTCACGAACCTGGCCCGGTTCAAACGGTTCGATCATGCCGTGCTCGGCGGCCATTTTTCGAATCCAGTGATCTGCTTTTATGCTCATTCAGGTGTTCTCAACCACGATGTTCGGAAATTTACTGCTGTAGTCCCTGCTCCGGGTCGCGAGCCGCGCCGCCATGCGCCGGGCTGTCTGTCGATAGGCCACAGCCGGACCTGCGTCCGGCTCCGCTATAACGCTTGGATTGCCGCTGTCAGTCTGCTGCCGGATTTTGAGGTCAAGCGGCAACTGGCCCAGCAATTCAACATCGAAATCGGCAGCCATTTGCGCACCACCGCCACTCCCGAACAGCGGCTCTTCGTGCCCACATTCTGTGCAGATGTGAGTGCTCATGTTTTCAACGATGCCGAGGACGGGAACAGATACCTTGCGGAACATCTGCAACCCCTTTCTCGCATCAAGAAGCGCTATATCCTGCGGAGTTGTCACGATGACGGCACCACTGACAGGCACCTGTTGCGACAGTGTCAGCTGAATATCGCCGGTACCCGGCGGCATATCGACGATGAGGTAATCCAGATCGTTCCAGCCCGTATGCTGCAGCATCTGGTTCAGGGCCTGCGTGACCATTGGGCCGCGCCATACCATGGGCTGATCGGCCTCGATGAGAAATCCAATCGACATGACCTGCAAACCGTGTGCTGTGAGGGGATTCAGCGACTTTCCGTCGTCACTCGACGGGGTCTCGCCGGCAACGCCAAGCATCAATGGAATACTGGGCCCATAAATATCGGCGTCCAGGATGCCAACCCTGGCCCCCTCCCCGGAGAGCGCGAGCGCGAGATTTACTGCTGTGGTCGACTTACCGACGCCACCCTTGCCGGAGGCCACTGCAATAATGTTCCGAACATTTTCGAGCGGCTTAAGATTCCGTTGCACTCCGTGCGCTGTGATCTTGGTCGTAATCGAAATGTCGAACGCTTTGATCTTGAATTTCTGCTCCAGCGATTGACGGATCTCGTCTTCGAGCTGTCCGACGATTCCGCTTGCCGGAAAGCCCAGTTCGATCCCGATGGTTGCCTTGTCACTCTCCAGAACGGCTGCGGTGACACGACCGACTTCCTCAATCGGTCGATTGACGTCGGGAACAATAGTTGATTTGAGGGCTTTGCTAAGGTCTGTTTCTGTCTGCACGATTACATCACACTGCTGTATTAGGTTAGATTGAGCGGCAGACGCGGCTTGCCGCGTCTCCGGGGGCGGTATTGTAACCACACTTGAACCCAATAATTACAAGGGATTAAGGTTTTTTGGTCTACTGCATATCCTCCCCAGTTCACATTTCGGCCTGCAGGCGATGTGGCATAATGCAGGATCGGGTTAGTACGGAAGCGGTTGCAGATCGGGCGTGGTGCCTGCGAATCCAGCCGTGCTTGGGCAAAAGCGAATAACAACATTGATGGCGCTGGATATTAAGGATCGAATTTCACTTAATGCAGGGATAAGCAATCCCGGCAAAGAATTCGCTCACGCCGACTTCGCGCAAACACGCCTGCAACCGTCCGGGCATCCCCTGATCGAGAGTGACCACTAGTGGGGCTCCTCGGTGGCTTCCGGGCCGATCAACTGATTGGCGATCTGACCAGCGAGCCGGATCCGTCAACGCCCAAGGCTCAAAAAACAGTTGAGCGCCTCAAAAAGATTGGTCCCAAGGTCATCCCCAGGGTTATCGACGCCCTCGCGATGAGCGACAAGAAACACACGATGGTGTTCGTCGACATCCTCTCAAGCTATGTCAACGACAAGACGCTGAAATTCTTTAAAGACGGCCTGGCCGATGGTGGCGAAAGAGTCGTCGCAGGAACCGCCTGGGCATTGTCCAGCGCGAACAACTACAACGCGAACTCGCTGCTCGAGTTCTTCGATGATAAGGAAGTATCAAAACCTGCCTTGATCGAAGTTCTGAAAGTTCACAAGAATGACCTGAGCGTGCATGAGCTTCTGCGGCGCGCCTACGAGCTCGAGCCAAAGGAAAAGGCGGCGTTGTTCGCCATAATCGAGGAAAGCATCTCGATCGACATGGTGCCAGACCTGATCAACCGGATGGGCGGCAAAGATCCTGCAATCAAGATCCACTTGATGAAACTGCTATCCAGGTTCGAGCGTGACGACATCAATCGGGCGCTCGAGATGCAACTCAATGACACGAACAGGATTGTTCGAAGCGCCGCGCTAGAGGCACTTTCAACAAGAAACGGACATATCAACATCGACAAAGTCGCAGGTCTCCTCCAGGACCCCGACCTGGAAGTTCAGAACAAGGCCGTCGATGTCATCGTGAAGATCAACCATCCGGACACCATCAAGTACCTGGTTCCCGCGATGAAGGACGAATCCGAATACACCCGCAGATCCGCCGTGGAAGTTTTGAACGAAATTGGTAACCCCGAATCAGTCAAGGACCTGCTGGGCGCAATCAAAGACGATGACTGGTGGGTCCGTGCACGAGCAGGTGATGCACTGGCTGAAATCGGTGGACCGAAGGTCGTCAGTTCTGTTCTCGAACTGGTGAAAGATAAAGACGAAGACATTCGTCGTACTGCAATTGAAATCCTGAACTCGACCAAGGATGAAACGGCGGTCGACACGCTGATCAAAGCCACCGACGATTCCGATTGGTGGGTCAGGGAAAGAGCCGTGGATGCGCTCGCGCAAATTGGCAACAAGAAAGCATTGCAACCCCTGCTCGGCATGCTGGGCAAAAATCCAAAGACAGACGCCGTTGTCGTAAGAGCGCTTGGAAAGTTAGGCGACGCGGACGTAATTTCAAAGATCGTCCCCATGCTGAAACGCACGGAACGGGACATCCAGGTCGAAGCTATCAAGGCCATTTCGCACCTGGCGGATGAAGGTCGTGCAGATACTGTGCGCAGCCTGATGTTATCGATCAAGAAATCGGATGACAGAACGATCATCAACAGTGCTGACAAAGCGATCAAGGATCTCGATGCCAGATTCTCGCAATCGGTACTGGAAGAAAATGTTCGCGCCGAAAAGATGTCCGAACATACCAAGACGCTGTTACTTGAAGATGCAGAAATCGAAAAGCTTATGGGCACACACCGGGCTGCGTTTGACGACACCGTCGAGGAGGAAGAGGCAAGCAATGCCGCGGCTAACGCGCCAGCCGTTCTCGATATTTCAAGTCTCGAGCCAGGCAATGTGATCGATGGTCGCTACAAATATATTGAGAAAATCGGCAAAGGTGCGTTTGGCACCGTATTGTTAATGCAGGACCAGGTTGTCGACGAGCGCCTCATTTTGAAGTTTTTGAATCCAAACGTTTCTTCCGACGAAGAAATGATGAAGCGATTTGTTCACGAGCTGCGATATTCGAGGATGATCACGCACAAAAACGTCATTCGTATTTACGACTTTTTGTATCTGCAAGGGGCTTACGCGATCTCGATGGAATTTTTCCCCTCTCACACGTTGAGCGGCGAGATTCCTGACAACAAGCCGATGGCCTTCGAAAAAGCGCTGCAATTCTCGCTGGATATGGCCACCGGAATGGCCGTCGCACACCAGGCGGGCGTTATACATCGTGACCTCAAACCGGCCAACATTCTGGTTAATGAGGATGGACTTCTGAAAATCGTGGATTTCGGCGTTGCGGCTGCTGCCAGCAGCGGCGACACCCAGCTGACCAAAACCGGCTACGTCATCGGCTCGCCAAAATACATGGCGCCCGAGCAGATCCTTGGAAAGAAAGTTGACGAAGCAGCTGATATCTACAGCATCGGGGTCATCATGTATGAAATGGTGACCGGTATTCCACCTTACAGTCGTGGCGATCACATGTCGGTGATGTATCAGCACGTCCAGGGCAAGGCCAAAACCTGCCAGGAAGTCAATCCGGAGGTACCGGATGCCTATGCTGGGGTCATTGCGAAATCCATGTCGGTTGATAAAACCAAGCGATACCAGACTATGGATGAGCTGATCGATGCGCTTAACGAAGTTAAATTCTGACTGTATAGCCCCGCCCGGGCCCTGATCGCGCACTTCGCGAGTGACAGTTCCGACTTAACTTAAAAAATGTGCGCCAGCGCACTGGCATGGGGGCATGAATCCGCCTAGGATACGTCCAAACCCATGATTTTCAGGCAATTAGGCCAGTTTTGATCGGATTTCCATGCCACGTATAGATTCATTCCTGAAACTCGGCCTCGCACAGGGCTGTTCTGACGTTCACCTTGCTGTTGGGGTGCCGCCGATGCTTCGCATGAACGGCGACCTGATGCCAATAAAGTTTCGAGAGCTCGCCGATTCCGAACTCGAAAGTTACGTGACCGAAATTCTGAGCGACTCCCAGAAAGAGTTGTTCTACCACGGCAAAGATCTGGATTTCAGCTACGTTGCCGAGGAAGGCGGGCGATTTCGCGTTAACCTGTTCCACAAAGACACTGGCGTAGGCGCAGTATTTCGACACATTCCGAACGAAGTGCCAACACTCGATTCATTAGATGTTCCGGACGTCCTTCGAAGCTTCTGTGACTATCACCAGGGAATGGTGCTGGTGACGGGTTCGACCGGCACAGGCAAGTCGACGACGCTAGCGGCTATGGTCGATCACCTGAACACCACCCGCTGCCTGAATATCATCAGCCTGGAAGACCCGATCGAATTCGTGCATCCCAGTAAACAAAGCCAGGTAATTCAACGCGAGCTCGGAACTCACCTGACCAGTTTCGCGGATGGCGTCAGGTCTGCAATGCGCGAGGACCCCGACGTTATCCTGGTCGGAGAGTTGCGGGACGCCGATACGATATCGATGGCTATGACTGCGGCGGAAACCGGGCACCTTGTCCTGGGGACATTGCATACAACCGGCGCGGTCAAGACCATTGACCGGGTCATCGATGCGTTGCCGGGCGATTTACGCGAACAAACCAAAAGCTTCCTGTCACAAAGCCTCAAGGCTGTAGTAACTCAAGTACTCGTCAAAACGCCGGACGGCCGCGGTCGCAAAGCAGCAATGGAAATACTGGTCAATAACCGGGCAATTGCAAAATTGATCATGACCGACCAGTCGCATCAGATACCCGCGCAGCTACAGATGGGAAGAGATGTTGGTATGCAGATGATGGATCAGGCTTTGCTCGCAGCAATCGAAGCCAAAGAGGTAGATCCTGACGACGCCTTTCGATACGCGCATGACAAGAAGCAATTCCAGCGCTTTGTCACAGACTCATCAATCCTGCCGGTCCTGGACGAAGGCGGCAACGCGCAGGCAGGATGACGACTATGAGACAAATCGATCAATTTCTCAAAGACGCGTTAGCAAAGAACAGTTCCGATCTGCATTTCATATCCGGCGATCCACCACGTGTCCGGATCCATGGTTCGCTGGCATTATTGAGTAAAGAAAAACTGACCGTCGATCTGGTCAAAAATTCGCTCTATGAAATCATGAGCGGCGGGTTGCAGAAAGACTTTGAGACTAATGATGCAGTCGATTTCGCATATGAAATTCCTGAAGTTTCGCGGTTTCGCGTAAATGTCTTGCGACACCTCAACGGAATCGGCGCAGTCTTCAGGGCGATCCCCTCCAATGCGCTGACCCTCGAAGAGCTTGACATGCCCAATGTCGTCCGAGATCTCTGCAAACAGACTCAGGGCATGATTCTCGTGACCGGGAAAACGGGATCCGGAAAATCAACCACGCTGGCAGCGATGATTGACGCAATTAACAAGCGTATCAAAGGGCATATTCTTACGGTTGAGGATCCGATTGAATTTGTGCATAAAAGAAGAAACTGCCTGATCAGTCAGCGTGAAGTCGGGCTACATACCGACAATTTCGCCGCTGCCCTGCATTCTGCATTGCGCGAAGACCCGGATGTCATTCTCGTCGGTGAGCTTCGCGATCTGGAAACAATTTCTGCCGCTGTTACTGCAGCTGAAATGGGAATTCTCGTCATGGGAACCTTGCACACCAACGGTGCCGGTCAAACTGTCGACAGAATCGTCAATACCTTTCCTTCCGATAAACAAAGCCACATCCGAACGATGCTATCGACATCGCTTCGTGGCGTTATCTCACAGCAGCTCTTGCCGACACAGGACAAACCCGGTCGTGTTGCGGCCCTTGAAATCATGGTCAACACGTCTGCGGTAGCCAACCTGATCCGGCAGGGAAAACTTGATCAGCTTGAGACCGCCATGCAGAGCGGTGGCTCTGTTGGCATGCAAACCATGGATTCGGCATTGATGGCACTGGTGAAGAGCGGACGAGTGGCAGCGCTGGAGGCTTATCACCAGGCTAACAACAAGCAGAAATTCAAAGGCCTTGTCGACGATCAGTCGGCCATAACGGAACCTGATTTTTAGGTCCCCACGGGTCCGAATCAACCCTACCTGATACCAGCGGCCGTGGCATAATGCGCCGCGATCAGTCATTTCATCTGAGTAATGAGGAACATGGGTTCGGAACCACGAAAAATCATGGTATCCAGCGCATTGCCGTATGCGAACGGATACATGCACATGGGACACCTGGTGGAATACATCCAGTCGGATATCTGGGCCCGGTTCCAGAAGCTACGAGGACACCAGTGCACTTTTGTTTGTGCTGCCGACACTCACGGCACGCCGATAATGATCAAGGCGAGGCAGGAGAACATTTCTCCGGAAGAGCTGGTCACGCGGATCGCGGCGGAACAACACGAAGACCTGAAGGCTTTCGATGTCGCATTCGACAATTTCCATACGACGCACTCCGAAGAGAATGAGATGCTCACATGTCGGATGTTCGAAGCACTTCGGGACGCCGACTACATATATACAAAGACAATTGAACAGGCCTTTGACGAGCAGGAAAAGATGTTCCTGCCAGACCGGTTTGTCAAAGGCACTTGCCCACGCTGCAAAACAGAGGAGCAGTACGGCGACGCCTGCGAGAACTGCGGCGCGACCTATACACCCAATGACCTGATCGAGCCTGTTTCCGTACTGTCCGGATCCAAACCGGTGTGGAAGGACTCAGAACACTATTTCTTCCGTCTAAGCGCATTTGAACAGCGGCTGCGCGACTGGATGCAAACTGCAAAACTGCATCAAAACATCACCAGCAAACTGGAAGAATGGTTTGAAGCAGGACTGCAGGACTGGGACATCTCACGGGATGCACCTTACTTCGGCTTCAAGATCCCCGGAACCGAGGACAAATATTTCTACGTCTGGCTGGATGCGCCGGTCGGTTATCTTGCAAGCTTCCTGCACTACTGCAACCAGCACGATGACCTGAATTTTGACGATTACTGGATGCCCGGGCACGACACGGAGGTCTATCACTTCATCGGCAAGGACATTGTTTATTTCCATACCCTGTTCTGGCCGGCCGTGCTGGAAGGATCAGGATTTCGAACACCTAACAGCGTTTTTGCCCACGGCTTCCTGACGATCAATGGCAAGAAGATGTCAAAGTCGCGCGGTACCTTTATCAAGGCCCGCACCGTTTCTGACAACCTGGATCCAAGCTGCCTTCGCTATTACTACGCAGCCAAGCTGGGGCCCGGAATGGACGATATCGATCTGAATTTCGACGACTTCATTGCTCGTGTCAATTCAGACCTGGTTGGAAAACTGGTCAATATAGCGAGCCGCTGCGCAGGATTCATCGCCAAGCGCTTTGATGGTCAGCTGGCAGACGAATTATGTGATCCGCAACTTTTTGCCCAGTTTTCGGATGCCTCTGAAGAAATCGCGACACATTTCGAGCGACGCGAATACTCGAAAGCAATTCGCGCTGTCATGACCCTGGCCGACACGGCAAACCGCTATATCGATGATAAAAAGCCCTGGGTGATGGCAAAGAATGAAGACCAGGCAGACGAGGTTCAGGCCGTGTGTACCCAGGGTCTCAATATGTTCCGTTCATTGATGGTCTACCTGACACCTGTCGTACCAGCCCTCGCCGAAAAGTCCCGTCAGTTCTTTGACGAAGATGAGTGGGCCTGGGCGACGGCGACAACGCCTCTGCTGGGCCGGAAGATCAACAAATTCAAACCACTTCTAACCCGGGTTGAGCCCGCGCAGGTCGAAAAAATGGTCGAACAATCAAAGGAACCGGAGGTCACAACGGCTGAAAAGCCACAGGAATCCGATTCTGACGAAATCACAATCGATGATTTTGCGAAAGTTGATCTTAGGGTCGCCCGGATAGAAAAAGCCGAACCCGTCGAAGGAGCTGACAAGCTGCTGCAATTGACTTTGAACCTCGGAGACCAGTCGCGGGTTGTTTTTGCGGGTATCAAGGCTGCCTATACGCCCGAGCAGCTCGAAGGCCGCCTGGTCGTTGCCGTCGCGAATCTGAAACCGAGAAAAATGCGCTTTGGAACATCACAGGGAATGGTGCTGGCCGCTGGCCCTGGCGGAGAGGATATATTTCTCCTGTCGGCCGATTCCGGCGCGGAGCCCGGAATGCGCATAAAGTAACAGCGGCTTCGACCGTAAATGAACACCCCAGCAAGCGTGCCTTAGACAGTCACACCTTCTACAATAGACCACGCAATGTCAGACCTGATCCTAATCCTCGTTGGCACGGTTCTCGTCAACAATTTCGTGCTGGTTCGATTCCTCGGCCTTTGCCCGTTCATGGGCGTTTCGAGAAACCTCGAAGCCGCCTTTGGCATGTCCATGGCAACCGCATTTGTGTTGACGCTTTCGTCCGCAATCTCCTACCTGCTGCATGAGTATGTACTGGTACCGCTGGAACTGGAGTACCTCAAGACAATCAGTTTCATCCTGGTAATCGCGGCGAGCGTGCAATTCACGGAGATCATGGTGCGCCGCATGAGCCCGTTGCTGCACCAGTTACTGGGCATATACATCCCCCTGATAGCGACTAACTGCGCGGTGCTGGGTGTTGCGCTGCTGAATGTCCGTGAAGCAGAGGGATTTGCGCAGTCAGTGTTTTACGGCTTCGGAGCCGCCGGCGGTTTTGCCCTGGTTCTCGTTCTTTTTGCCGCGATCCGGGAACGACTGCAGGCGGCAGACGTTCCGCGGCCATTTCGCGGCACAGCTATCGCGCTACTGACCGCAGGAATCATGTCGCTCGCTTTTATGGGCTTTTCGGGGATGGCAAGACTCTGAGGCTCATGTGGATATCAATCCTGACTGCAACCCTGATAATTACTGCCATCGCACTGGCTGCCGGCGTGCTGCTGGGCGCTGCGTCGCAAAAATTGCCAGGCAATTCCAACCAGGTGGTCGATCAAATTGATGCCCTGCTCCCACAGACTCAGTGCGCGCAGTGCGGCTACCCGGGTTGCCGACCCTATGCGGAGGCAATTGTTTCCGGCGAGGTCTCTATCAATCTATGCCCGCCTGGTGGCGATGAAACGGTCCAGCGACTCGCTGACCTGCTCGGCAGGGATCCGGAGCCACTCGCGGAAGCGGCGATTGTTGCCAGTGTCGCCGTCATTGACGAAGCAATCTGTATCGGCTGCACCCATTGCCGAAGCGCCTGTCCGGTCGATGCCATCACCGGAGCACACCAGTTCATGCATACGGTCATTCGGTCGGAATGCACCGGATGTGAATTGTGCATCGCACCATGCCCGGTTGACTGCATCAGTATGGTGCCGATGATATGAGCACGCCTGCAGCCACATATGACCTGGGAAAACTCTACGGTGGTTTGCGGCTACCGGCGGAAAAGACGGTATCGACGTCGCTTGAGATTCAACGAATCCCCGTTCCCGACCAACTCGTGCTACCGCTAGCCCAACACGCAGGTGAGCCGGCTCACCCGGTTGTTGGTATCGGCGAATATGTCCTGAAAGGACAGCTTCTGGCGGAACCGTATGGCTCTCTCAGCGCCCCGGTGCACGCATCGTCGTCTGGCAAAGTCGTCGCAATTGAGTCCTGGCCGGTCTCCCGCCGCTTTGGGGAAAATGCGCCGTGTATCGTTATTGAATGCGATGGCGATGATACGCCTGTCGCACCTTCGAAAGACATGGCGCCTTATAACTCCCTGCCACCTAATGCACTTCTGAAGAGGATCCTGCAAGGCGGGATTGTCGGGCTTGGAGGCGCCGTTTTCCCGACCGGCCAAAAACTAATGCAGGCGACAACGATGCCGCTTGAATACCTGATCCTCAACGGAGTGGAATGCGAGCCTTATATCAGCTGCGATGACATGCTGATGCGCGAACAGGCGGCAGAGGTGCTTGGTGGGGCACAAATCCTTATGCACGCCCTGGCCCTGGACGCGTGCTATGTCGTTGTCGAAAGCGACAAGCCGGACGCAATCATGGCGATTGGCGAGGCCCTGGCTGAGCTCGGTGATGAGCGGATCGTGCTGAAACAGGTACCGACTATTTACCCTTCAGGGGGCGAGGATCAATTGGTTCAGCTGGTCACCAACCGGGAGGTACCCAGCGGAGGTCTGCCTACAGACGTTGGTTGTGTTGTCCAGAATGTGGGGACAAGTGCCGCAATCTACAGATGGATTTGCGAAGGTGAGCCCCTTATATCCCGGGTTACAACCGTTACCGGGCCAGGCGTGAGATCGCCAATGAATGTCATGGCCCGAATCGGAACAACAATCGCCGATGTCGTTTCCTTTGCTGGCGGATACAACGAGGAAGCGGAGCAGTTGATCATCGGTGGGCCAATGTGCGGAAAGTCTGTCACCACAGACAGGGTTCCGCTGGTAAAAGCTACAAACTGCGTTCTCGTGCTGACTGAGAAACCGGTGTATGGAAACGAACAACCCTGTATTCGCTGCGGTGAATGCGCCCTGGTCTGCCCGATTCAGCTTTTGCCACAACAACTGTACTGGTATGCCTGCGCAGACAATGAAAGCAAGCTGCGCACCTATGGCCTTACAGATTGTATTGAGTGCGGCTGCTGCGACCTGGTTTGCCCTAGCCACATTCCGTTGACGTCAGACTTCCGCAATGCAAAAGCAAGGTTCCAGGAGCTGGCCGACGAAAAAGCCCGGGCAGAACGTGCACGACTGCGCTTCGAGTCGAGAAATGAAAGAATCGCAAATGAGCAGCAGCAACGAGAGCGGGAACTCGACGAGCAAAAAGCGGCCGCAAAAAAGGCAGGTCCCTCAGCCATTGATGAGATCCTGAATCGTCGCAAGAATAAGCAACAGAACAAGGACGACGAATAACGATGCAATTCGAACGTCGTGATGCCCCATTTATTTCGCCGACGTCTGACGTCGGCTCGATCATGCGGCATGTCCTTTATGCGTTAATCCCGGCTGCCCTGGCGTACGTCTGGTTTTTCGGCCCGGGCTTCGTCCTGAACCTGATTATCGCCGGCATATTTTCTGTCCTTGGCGAAGCCACGATGCTGCACCTTCGAGGCAAGCCGGTGGATTCCACATTGGCCGACTACAGCGCATTGGTTACTGCCGTGCTGCTCGCATTCGCGATGCCTGCATTGACGCCGTGGTGGGTAACAGCCACTGCGGCACTGTTCGGCATTGTTTTTGCGAAACACCTCTACGGCGGGCTCGGCTACAACCTGTTCAATCCTGCGATGGCTGGCTATGTCATGGCGCTCGTTGCATTTCCGATGCACATGAACTTGTGGACTGCACCACGAATGGGGGACATCGACTACCAGCTTCTGACCTTTGCCGAGACTGCCCAATTTACCTTTACAGGAACGTTTCCTGACTATCTTTCTTTTGATGCCATCAGCCGGGCAACGCCACTCGATGTTGTGAAAGCAGGCCTTAACAACATGCAGACGTTCGATGAGTTGCGGGCATACCCGATCATGGGCGATTTCGGAGGCCGCGGCTGGGAGTGGATTGGAAACTTCATCGCGATCGGTGGATTCTGGTTGTTACTAAAAAAGATCATTCGCTGGCAGATTCCTCTTGGCGTGCTGGCGGGCATTCTGATCCCTTCCGGCCTGATGTACTTCCTTGTGCCGGGAGTTAATCCCAGCCCGGGCTTTCACCTGTTTACGGGCGGCACCATCCTGTGTGCGTTTTTTATCGCTACGGATCCGGTATCCGCAGCGACCAGCAATAAAGGGCGCCTTTTCTATGGATTCGGAATCGGTTTCCTGATTTATGCGATTCGAGAATGGGGTAGTTACGCCGACGGTGTGGCTTTTGCGGTTCTACTGATGAACATGGCGGTGCCTGCCATCGACTACGTGACCCGACCGCGAATTGTTGGACACGTTAAAACACAGAATGGTGATGGAGGATGAGCGCCCTCGCCAAGCCTTCGATCATGCCTGGCGGAATAATCCTGGCGGTGCTTGCCGCTGTATGCACTTTCCTGGTGGCGCTGACCCACAGTGTGACGGCGCCTCGGATAGCAGCCAATGAACAGGCCTTTCTCGAGCGAAGCCTCGCGCCTGTTCTTGAGGGTATTAGTTACGAAGGAGCGCTATCTGAGTCGACAATTGTCATCGCGCCACCACATGATTTGCCTGGCAATCGTCCGGTCACAATCTATCGCGTCTACGCCGGGGGCGGTCCGGTTGCAGCACTTTTTGTCGTCACCGCACGTGACGGCTTTTCCGGACCCATCAGACTGCTCGTCGGTGTGGACGCAGAAGGAACCGTCACCGGTGCGCGCGTACTTGAGCACCGCGAGACGCCGGGGCTGGGCGACCTGATCGAATCCAGCAAGTCCGACTGGATTCTGCAATTCAATGACCGCTCGCTCACGAACCCACCGGAACCCGCCTGGGCGATCCGTCGCGATGGTGGTGATTTCGACCAGCTGACCGGCGCGTCGATCACCCCGCGCGCCGTCATCAGGGCCATCAAGGAAACCCTGATCTACTTCGACAGAAATCAGGCGGCGGTATTCGCCGAGGCGAATAGCAATGAATAACGACACCGGCATAATGACCAGCATTCGGTCCGGCATTTGGCACGACAACCCGGGCCTGGTGCAGTTGCTCGGCCTGTGCCCTCTCCTCGCGGTAACGACCAGCTTCGTCAATGGGCTTGGCCTCGGCATTGCCACCCTGCTGGTACTGAGTTGTTCCAATGTACTTGTCTCAGCCACACGCCGCTTTATTCGGCCCGAAATCCGCATACCAATGTATGTCCTGATCATTTCGAGCCTGGTGACCTGTATTGAGATGATCTTTCTCGCCTGGTTTCCGGATCTTGGCCGGTCGCTGGGTATTTTTATCCCCTTGATCGTGACGAACTGCGCGATTGTTGCGCGTGCGGAGGTCTTTGCATCCCGCAACCCGGTTGGTGCGAGTTTGCTGGATGGCATATCCATGGGCTCAGGATTCGCACTGCTGCTGATGGCGATTGGCGCATTCCGCGAGCTCATCGGCCAGGGAACGATCATGTCGCGACTGGACATGTTATTCGGCGGAGAGCCCTCGAGCGGAATCGTTATTGTTGACGGCGGGTTTCTACTCGCCATACTTCCGCCCGGCGCATTCATTGCGCTGGGGCTTTTCGTGGCCGGTAAAAACGCGCTGGATCGGCGCAGACAGCAGATCAACCGGCCATTGTCGTCGAATACACTTCGCTGACGGGACGAGTCCATTGAACAGAGAGATTCGAAGCGAAATCTACTCCCGATTACGGAAAAAAATCCCGCAACCGGAGACCGAACTGAACTACGTCGACCCTTTTGAATTGCTGATCGCGGTAATCCTGTCCGCGCAGGCTACTGATATCAGCGTAAACAAAGCCACTGCGCTGCTTTATCCCGCTGCAAATACGCCGCAGGCTATCTACGACCTCGGGGTTAACAAGCTAAAGAAATTCATCAAGACCATTGGCCTGTACAACAGCAAGGCCGAAAACATCATCAAAACCTGCAGGATCATAATTGACCAATTTGGTGGAGAAGTCCCCAGGACACGGGAGGAACTTGAGTCATTGCCGGGAGTCGGAAGGAAAACTGCCAACGTCATTCTCAATACCGCATTTGGCGAACCAACAATTGCCGTAGACACACACATATTCCGTGTATCGAATCGTACCGGCCTGGCGAAAGGGAAGACTCCGCTTGAAGTCGAGAAAAGGCTGGTGCGCCTGACACCCGAGGAATTTAAAAGGGATGCACATCACTGGCTGATTTTGCATGGCCGCTATACCTGCAAGGCCCGCAAACCTGAATGCCCGGAGTGTGTAATCCTTGACCTGTGTGAATACCGGCACAAAACACAGGGTGATCAATCATGATATTCGGGCAAGACCGCAACGAGCTGCGCCAGATGTATTTCGACGCCTGGCGAAAATCAAGGCTCGGCGATTTGCTTTCGCCACTTGAGGCGCAAATCGCCACCGTTATCGAAGACCACCCTGAATACCAGTCCATGATGAACGACGAGCAACTCGACCAATCATTTACGCCGGAAGGCGGAGAAACGAATCCGTTCCTGCATATGGGGCTGCACCTCGCCGTCCGGGAACAGATCTCGACTGACCGGCCACCAGGCATTGCCGCACTGTTCAACGCCATCCTTGTCAAAACCGGCGAATCCCATGCCACGGAGCACAAAGTGATCGATTGCCTGGCAGAAACGCTTTGGGAAGCGCAGAGCAGCAACGCCATGCCGGACGAAGAGGCCTATCTCGAGCGACTTCGACGTCTCTGACCGGTTTTTCTGAGGGCAGGTGTAATAATGCCGGTGTGAGATCTGTCTTTATCAGGGACTAAGGAAATAGTAAGCAAATGCCCCAACAGCTGAACAAATACCCCGTGTCCGGCGCCGGACTCGGTCTTCGCCGTGGCCTCATCGACAAATTGATGGCAGATCCACCGGCGGAAGTCGACTTCATGGAGGTCGCGCCCGAGAACTGGATTCGGGTTGGCGGAAAACTGGGCCGCAAGTTACGCTTTTTTACCGAGCGTTATCCGTTTCTGCTGCACGGCCTGTCACTGAGCATCGGCGCGCCCTCACCGCTTAATGAGGATCTGTTACGTGATATCCGGTCGTTTATGGAAGAACACGGCATCGACTTCTACTCGGAGCACCTGAGTTACTGCGGCGACAATGGCCAGCTTTACGATCTGATGCCCATACCGTTTACTGAGGAAGCTGCGCTTTACGTCGCAGAACGAATTCGGCGGGCGCAGGATATTCTCGGTCGCCGAATGGCCGTGGAAAACGTGTCCTATTACACGCCGACAGACACTTCGCTGAGCGAAATTGAATTCACCAATGCGGTCCTTGAAGAAGCAGACTGCGACCTGTTACTCGACATCAACAACATTGTCGTTAACAGCATCAACCACAAGTACGATGCCAGGGAATTTATGCTGGCAATGCCCGCAGATCGCATCAAGTACTTCCACCTGGCAGGTCACTATGTAGAGGCTGAGGATCTTCGGATCGACACCCATGGTGCCGCAGTCGACACACAGTCCTGGGCCTTGCTCGCCGATGCGTATGCACATTTCGGCCCTGTACCAACGTTGCTTGAGAGAGATTTCAACTTCCCTCCGATCGAAGACCTGCTGGATGAGATTCGTCAGATAAAGGCGCTGCAGGGCGCTGCAACCGACAGCAGCGATATTGCGGGCTCGTCTCATGGGTGAGAACGCCGACTTCCGGGAAAAACAAATTGCCTTTGCCCGGCATATTCGCGATCCGGAAAACAACCCCTCTCCGGTTGATGCCGAGGAGCGCCGGCTCGCTATTTATCGGGAATTGTTCTTCAACAATCTTCGTAACCTGATTAGCCAGACTTTCCCTGTCTTGAAGAAACTGCACAATAAAGACAAATGGAATAATTTCATTCGGCAGTTCATGGTTTTACACGAGGCACAAACCCCATATTTTCTTGAGATTCCTCACGAATTTCACAAATTTCTGCACGATGAATACCAGGCAAGCGACGATGATTTTCCGTTTTTGATCGAACTCGCTCACTATGAGTGGGCTGAACTTGCTCTATCGGTATCCGACGAAGAAAACGAACTTTCTGAAGTGGATCCGGATGGTGACCTGCTGAACGGTATACCGCTTAAATCCAGATTAGCCTGGTTGTTTGCGTACGAATTTCCGGTACACAGAATCTCGACTGACTACATTCCCACTCAACCGGGTGAACAACCAACGTTCCTGGCAATTTGCAGAAAAGCGAATGACGACATGGATTTCATGGAACTCAATCCGGTTATGGCCAGGCTTCTCGAGATGATTGATCAGAATGACAAACTGACCGGCCGTGAGCTGCTTGTCCAACTCGGGGAAGAAATC
>CAJQPR010000051.1 GCA_905480255.1 uncultured Woeseiaceae bacterium | reverse complement strand
GCTAACGTAGTAACCCGCCTTCCCGTCGATTTCCCGGAATGGTGCAACATAGGGGTCCTGATTTTCAAACATCATGCCCGGCTGAATCTGCGGCAATGGTGGTAACGGCAGCTCATCACCGAACCTGGATTGCCTGTCGTGTGCGGACCAGCCTTTCCAGGCCAGGAGAGATCCCGCCGGATCATTCGCCCAAAAGACAGCCGCCTGCAATCCAAACTGGTGAGTACCGCCAAGCGACTGCGGTCGCCGCGATACAGAAAACTCGGCGCCGAACGTTCGTAGTTCTTCAGCAACCCAGGTATTGATTGCCGATGAATTCAGCGTATACGGACTCCCCCAACCGGCATCTGTGTTCTCCAGCGAAATACGTGGATAGAAAGCGCCGACCTTTACACGGTAGCGATTGGGCGATCTGGGCACTGGACGCCATTCGAGGAATGCCTCAGTTAAATCTATCGCGGACCCAAGGTCATCGTCGTAGATCTCCAGTACGACGTTTGCGTTGATCGTATCGGTGATTAGCCCCTGGTAGTCCACAAAAGCGCGATTGAGGACAAGCCCGTCGCTGTCGTCGTCAAAGCGAAGTTTGCCCACTGATCCGTCCGTCCATGAAGGCAGACCAGATGTATCGATGTAACTGATATCGGCGCCGAAGACGAATCTATGCCGCTCCGGTGTCTCTGCACCGGCGGGTCCCCACGCTAGAGAAAATGACACGGTGACTGCGCTTATCAGTAGTCGGACCACTGAATCGCCCCCGACGCACTGTCGTGCGGTGGTCGCAGTTTTTCAGACAGTTTAAACACCACTGACCCGTTTGAAGCGCCGGTCAATGATCGGGTGAGCACTTCGCCCTTATCCTTAATCCGTGGACTCCAGATTTTTACGTTCGACTCTCCGCGCGGACTAGCTTCAAGCGTCAGCTGGCCGTCCTGGCCGGTCTTGCCAAAAATATTCGAATCCACAACAAGAATGTAGCCGAGCATGTTGTCATGAATATTGCAGCCGAGCGTCACAACGCCGGCCTCATCGAATGTGACCGGTGCGTGAGCATCGCCCTTGTAGAGGGGCAGCATGAAATCGTTTGGATTGGAAAACGAATACACGTGGTGTGCGACGATGTCGCTGTTGGGAAACTCGACTTCAGTTCCAACCTGAACGACCAGCAAATGCGGCACAAATCGGGTGTCTACCTGATCCATTACCACTCCTGTTGCCGGCGCCGGAAGCGCGCCCGCACCAGTTGACTCGATATAGACAGCAACACCTGGAACCGGGGCGCCATCACGGTCGATAACTGTCACCTGGACTTCAGCAGCAGGAGCAATTGATGAATACAGCCAAACGACAACGAAGAAAAAAATCTGTCGTCTCGTCCATGTAGAAGCAATTATTGTGAATTCCGCCATCCCAACACATGTCCCATAGGTCACGTATTCGAGTGTAAGGCCCTGTTTACAAAGCCAACCGTGAACTGCCGCACAATCCATTTGACAAAATACTCATAATATCGGTGTCAGGTCGAAATCTGACGACTGCGCCCGAATATGGCCAGGCGCAGCACCAACATTCCCAGGTTAGTGACGCAATGAGTTTTCGTTTTCAAACAAGCTTCCGTAGCAAGTTACTGATGCTAACCATCGGTCCGCTTGCCGTGGCCCAGGCTGTCACTCTGTTTGCGGTTATGCAGACTGTCGAGGCGGATGTTGATAGTCGGGCTCGTGAGTCGCTCGCCATTGGTGGTGCGGTGGTGTCCGAGTATCTGAGCGCCCGAAGCCAGCAACTAAGCACCAGTATCGAAGTGCTGGCTGCCGACTTTGGCCTGAAGGAAGCGGCTGCCGGCGGTGACTCAGATACGATCCGCTCGGTTCTCGAAAACCACAGCAACCGTGTAGGCGCGGACCTGGCAGCGTACCTGGACCTTGATGGTCGCCTGATCGCAGCAACAGATAGCGTCCACCCGGAGTATGAATCCGACCTTGCACGGATGATCGAGAGCTCCCGGTCCGGCCATGCGCCAGTCACCGTTGACGACCAAACGTACGATTCCTTTGCAGTCCCGCTGCGTGCGCCCTTACAAATCGGCTGGGTCATCATGGGATTCGAGATAAACGAAGTAATCGAAAAAAGAATTCGCGGTCTGACAGGACTCGAGGTAAGCATCGAGAATGCGGGGCCGAAGCCAACTCACACAGTTTATCTTGTCAACGAAACAAGCGACGACTGGCTGACACTTCACGTCCCGTTTATAGATGGGTCAGGCGAGGTCAGCGTCATCCTTCAGCGATCATTGCGTGAAGCCATGCTGCCTTACACTCAGGCGCGTCGTGGCCTGATTGCATTTGGAGCACTGTTACTCGCGTTTGTTGCGGTAGCGGCAGCGTACCTTTCAGGATCCGTCGCCAGGCCGCTTAACGTACTAACGGAGGCCGCTGGCCGAATGATCTCCGGCAATTATGACGCTGCGGTTGATGTGTTGACCGACGACGAGTTTGGAAAACTGGCAACCAGCTTTAACGCAATGCGCACCGCCATATCGGAACGTGAAGAGAGAATTTCTCACCAGGGGCTTCACGACCCGGTAACCGGACTGCCAAACCGCAGCAAACTGACCCGCGACCTCGAAGAATTAATTTCAGCCATCGGCGACGGCAATTCCAGTGTGAGCATACTGTCGATTCGCCTTCTGAGGATGAACTCGATCTCGTCCACGCTCGGGCACAAAGCGAGCGAGCAAGTCATCAAGCTCGCCGCGAAGCATCTAAGCGTCAATCTGAATGACGGCGAGATGCTCGGCCA
>CAJQPR010000050.1 GCA_905480255.1 uncultured Woeseiaceae bacterium | reverse complement strand
CCATTGCCAGCCTGTGTACGAATTGTGGCTTCGTCGACGAATTTCATGAGCTTATTCTAGATGTAAATACGAAAAGCCCCGCTGTAGCAGGGCTCTTCAAGGAGGCAATTGTGGCTTCGTCGACGAATTTCATGAGCTTATTCTAGATGTAAATACGAAAAGCCCCGCTATAGCAGGGCTCTTCAAGAAGGCAATTGTGGCTTCGTCGACGAATTTCATGAGCTTATTCTAGATGTAAATACGAAAAGCCCCGCTGTAGCAGGGCTCTTCAAGGAGGCAATTGTGGCTTCGTCGACGAATTTCATGAGTTTATTTTAGCCGTAAATACGAAAAACCCCGCTACTGCGGGGCTTTTCAAAGAAACACAGTAGCGTGACCGGCACGCAACTGATTTTAGTTTGTAACGATGCTCACAAACTGGCGGTTCTTCGGACCCTTCTTCTCGAATTTAACATGGCCCGCGCTCTTCGCGAATAAGGTGTGATCCCGGCCAATGCCGACGTTTGTGCCTGCATGAAAACGAGTACCACGCTGCCGCACGAGAATATTGCCCGGGACAACTTCCTGGCCGCCATACATTTTGACGCCTAGTCGCTTGGACTCCGAATCACGACCGTTCTTACTACTGCCGCCTGCTTTCTTATGTGCCACTGTTCTGTACCTGTTTGTCAGTCAGCCCGGTGATTGATGCCGGGAATCGTTAATGTGCTGCCCGCCTAGTCGTCGGACTTCTTCGCTACCTTTTTCTTGGCAGCCTTCTTGGACGCCTTCTTTGCTGCCGGCTTCTTGGCCGCTGCCTTTTTCGCTGCTGGCTTCTTGGCTGCCGGTTTTTCCTCGGCCGCCTTTGGCGTGTCTTTCTTCGCCGCCGACTTTTCCTCGGCCGCTTTTGGCGCTTCCTTCTTCGCCGCCGCTTTGCCGCCACCGGAGATGTCGGTTATTTCGACTTCTGTAAAGAACTGGCGATGCGTGTGCTGGCGAAGATAGTTCTGCCGGCGCTTGAATTTTACAACGCTGACCTTCTTGCTCTTGCCCTGTTTCAGGACCGTAGCGCTCACGCTTGAGCCGGACAGCAACGGGCTGCCAACCTTGATGTCTTTGCCTTCACCAACCAGCAAGACCTCATCGAATTTGACCTTGGCGCCCTCATCAGCGTCGAGTTTCTCGAGCTTCAGGACTTCGCCTTTGCTCGCACGGTACTGCTTACCGCCTGAGCGAAAAACCGCGTACATTTCAATTTGCTCCAATATGCAAGCCGCGCCAAATGCGCAACTTACTGAGAATTAAGAGATTTTCTGGCACCGGCCGACCGGAATACGGTCCTTTAGGGCACGAAGCCACGAAAAGAGCCGGAATTTTATAGATTAGGGCTCCCCGGGTCAACGAAAGCCTGAGAAAAATCTCACTTTATTTCAATAGCTTGCAAATTCACGGATCACGAGCCAGCTATGGCACGCAAGTATCCAATATCCGGCAATTCAGGCATTATCCGTTTCCTATGCAACCTGCCGAAAAAACCGCCGATTTACTCAGTTTCGAGGACGTCAAAGCGCTCGCACGGGACGACATGGGCGCCGTCGATGACCTGATCCGAAGCAGCCTGCAAAGCGATGTTTTGCTGGTCTCGCAGGTGGCTGAGTATATCGTCACCAGTGGCGGCAAACGCCTGCGGCCGTTGATCGTGCTGCTGGCAGCGCGCGCCCTCGGCTACACCGGCGGGCACCAGATGAATGCCGCTGCCATCGTTGAGTTTATTCATACGGCCACCCTGCTCCACGATGACGTGGTGGACTCATCCGACCGGCGGCGCGGCCGAGACACGGCGAATACGGTGTTCGGCAACCAGGCCAGCGTACTGGTCGGCGATTTCCTCTATTCACGCGCTTTCCAGATGATGGTGGATATCGGCCGTATGCGCGTCATGCAAATTCTTGCCGATGCAACGAACACGATCGCCGCAGGCGAAGTCATGCAGTTAATGAATGTGCATGACCCGGACGTGACTGAAGCGGAATACCGCAAAGTTATCTATCGGAAAACGGCAAGACTGTTCGAAGCCGGCGCACAAATCGCCGCCGTACTCGCAGATCGTGACCCAAACGACGAAGCCGCGATGATCTGCTATGGACAGAATCTCGGTACCGCATTCCAGCTCGTTGACGACGCACTCGACTACGATGCTTCGCCCGAAGAGCTCGGCAAGAATCTTGGTGATGACCTTGCCGAGGGAAAACCGACTCTGCCGCTGATTTATGTGCTTGAGAATGGATCCGACGCCGAGAAGCAATTGATACGTGGCGCAATTGAAGAAGGCGGCATCGACAAACTGGATGACATCCAGGCTATCGTCGAGTCGACCGGCGCGCTTCAGTACACCGCGGCCCGCGCTCAGGAAGCCGCCGACGTGGCAATCAATGCCCTGTCCGGAATTCCTGAGTCAGAATACAAACAAGCAATGATCGCGATAGCCGACTTTGCTGTCAGGCGCAGATCCTGATCTAAAAATCCCGGGGACCAAAATGAAAAAGACGCTTCTTATACTGGCTTCGGCTTGTCTGCCATTCGTCGTGTTCGCAGATGAAGGCATGTGGACTGTTGATAACTTTCCGTCAGACATCGTTGAAGAAAAATACGACGTAAAAGTCGGTGACAAGTGGCTGCAGTCCACGCGACTTGCAACGACCAGGCTGGAAGGTGGCTGCACAGGATCGTTCGCCTCGGAAGAAGGACTGGTACTTACCAACAACCATTGCACGTGGGGATGCATCAGGAACCTGAGTACCGCAGAGCGGAACCTGTCTGACGAAGGATTCATGGCTGCAACGAGAGCGGAAGAACTGCAGTGCCCCAGTCAGCAGATTTCGGTCCTTGTCGCTATGGACGACGTCACTGGCAATATTGCCGCGGCGACGTCTGATCTTCCCGATGCAGAAGCGAACGATGCCAGGAAAGCTGAACTGACCAATCTCGAATCCGCCTGCGAAGCCGATGCAGACGGCGAACTTCGTTGTGAAGCAGTCACACTTTATAACGGTGGCCAATATTTCATTTATAAGTACAAACGTTACGATGACGTTCGTCTTGTCTTCGCACCCGAGCTGGACATTGCTGCGTTCGGCGGCGACCCGGATAACTTCAACTTCCCCCGCTGGAGTTTCGACATGTCGTTTCTGCGGGTTTACGAGGACGGCAAGCCGGCGAGCACGCCCAACTATTTCAAATGGCGCAAGGCGGGACCCGATTACGACGAACCAGTATTCATCTCCGGTCACCCGGGTTCGACTGATCGTTCTCTGACAGTCTCGCAGCTCAAGATGCAACGCGACGTCAGTATTCCGCTCTATCTCTATCGTATGAACGAATTTCGTGGTCGACTGCTTGCCTGGCAAAACACCAGTGAAGAGGCGGCCCGAGCCGTACAGCAACGCATCCTGGGTATCGAGAATGGCATCAAGGTTCGACGTAACCAGCTAAAAGCGCTGCAAAACGACAAGATGATGGCGACGAAGATTGCCGACGAGCAATCCCTTCGCGAACAGGTAATGGCCGATGACGATATGCGAGCGTCGTATGGCGAGGCATGGGACATCATCGATGGCGCAATGACCGCCTACCGCAACATGTATGAGGACTATCTCTTCATCGAGAACAGCGCCGGTTTTTCGGGGAGTCTGTTTAGCTATGCAAGAACAATTGTCCGCGGAACTGCAGAACGTGAGAAGCCAAACGCCGATCGTCTTCGTGCTTACACTGACGCCTCATTGCCACAACGTGAACAGCGCCTCTTCGCAGCTCGACCGATCAACAAGGAATACGAAGTTCTCAGCCTGACCTTCTCATTGGAAAAAATGCGTGAGTGGCTGGGTCCCGACAGCAAGTATGTCCACATGGTGCTCGGCAACGACTCACCTGCATCGTTGGCGAGCCGTCTTGCGGCAGAGAGCACACTCGATGATCCTGAAGTTCGCAAGGCATTGTGGGAAGGCGGCGTCGAAGCCGTGAATGCCAGCCAGGATCCGATGATCCAACTCGCACTTGCCATTGACCCGGACGCTCGCGCACTTCGCAAGCGTTACGAAACAGAAGTCGAGGCGCCCCGGATACGCGGCGAAGAGATGATCGCTGATGCACGTTTCGCCGTTCATGGCACAGGCATTTACCCGGACGCAACATTCACCTTGCGAATCACTTATGGGTCTGTGAAAGGCTGGGAAGAGAAAGGTGAAATGGTCGATCCGAAGACAAGGACCAGTCGTTTATTCGAACGCACGACGGGCGAACGACCATTCATGTTGCCGGCGACGTGGTCTGATGCCCGCGAAAAGCTGGACCCCGACACTCCGTTTAACTTCGCTGCAACGACGGATATCACCGGGGGCAATTCCGGCAGCCCGATCGTGGCCGCAGATGGCGTGCTCGTCGGACTGGCATTCGACGGCAACATTCATTCGATTGCGGGTGACTACTGGTTCGACGAATCGACCAACCGCACGGTCGGCGTCAACACAGCAATCATCCTTGAGGCTCTGGAAACCGTCTACGGTGCCGACCACCTGCTGGATGAACTGACTGTTATTAACTGACGGGGCTCGACGAGGATGGGCAGAATACTCGCAGTCATTGGCATGGCGCTTGTAACTTCTGCTCAGGCCCAGGAGGCTAATCCGATCATTACTGAGCGACCCGGCTTCAGTTCGTCGCCATACACCATGGCGCCCGGTGTATTTCAGATTGAAAGCGGATATCAGTATCTCCGTGACGATAGCGGAAGCGGAATGGACGACCACACGTTGCCGCTCTTGCTGATGAGACTTGGTATCGCCGACTCTGTCGAGCTGCAGCTGAACTTGCC
>CAJQPR010000049.1 GCA_905480255.1 uncultured Woeseiaceae bacterium | reverse complement strand
AAAAACTTAAAACAATGCAAAGCAGGCGTCGCAGTATAGCGTCCTTCCCCGCCGAATCAATTTCTATATTGGAAACGTGGCTAATGATATTGGCAAGCCGCATAATCAGGCGATGAACATGCTCATCCGTATCGGCCTGTTGATGGCAACACTTGCTGTTACTTCAGCCTGCAGCCAGGGCGAATCTCCAGAGGCAGCTAAACAAGTACTGGATACCCCGGCGGCCGAAGGCAGCATGGGGCCAAACCTGGCGAGCGGACCGGACGGGACGGTCATTCTCAGCTGGATGGAGCCGGCTGGAGAAGGAACTGCCCTCCGCTACTCTTCTTTTGACGATGAGGGTTGGGGCTCGCCTGCCACACTCATTCAGGGTGACAGCTGGTTCGTAAACTGGGCCGACTTTCCGTCTGTCGTGCCGCTCTCCGCAACGCTGTGGGGAGCTCATTGGCTCGACAGTCAGCCGGAAGGTGGTTACGCCTACGACGTTAAGGTCGCGATGTCGTACGATGGCGGGAAAACCTGGTCTGAACCCTTTTTGCCGCATTTCGACGGCACGCCAACCGAGCATGGTTTCGTCACTCTCTTCCCCGATACCAATGGTATGGGAATGGTCTGGCTTGACGGCCGCAAGATGGTTAACGAATACGATGAGAACGACGTTCGCGCCAGCGGCATGACTTTGCGGGCGGCGACCTTTGGTGAAGACAAGACGCCGATCCGCTCTGCGCTGGTGGATGATCTTACCTGCGATTGCTGTCAGACCGATGTTGCGGTGACGACTGACGGTCCCGTCGTCGTTTACCGCGACCGAACGACGGAAGAAATCCGGGATATCTATGTCTCGCGACGCGAATTCGGGGAATGGCAGGAAGGCAAGCCGGTGTCGAGAGATAACTGGGAAATCGCGGCCTGTCCGGTCAATGGACCCATTATTCGCGCAAACGGAAACCAGGTTGTGACGACATGGTTTACAGCTGCCGGTGGCAGTCCAGTGGTCAAAGCTGCGTGGTCAAATGACGGCGCGAAGACCTTTTCGGATCCAATTGAGATCAGCGCCAACATTCCGCTGGGTCATATTGGTGCCGCACTGCATGCCGACGGCACCCTCATAGTTGCCTGGCAAGAGAAAACCGGCCAGGGCGGCGCGGAGCTCTTGCTGCGTCGTGTCTCACCGTCCGGTGACGTTGGCGACGTTTACCGGATGAGTGAAGCCGCCGACATTTTTGCATTCAGTGTTCCGCAGATTGCAGTTGCAGGGGACAACATCGTGCTTGTCTGGACGACCCAGGTTGACGACGTTTACGGTATTCAAAGTGCTCGAATACCAGTCAGCGAGTTCAACTAGACCAATCATGATTTCGGCATTGCAGCGAAGCAAGCGGGCCTTGAGGCGATATCAGGTCGGATCGTAGATGACGGAAATGAGGCTCAGGCTGTCGGGCAATTCACGAATCAACAGAAAATAGTAACTATCGGGCGCACCGGAATCCGGCGATGGCATCGCGAACCCGCTATATTCGCCGCCCTCAGCAAATCCAAGCAGGTCCGTACAGGAAGAAAGCGTCCAGCTAACGTCCAGCAGGCTGTAACGCGAATCTATGATCGACACTGTCCCGTTTACGGTACACGTTGGCCCATTGTCGAACATGCCAAATACGGTTCCATCTTCTGCGACATTGAGCATGTTAGTAGCCGGATTCGTCGACAACGTGTAGTTTCCCGCGATCGCCGACAGCGAAGATCCTTGCAAATATCTTGGATGCGGGGTCAGCACAAGCGCTTCGTCGTAGACCAGCGACGTATCGTCAGAACAGGCGATTTGCACGTTCATGCTTGCCCGTTCTGTAACTGTGCCCGAGATACTGCAGCTGTATGGACTTGGTGCTCCTGGCAGACCTGCGGGCGGGAAGGACAAGAGATCCTGGCCACGCATCACCCCGCTGATCGCGTCTCCATTCGATACGCCGACGGTTCCGGCCGTGAACGCAGGTGGCTCCATCGCCGTACCGAGCTCAAGAAAGCCGCGGACGTCGCCGGATTCAGAGACCAACAGATTCACGAGGCGCGACTGGCTGTCGAAGCCTAGCCACTGGCCTCCCGGCGACTGCAGCGCTACTGGCGGACTGATTGGAGGCGGACTAACCGGTGTTGGTGAGCCACCTCCACAACCAACTGTAAACAGCGACAAGATTAGCAACGAAATTCGTTTCATAAGTATCGAAAAAGGCATCCGGTTGCTAATCATATTCATAATTCGATGTGGCGATACGCGCGGTTTTACTTATCGCTAAAAAGAGCACCCAGGGATTGAGTGAAGTTTTCCTGGTGGTCCAATAAATCCGAAACTATGCCATTCGTTTTTCGTCAGGAATCCATCACCAGTTCCTGAGGAATTCCATTTCCCGTCCTCACGCCGCCGAGCTCTTCATTTTGCATTGTGGACATGTACCGACCAACCGGTCGGGCATTCACAAAGTAAAAAGGAGAGTTACCAATGAACACAAAATCCAAACTTCGCTCATTCATCTTGCTGGTTTCCCTTTTCCTGTTGCCATGCTTTTCCGGAGTGGTACTCGCACAGTCAGACCATGACCGTGTGTTTATCTTCGGTGACAGTCTTTCGGATTCAGGAAATATCTATGCATTGACCGGTGAAACGTCAAAAGCACCTTACCTTGTCGTGCCGTCCTTTCCCTATGCGCAGGGCGGGCATCACTTCAGTAACGGCAGGACCTGGGCAGAACGACTCGCGGAGAGCCTGCAAAACAATAAAGGGGGTAAAGCCTCACGTGATAACCCTGGGATGAATGGCAACTATGCGCATGGCGGCGGCCGGGCGCGGGCAAACAGTGGGAGTGCTGCCCCGTCAAGTGCACAGCAAGTTGGCATGTTCCTGGGAGATCATGGCACTGCCCCGTCAGACGCCCTGTACGTTGTTCAGTTTGGCGGAAATGATCTGAGGGATGCGTTGTTCAATCCACCCGAAGCAGGGAACATCCTGCAAGCCGCGGTTGGTGAACTGGCCGGTACAATTCAGGCACTGTATTTCGCCGGCGGCAGAAACTTCATGGTCGCCAATGCGCCGAATATTGGCCATGCACCGGCTGTAAAGCTTGCAGGGCCTGCTGCTGTGGCTGGAGCATTTTTCCTGACAGATCAGTACAACCTTGGCCTTGAAGGAGCGCTGTCTCAGCTCGAAGCATCGCTACCGGGCATCAGTATTCGGCGCCTGGATATGGGCGGCTTCATCGACGAAGTCGTCGCCAGTCCTGCCGATTTCGGACTGACAAATGCGACAACGCCTTGCTTGATGTTCTTCGCGGATAGTGACGCAAACTGTTCAAACCCGGAAGAACACTTGTTCTGGGACGGGTTGCATCCGACGGCAGCTGCTCACAAAGCGCTGGCCGCGCGTGCAGCAGAAGCGCTTAACTAAAAGTCCGGCTGGTTAATGGAGTGTCGGACGAGGGGTAGCCTCGCAGGGCTATCCCTCGTTTTGTCAGAGTATCTGCCTTGCTAACCAAAAGATGCTCGACTGCATCAAAGCAACATGAAGATACTATTCCTGATTCTCGCACTTGCCCTGGGCGCCTGCACAGATAAACCCGACACAGAGTTTCCTGGCAGCCCGTCGAAGTTGTTGCACATACTGTTTGAAGATGGTGACGGCCCCCCTTTCACCGATATAGAAAAAGAGCTGATTCACGGAATCATCATTGAGTCTGAAGCCAAAGTACGCTCGCTATTGCCGAGCCTGCCGACGAATATTGAAATTGCAGTCGCGCAGATTGAACGCAATATCGACACCGTTGGTGGCGTTACCGGCCGCGCTAACGCACCAGGAAAAATCCTGTTGCAGCTATCCAGCACTTTTCCCGGCGGAGTCTCGGGTGCGGCCGAAGCAGCGTTGGCTTTGGCTACATTCCATGAACTACACCACCTGTTTAGAGGCTGGACCATCCAGGACAACAAGTTTGGTCCCGGGATAGCGATTGCTGCCGTTAATGAGGGGCTGGCAAGTGTTTTCTCGGAAGAATTCACGGGCGTCTATTTTCCGGAATCGTATGGCTATCCGGATGACGTAGACCAGTGGCTCGAAGAAATACTGGCATTACCTGCTGACGCGAGTTATTCGGATTGGGTGGGTGGTATACACCCGGATGGAAGAGATGCGATTGGATATCGTGTCGGTCGATACATAGTGCATCAGGCAACCGCAAGTTCCGGCCAGAGCGTTTTGGATCTTGGTGACCTCACGCCAGATGAAATCCTGACCCTGGCGGGAGCCCGCTAGGCAAAACGGCCTCCCTGGTATTTCTGTTTGTACGCTGTAACAAAGAGGAATACTGTCTGTACATCGAATCAGCGGCGCAGGAAACAGGCAGGATGAAAGACTGCAATCAATGCGGCAAATGCTGTATCCGTTACGGTGGTGGCGGTCTCTCTGCATCAGCGGATGAGATTGAATGGTGGGAAACTCATCGACCGGATATTGCGAGCTATGTCAAAAACGGGGAAATCTGGTTCGATCCCGACACTGGAGAGGCACTGGACAGGTGTCCGTGGCTGACAAAATTGCCGGATCAGGAAAAATACAGTTGCGGCATCTACTACGACCGGCCTAATGACTGTAGATATTATCCGGTTCGAGTTGAAGACATGATTCAGGACGAATGCGAGATGCTCGAGCCAAAGGACCTTGCGTATCTTGAGAGAGCCCAGAAAAAGCTTGATGAGCTGATGGCTGACAGTCGCCCGGCCCTGGATAAGCGGTAGCCGGCGAACGGGTTCGAACCTTGCCTGGAAGAGCACCGGCACGATCCGACGCCAAATGGCAGGAAAAGCAATCTGAGCGGGTGATGAGGATTGAACTCACGACCCTCACGTTGGCAACGTGATGCTCTACCGCTGAGCTACACCCGCTCAGATTACTCTTTGCTCCTACGCCCGCTGATATTTTAGTCTTTGCGTTGACCTGAGTCGCGCCGGATCCTGCGACTCCGCACCCCCTTTTGCAGGGAGGGCCGAGATTTTAGCCGGTCCCCGTCTGCTGTCAAGGACCTTGGCGAAATTGTTGCAGATTCAGTGACTTCTATCCCTGGTTCATCATCGACGGTCGAGCCGCGCGCAGGTAAACAATCATTGACCAGAGCGTCATTACGGCTGCAACGAGTAACAGGTAATACCCAATGAAATAAACATCGAGGCCAAACAGCTTATGCTCATAAACCATGAAGGCAATACCGAACATTTGAAAAGTCGTCTTGACCTTGCCCGCCATGCCAACCTTGACTACCGACCTTTCACCGAGGCCGGCCATCCATTCCCGCAAGGCTGAAACCGTGATTTCCCGCCCAATGATGACTGCTGCCACCAGCGCGACGTCAATCCGGGGGTCCGTATGAACCAGCAGAACCAGGCAGGTTGCGACCATGAGCTTGTCGGCAACCGGATCCAGAAACTCGCCAAACTTCGATATCTGATTCCACTTGCGGGCGAGGTAGCCATCAAATAGATCTGTTATGGCCGCAAGGCCAAATAACATGCCAGCAATTGGGCGGGCGAAATTATCGCCTTCGACACGAATATCGCTGAAGAAGCACCACACCACCAACGGGATCGCAGCGATACGAATCCACGTCAGAATATTCGGTATGTTCGCTTTCAATTTGTTCCCCAAGCCCCGCCTCATGAACCTCCGTCCAGGTGCAGGTTGTTATAAATCTTTTCAGCCAGCGCGCGGCTGATCCCCCTCACCTTTATCAGGTCGTCGATTCCGGCTCCCCGAACTCCCTGCAATCCCCCGAATTGCTTCAACAGCTCCCGGCGTCGCTTCGGCCCCAGGCCCGGTATCTCCTCAAGCAGCGATGTCCTTCTGGCCTTGGCACGTCTCTGCCGGTGCCCTGTAATCGCAAACCTGTGGGCTTCATCCCTGATTTGCTGAATCAACAGCAATGCCGGCGAGTCTGAGGGCAGTATAGTGGGCGTATTCTGGCCTGCCAAGAAGAGCTGCTCCATTCCGGGTCTTCGTGAGCGACCTTTGGCAACGGCAACGACCTGCAGCCAATCCAACTCTAGCTGATCGAGCACGGTCATTGCCTCCGCGAGCTGCCCTTTACCACCATCCACAAATAGTACGTCGGGCATCGGCACTTCGCCCTTCTTGATTCGCTGGTAGCGCCGCCTGAGAGCCTCTCCCATTGCCGCATAATCGTCCCCGGCAGAATCCGGGGTGAGATTGAAGCGTCGATAGTCACTTTTCAGGGCCCCTGCCTGGTTGAAGACCACGCAGGACGCGACTGTTGCTTCGCCAGATGTATGACTTACATCGAAGCACTCCAGTCGTTCCGGAGGTGCGTCCATTTGCAGGACCTCACCCAGCGCCGCAAACTGTTTTTGCAGCGTGGCATTACTGGCAACGTGCAGCTTCACACCCTGATCAGCGTTGGTACGAGCAAGCTGCAGCCAGCGGAACCGATCGCCCCTAACCCGGTGCTTGATCGTCACTTTGTGGCCGGCGCGCTCGGCAAAACCGGTTTCCAGCAATTCAGGGTCGTCCACTTCGGCATCAACGACGATTTCGGTTGGCGCATTCCGTTTGAGATAATACTGCGGCAGAAAGCCGGTCAGCACCTGGGATTCGGTAGCCTCTCCACCTACTTTTGGAAAGAAGTTTCGGCTACCAAGCACCTTGCCACTGCGGATGAACATCATCGTCACACAGTGCACTCCAGGCAACGAAGCCATGGCAATAACATCGAGATCCCCGGCATGTACGCGGGATACGAGCTGCTCCGCCTCCACCTCTTTCAGGCGGCCGATCTGGTCACGAAAACGTGCTGCCTGCTCGTATTCCCGGTTTTCTGCAGCCTCCTCCATTCTCGCGACCATGGAATCGATTACGTTTCTGTTTCTGCCCTCGAGAAAGAGAATCGCCGCATCGATATCTGCCTTGTAGGTCGCCTCGTCGATATAGCCAACGCACGGCGCTGTGCACCGCTTAATCTGGTACTGAAGGCACGGTCGGGAACGGTTTTTGAAATAGTTATCATTGCACTGGCGAATCAGAAACAGCTTCTGAAGTTCATTCAGTGTTTTCCTGACCGCGCTGGTACTGGGGTACGGTCCGAAGTACCGACCCTTCCCTTTCCGCGGCCCCCGATGAAATCTAAGTCGAGGAAACGCATGATTGGTCGAAACGTAAATGTACGGATAACTCTTGTCATCACGAAGAATTACGTTGAAACGCGGTTTGTGTTCCTTGATGAGATTGTATTCAAGTATCAGCGCTTCTGTCTCGGTATTGGTGACCGTGACTTCGACGTCCGCGACAACCTGCATCATCACTGCTGTCTTCGCATCGCTATGCTTGCGCTGGAAATAGCTCGAGACACGCTTCTTCAGGTTACGCGCCTTGCCAACATAGATAACTTTCCCGGCCGCATTCAACATGCGGTATGCGCCCGGTCGATTAGTCAGGGATCGCAGGAAAGTCTGCGCATCAAATTCGGTATCTTCCGCGGCAGTCATCCCAATCGTCGCTTACTGGTTAAGCAGATCCCTTGCGCGCGCAAATACATTCTGGAACATCTCCGGTGTTAGGCGGCGCGTATTGGTGTTGTAGCGACTGCAGTGATAAGAGTCCAGCATTGTGAACCTGTCCTCTACTTCGTGCTCGGCAGCGTGGCCGAACTTGTAGGCTGCCTGGCGTCCACCAACCGATTTGATCACCGCACGATGCGCGATGCCGCCCAGTGCCAGAACCACTGAGTCCTGCGTCAGGCTGCGCAGTTCGCTGGCCAGGAAATCATTGCAGGTATTAATCTCCGCACCGATCGGCTTGTTGTCCGGCGGAAGGCATTTAACTGCGTTGGTTATGCGGCAGTTGATTAGCTGCAATGGGTCATCTGCCGAAACAGATTCCGCGGCAGTGCTGAAGCCGAACTGATGCAGGGTTTCATAGAGCAAGACCCCGGCGTGGTCACCTGTAAATGGCCGCCCGGTGCGGTTGGCGCCGTGCAGACCTGGCGCAAGCCCCACTATCATCAGTCGGCCAAGCGGATCACCAAATGGTGGAACCGGTCCACAGTAATAGTCCGGGTGCTTTTTCCGAACATCGTCCAGAAACTTCGCCAGCCGCGGACAGCGGCGGCAATCGCGATCAAAAGACTCAGTCATCCATATGCCGAATCACGGCCTCGCCAAATCCCCGTGTACCCACTAACTTTGCTCCAGGTACCAGCTGATCCAGTTCCTGTTTAACTTCAGTCTTGTCGTGCGGTCGCTCCTTCCGGATCGGTTGATGTATTGCTTCTCTCAACCTTGCCAGATCGAAGGTGAGCTCCTTATGAGCAATCGTGTTGGCCACGCCCTTAATGATCAGGTCTGCCGCCTCGTGCCATCCCATGTAGCGAAGCATCATTTCGGCCGAGAGAATTAGTGAGCCGGGATTGACCCTGTCTTTGCCTGCAAAACCTGGTGCGGTGCCGTGCGTCGCTTCAAATACCGCAACGCCTTCCCCGATGTTGCCGCCGGGCGCGATGCCAATCCCGCCGACCTGTGCCGCAAGCGCGTCAGAAATATAGTCCCCATTCAGGTTCAGCGTTGCGATGACGTCATATTCCTCAGGCCGCATGAGAATTTGCTGCAGGAAGTTATCGGCGATGACATCCTTGACGATGATCTCCTTCCCCGTGACCGGGTTCTCAAAGCTCACCCAGGGGCCGCCGTCTTTCTCCGTTGCGCCAAACTCCTCCCGAGCGAGCGCGTAGCCCCATTTGCAAAAAGCGCCCTCGGTGAACTTCATGATGTTGCCCTTGTGCACGAGCGTGACCGATTCAGAATCACGCTCGATGCAGTACTGGATCGCTTTTCGAACGAGTCGCTGTGAGCCCTCCCTCGAAACCGGTTTTATGCCGAGACCGGAGCTGGCAGGAAAACGAATATTCTTAACGCCCAGCTCTGATTGCAGGAAGTGAATCAGCTTCTGCACTTCTTTGGAGCCTGTCGGGAATTCAATCCCCGCGTATATGTCCTCGGTGTTTTCGCGAAAGACCACCATGTCAACCAGGTCCGAGTCCTTCATAGGTGTCTCAACACCCGGGAAGTATCGAATCGGTCGGACACAGGCAAACAGATCCATCGTCTGTCGAATCGCAACGTTCAGGGAGCGTATGCCTCCCCCGGTTGGAGTCATTAGAGGGCCTTTGATTGACACGACATAGTGCTGCATCGCATTCAATGTATCTTCGGGAAGGAACTCGTTTTCACCGTAAAGCTCCGTTGCTTTCCCTCCGGCGTATATTTCCATCCACTCAATTCTGCGCTTCCCGCCGTAGGCTCGCTGGACGGCGGCGTTAGTAACATCCTGCATGACCGGCGTTACATCGATACCAATTCCGTCTCCTTCGATATAGGGAATAATCGGATTGTCCGGGACGTTGATGGAGTGATCGCCATTGACGGTGATCGCCTCTCCTTGCGCTGGCAGCTTGATATGGTCGTATTGCATGATCGGTTTTCGGCTTCCTGAAAAATGGCGTGCATTGTACAGTTCGTCCCGCCTGGTCACAGCACTGTTAGTACGTTGATTGACAGACAGTCATCGAGCAAATATCAAAGTTATTATTTTTACATATAAAACAATGTCCTAACGGTTATTCTTCATGTTATTTCTTAATATATGCCCTTGATTCTTCTGAACAAACCCTTCCGGGTGATGTGTCAGTTTCGGGATGAAAACGACCGGCTCACGCTCGCAGACTATATAGACGTCTCTTCGGTCTACCCGGCAGGACGCCTCGATTTCGAGAGCGAAGGCCTCGTCATGCTGACAGATGACGGGCGACTCCAGGCGCGGATAAGCGAACCGAAGCACAAGCTCGACAAGCACTACTGGGTGCAGGTGGAAGGAGAGGCAACACACAGCCAAATGTCGGCGCTGCAGAATGGAGTGCATCTGAAGGACGGCATGGCACGTGCACTGGAAGCGTCCTTGATGAATGAGCCTGACCCGCTTTGGCCGCGAGATCCGCCGATTCGTCAGCGAAAATCGATTCCGACAAGCTGGCTGGAAGTGGTCATTAACGAAGGCAGAAATCGGCAGGTACGCCGAATGACAGCCGCCGTTGGGCTCCCTGCCCTGCGGCTTATCAGGCAGAGAGTCGGTCCGTGGGCGCTGGACAGTCTGCAGCCGGGCGAATCGGCCAATATGGAAACCGCCGAAGCATGGGCCAGCCTCAGGTCATATCGTTACCGGAAAGCCTAGTCCAGATTCTTGCCAAGGCCCGAAAGGCGCATGGCAACTTCCATCGCCTGTTCATAGTTCAGGCGTGGATCCACGGTTGATTTGTAGGTTCGCGCCAGGTCACCGTCTGTCAATCCACGCGCACCGCCGGTGCATTCCGTGACATTCTCACCCGTCAGTTCGAGATGAATGCCGCCGAGGTAGCTGCCCATTGACTGATGTACATCATGTGCAGCCTCAAGTTCGGCGACAATTTTGTCAAAACGCCGGGTCTTGGTGCCATCAGCCGTGCTCTCAGTGTTGCCGTGCATCGGGTCGCAGACCCACAAAACTGGAGAACCGGTCTCCCTGACCGCCTTGATGAGCGGTGGCAGCCCATCTTCGATCGCTGTTGCGCCGAATCGATGAATCAGGCTGATCCTGCCGGGTTCGTTGTTCGGGTTCAGGACCCGAATCAGGTTTTGCAGCCATTCCACTGTCATCCCCGGTCCAATCTTGATTCCCATCGGATTTGAGATGCCACGAAAGTATTCGACGTGCGCGCCATCAATTTGCGCAGTGCGCATGCCGATCCACGGGAAATGGGTCGTCAGGTCATACCAGCGCTTGCGATGATCAAGGTACCGGGTCTGTGCCTGCTCATAACTGAGATGCAGGCCTTCGTGAGCCGCATAAATATCAGCGCGCTGGGTCTGATGCACGGCCCGCCCGAGGATGGATTCAAGAAAGTCGAGCGAATCGGAGATCGAACGGACGATCTCGTGGTATCTGTCGGCAGTCTTCGAATGACCTACCCAGTCAAGATCCCAGTTTTCCGGGTGATGCAGGTCGGCGAATCCGCCATCGATCAAAGACCGAACAAAATTCAATGTCAGCGCCGCGCGCTCGTAACCACGCAGAATTAGCTGGGGATCAGGGATCCGGTCGGCGGGTGTAAACGCACTGCGGTTTACAAGGTCGCCACGGAAACTGGGCAGTGACACGCCATCTCTCGTCTCAGTATCGGCAGATCGCGGTTTCGCGTACTGGCCGGCCATGCGTCCAACACGGACCACCGGTTTCTTGAGGCCATGCAACATTACGAGACTCATCTGCAGCAAGATCTTGAGCTTCGCAACTATGTTCTCGGACGTGCATTCGTCAAAGGTTTCGGCGCAATCACCGCCCTGCAGAACAAAGGCATCGCCTCTCTGGGCCAGTGCGATCTGATCTTTCAGGGCTTCAATCTCCCAGGAGGTCACAATCGGCGGCAGGCGGCTCAGATCGCCAATGGCACGCTCCATAGCGGCCTTGTCTGGGTAGGTGGGCTGTTGCTGCGCAGACAGCGCTTGCCAGCTCGCCGGGTGCCAGTCGGTTTTTGAAACGGATCGGGTCACGATGAACCTGCCTGAAATGCGTTCGCCAGGCACCAATTGCCTGATTCGCGGACTATGCCGCAAGCAGCTGCTTTAAGCAAAAGTTACTCGCGCAATCAGATGCTTACGAAGATTAACTCGGAGCTTTAGCAGGCTTCAGGCAAGGCTCTGGCCGGGTCGGTAATTTGGGTGTGGCAAGGAAGCGTTCAGATTGGCACAATGCGCGCCTGCCGCGGCCTGTCGATCAGGAATCTAGAGCCGCTTTAAATCGCTACCTTTCGGGGAATTTCATGCAAGATATTCTTAAGAGTCTCGGTCTCTCAGACACTAATCCCGGCACCTGGCTGGGTTCAGAATCGCTCGAGGACACTTCCGCGCAGTTGATTGAATCGATCAATCCGTCAAACGGCGAAGTCATCGCCAGCGTGCGCTCGACGACAAGAGCTGAGTACGAGCAGCTGGTAACCGCAGCACGTGCCGCATTCCTCGAATGGCGCAAGATCCCTTCCCCGGCCCGTGGTGAAGCGATTCGCCTGATTGGTAATGCACTGCGCGAGAACAAGGATGCGCTTGGCAGCCTGGTTTCCCTTGAAATGGGCAAAATCAAGGCCGAGGGTGACGGTGAAGTTCAGGAGATGATCGATATCACCGATTTCGCTGTTGGTCAGTCACGCATGCTTTACGGCAATACAATGCATTCGGAACGTCCGTTGCATCGTATGTACGAACAATGGCATCCCGTCGGAGTCGTGGGCACGATTACGGCGTTCAACTTTCCGGTTGCAGTGTGGTCATGGAATGCCTGCATTGCCGCGATATGCGGCAACGTCAACATCTGGAAACCCTCGCCAAAAACGCCACTTTGTGGAATTGCCGTCCATAAGATCTGTAACAAAGCCCTGGCCGATGCGGGTTTTCCGGAAATATTTTTTGTATTCAACGATGCTGACAACGAACTCGCGCAGCAGTTTGTCGACGACAAACGAATCGACCTTGTTTCCTTCACCGGCTCATGCGGCGTAGGCAAAAAGGTTGGTGAGCGCGTCGCAGGCCGGATGGGTAAATGGCTGCTCGAGCTCGGTGGGAACAACGCGATTATTGTTGACGAATACGCGAATATGGATATCGCGGTTCCGGGTATTGTTTTTGGCTCCGTTGGTACTGCCGGGCAGCGCTGTACGTCGACACGGCGAATCATCTGTCACGAATCCCGCATGGACGAACTGAAGGAAAAACTCGTCAGGGCATACGGTCAGGTTCGAATTGGCGACCCACTTGATCCCAACACGCTCATGGGCCCGGTTATCGACGAATCGGCACTTGAGCGGGTCGAATCAGCGGTTGCGGCGGTACGAGACTCAGGCGGTGAGATACTTTGTGGTGGAAACCGCATCGACGGGCCCGGCAACTTCATCGAACCGGTCATTGCGATAGCGAAAAATGAATGGGACATCGTCCAGACCGAAACTTTTGGCCCGATCCTTTACCTGATTTCCTACAGTGACCTGGACGAAGCGATTGCGATGCAAAATGGCGTCGTCCAGGGATTGTCGTCGGCAATTTTCACGGACAATTTGCAAAATGCAGAGTATTTCCTCTCCAATGCCGGATCTGATTGCGGCATTGCCAACGTCAACATCGGTACCTCAGGCGCCGAGATTGGCGGCGCATTTGGCGGGGAGAAAGAAACCGGCGGCGGCAGAGAAGCCGGCTCGGATTCCTGGAAGGCCTACATGCGGCGACAAACGAATACGATCAATTGGGGTAAGGACTTGCCACTCGCTCAAGGCATTAATTTCGATCTGTAATCATTCCAGATGCTGTCAAGCAACGCGGTTTCGTCATGACTGACGAATTAAGGGTCAGAGCCGTGCTCTGACCCTTTTGCTTTCCGCTAACTCCGATTTTCAGATCCGCTCAAACTGATTTGCTTCGCGGTTCTTTTTAACTTCTCCCGCGGGGAAGACCTGCCCGTTCATTGCAATGTAGACTCCCAGGTCGACGGTTTGGACGGCCGCCACGGCCATGCCAACGTTGAATATTGCATCTGTGGTCTTAAATCGCGCCGGGCTCAACGCGCCGGTCAGCACAATTCGTTTACCGGGTAAATCAGCGAGCACAGAAGCGGTATCCACCATCGTGTCTGTGCCATGGCTGATGACATAGTGGCCGGCATCGTCTTTCGCAATAAATTCTTTGAGCACCAGGCGATCTTCCGCAGTGACTTCCAGGCTGTCCTTGCGGAACAACGAAACGACCTCATAGTCAAAGCTAACCAGACCGTCTGTAAGGATCGCGCCAATAGGCGACTCGCCGACTTCAAACTGGCTCAGCGCATCGAAATAGATCTTGTCGATCGTGCCACCGGTGGTTATGAATCGAATAAACATTACGTCCAGCCCTGCTCAGGAACCGAGAGAATGCCACAACCGGCACCCGTTGGAGAATCAGCCCTGATATGATGTTCCGAATGTATCTAAGATCACTGAATCTTTTAGTCCAGCTCAGAACTGTATTGATTCTGCTGGTCGTGGTATGGGCTTCAGGTGCTCAGGCGGCGGGCACTGCGATCCGGCTTGATCTTGAGGGCGCGCTCGGCGTCGCAACGGCCGAATTTATCATTGATGGCATTGAGACGGCGCAGGCACAGGACGCCAGCCTGATCATCATTCGAATGGACACGCCTGGTGGGCTCGTAGAGCCAATGAGGGACATTGTTCAGTCCATTTTGGGATCAGACGTCCCGGTCGTCACTTATGTGTCGCCAGGGGGTGCGCGTGCAGACAGTGCGGGCACTTACATTCTGCTCGCCAGCCACATTGCCGCGATGGCGCCAACAACCCACCTGGGTGCAGCGACCCCCGTCTCGCTGACCGGCGAAGACGTATCTCCGACCGAGAATACGCCCGAAGAGCAAATCGACGATCTGGACGAGGATGCTGAAGAGGCCGAGCCCGACGCTCCGGATTCTGCAATGGGCCGAAAAGTTCTGAACGATTCCATCGCGTATATTCGTGGGCTAGCCGAGGCGCACGGGCGCAACGCAGACTGGGCGGAAGAAGCCGTGCGGGATGCAGCGACTCTGACGTCGACTGAAGCGCTCGAATTAAACGTCATTGACCTTATTGCGGATGACCAGGCGGAATTACTGCAGGCTATTCATGGTCGCGAAGTCAAAGTGAATAACGAAGCATTTACGATCGAGAGCGAAGGCTTGACGGTGGAGACGCTTGAACCGAGCTGGCGTCTCAAAATACTGAACACAATCGCCAGTCCCGAAATTGCAATTCTATTGCTGATGATCGGTCTTTATGGACTGCTCTTTGAAGGCTACAACCCGGGCGCCATCATTCCGGGCGTCGCAGGCGTGATCTGTTTGCTTCTTGCAGCTTATGCATTGCAGGTCCTGCCCGTGAATTACGCGGGCCTGGCACTCATCATTGTCGGCATGATCCTGATCATCGCCGAGGCATTTGTACCGAGCTTCGGCGCGCTTGGGCTCGGCGGCATCACGGCAGTCATATTCGGCTCGATCATGATGTTTGACAGCGGCGTCCCAGGGTTTGGCATTTCGATGACCTTTGTCATCGGCATGGCGCTTGTTGCCGGTCTGTTCCTTTTCTGGTTGGTGAGCTTCTTATTGAAGCTTCGCCGCCGCGGTCCGGTTAGCGGCCGGGAATCCATCGTTGGTGGCATCGCAACTGCCACGGAATCGTTCGCGGGTGACGGCCATGTCTGGCTGGAAAGCGAAACCTGGGCGGCACGAAGCCTGGTGTCGATTGAGAAAGATCAGAAAGTCCGCGTTCGAGCCATGAAAGGCCTGGTGCTCGAAGTTGAACCCATTCCGGAGTCGGCAACATCCGGCGCCGAACTTCAGACTTAACCATCGGAAAATACTATGGCAATTACCACAATAGGCCTTATCGCCGCCTTCGCACTTATCTTCCTTTACAACTCGATCAAGATCCTTAAGGAATATGAACGAGGTGTCGTCTTCTTCCTCGGACGATTCCAAAGTGTCAAAGGGCCGGGGTTAATCATCCTGATCCCGTTCCTGCAGGTCATGACCAAGGTTGATTTACGCGTCATCGTCATGGATGTACCTACACAGGACGTGATTTCAAAGGACAACGTATCGGTCAAAGTAAACGCGGTGATCTATTTCCGCATCGTCGATCCGGAGAAGGCTGTCATCCAGGTTGCCAATGTTTTCGAGGCGATCAGTCAGCTGTCACAAACCACGCTGCGCTCTGTTCTCGGTCAGCACGAACTCGACGATATGTTGTCGGAGCGTGACAAATTGAATGCCGATATCCAATCGATTCTCGATCAACGCACCGACAATTGGGGCGCGAAAATTGCCAACGTTGAAATCAAACATGTCGATCTCGATGAAAGCATGATTCGCTCAATTGCTCAGCAAGCGGAAGCTGAACGCTCACGACGAGCGAAAGTGATTGCAGCAGAGGGCGAACGCCAGGCTGCGGGCATCCTTGCTGAAGCCGCGAAACTTTTGCAGGGTCAGAAGCAGGCACTGCAACTGCGGTATCTGCAAACAATGAAAGAGGTTGCCGGTGACAGAACGAATACCATCATATTCCCGCTTCCGCTGGACCTGATTACGCCGCTAATGGATATTGGCAAGGCCATAAAGAAAGACGAATAGCCTAGTCCGGGTCTACCGTTACCGAAAGTTTTGCGCCACCGAGCGCGGAACCGGAAATCTCAATATCGCCGCCGTAAGAGGCGGCGATATCTTTGACGACCGCAAGACCAATTCCGTGCCCGGGCGCATTCTCATCGAGACGCATCCCGCGCTGCAGGAGCGCCTCCCTTGCCGCGTCGGGGATACCGGGACCGTCATCTTCTACGACCATGCTCATTCCACCTGAATCAATCGTCGCGCCCGGCAAAGGACGAATGGTCAGGCTAACCTTTGACTCGCACCATTTGCAGGCGTTGTCCAGCAAGTTGCCGGCAAGCTCCAGAAAATCGCCGGTGTCTCCACGAAACAGAATCCCGGCAGTTACGTCGACGCGTATCTCCGGCGCCTTGTCTTTGTATACCTTGTGCAGCCCGTCAACCAGTTTCTTGAGTTCCTTGTCGACGGGAACCGCAACAACACCAAAGCTTTCGGTTTTTGCGGTAGAGGGTTTTCGCAGCTGATAACGAACGATGTCATTCATTCGCTCGATCTGTGCTTCAACCCGGTCTGTCAGTTCCGTGGACTGCTGTTCGGTGAGAATCGCCCGAATCGCCGCAAGTGGTGTTTTCAAACTGTGGGCGAGGTTGTCGAGCGTATTGCGATAACGTTCTGACCTGCTCCGCTCGCTGCCAACTAATACGTTCATGTTGCGCGCGACGCTTGACAGTTCATCGGGAAAATCGTCCGAAAGACTCTCCCGTTTGCCTGCTTCGATGTCCGTGATTTCCGATTCGATTTGCCGCAATGGTTTTAACAACCCACGCATGACAAGCGATATCGAAAACAACATGATCAACGCAATCGCACCGAACCAGGTAAAAAGCTGACGTCTGAAACCAGCAAGTTGTGCGTTGAATGAGTCCAGGCTCTGAGCAACACTGAACGTGTAAGGCTTTAGGTCCCCGTTCGCCAGCTCCCATTGGACGTGGAGGCTCAACGCCATGAGAGGCGTCCCATCATCCAGGTTTACCCTCGAAAAACTGTGTGCACCGGATTCCGGGCGCGGTCCATAAGGGACGTCCAGACCGAGCGACGATCGCGAAGTCCAGACAGGGGCATCTGTTTCGTCGGACAGTGCGCCGTACAGTCCCGAACCAAGGTTGCCGAAGCGTGGTTCACGCAACGCGAACGGCATTTCCAGTTCACCGCGGGGGTTAGGTTCAGCCTCCGCAATCAGGGCCATCAGTTGTGTGTCGAGGATATCTTCCTGTGCCTGTTCACCGGCTTCCCGAAAAGCAGAATCGAGCACCACAATCGTCACGCCAAAGAAGAAGATCAGCAGCAGGCTTACTGATACGAGCAGCCTTGCGCTTAATGATGACATTGCCGGGATTTAGCTGTCTTGATTGCGGTCCAGTGCGAACCGGTAACCGCGACCACGAAGTGTCTCGATGGGCTGGAGAGAGTTATCCGGATCCATTTTCTTTCGCAGGCGCCCGATGAACACCTCAATGACGTTACTGTCCCTTTCGAAATCCTGGTCGTAGAGTCGGTCGGTCAGCTCTGTCTTGGAAATAACTTCGCCTGCCCGCATCATCAGGTGCTCGATAATGCGGTATTCGTAACTGGTCAGCTCTATCTCTGAATCGCTGACTTTCAGCTCCTGCCGAGTCGTGTCCAGTGTTACCGGCCCCGCACTCAGCACGGATGTTGCCCAGCCACCACTCCTGCGCAAGAGCGCGTTGACGCGGGCTGAGACTTCTTCGTAGTGAAATGGCTTGACGACGTAGTCGTCTGCGCCGGCATCCAGACCATCGACCTTGTCCTGCCAGCGATCGCGGGCCGTTAATATGAGAATGGGATACGTCTTGCCCTTTTCCCTGACTTCACGAATGACATCCAGTCCTGAGATTTCCGGCAGGCCAAGATCGACGATCGCAAGATCGACCGGGTATTCGAGCGCGAAATAGAGCCCTTCCCGACCGTCAGCTGCCTGCTCGACGCCAAAACCCGCCTCGGCGAGTTGGCGGCAGAGTGATTCACGCAGGGTTGTATCGTCTTCGATTACCAGCAACCGCATGGTAGCTCTCCGTGACCGATCGCTTCAGCGAGCGGAAATCCTGACTGTCTTGACCGTGCCCTCGGCAGTCAGGACCTTGATGACATGTGTCCCGCCCCGGGTCTCTGCGCTGACGATCTTGCCGCCAGGATACTGCCGACGGACCTGTACTACTGCCTGGTCCAGCGTCACTCCACCGCCCTGCTGGACGACAAATTCCGGGCCAACCGGCGCTTCTGTAGCACGATGGACAGAACCGGTGCCTGAATCGACCTGCATGGCAACGGACAAGCTGCTGAGTATCAGCAGGCTGCAGGTTGTCAGTAAGCGGGTCGTGAAGCGCATGATTTCTGTCCCTGGCGATTAGTCAGCGGGTGTAAGTGTGGTATGTCACCGGCCCGAATGCAACGGAGTTCGTCACATACGAGCCTGGTGACATGGAAGGCCAGGTCTTAGGCCGCAGGCCTTACATCAACCCGAATCTTGAGCTTCTTGCCCGGGTCGAACGGCGTTCTCGTGGCGTACTTCCGGCCATGGTAGCGATAGATGACATCGTAGCCATCGATCCTCTCTTCCTCGTGAGACTGATAATTAGTCTCACAACGCCTGACCGGCCGTGAGTATTCCGTGGTCTGATAATAGGCATGCCTGTTGGATCCGTTCGCAACAGCTGCGCCGATCAGGCTACCGGCAACTGTCGCCGCGTCATTCCCATTCCCGCTGCCGAACTGATGACCAATGACACCGCCGACAATTGCACCAAACAAGGTTTTGCCTGCGCGCGCCGCATCCGGTGTGCGCCGGGTATAGTGTTCTACGTCTTCCCAGCACTCTTTGACTGGTGTGGTGACGGTTACGTATCGAATGACCGGCTTCACACTAACGACCTTGGCATAGTCGTAAACTGCCCGGTTGCCGCCATATGCGTAGTCAGCCGCGCTGGCCGTGCCAGCAACCAGGACCAGCGACGCAATAAAAAGTCCTGATACGTTCGCAATCCATGAATTCGTCTTCATCGTCTCTCTCCATTCTCAGATACGCGGCCCGGACCAATTCCCGAGCCTGGAACAAAGAATAGACGCGTGGCAATGAACATTCGCTGAACGGAAACGCCCCAAAACACCCTGAAACTGAACGGCTTATGAACCGCTTATGAATGGCTTATGAATGGCTTGCTGCCGGCGGGATCAGCCCTTTTTCTTGGCGTCCTGCCAACGGGCCTCGAGCGCGTCGAGATCGAGGCTCGACAGCCTTTGGCCTTCCCCGCCTACCGCCTCTTCCATATGTCGGAATCGCTTCTCGAATTTGCGGTTCGCAAGCGTGAGGGCATTCTCGGGGTCAACTTTGAGGTGCCGGGCAAGATTGACTACAGCAAACAGGAGGTCACCCAGCTCTTCCTCGATGTCCTTTTGCCTGCCGCCGCACTCAGCAGCTGAAACTTCGGCCATTTCTTCACTGATCTTGGCTCGAACGCCTTGCGTATCCGCCCAGTCAAAACCCTCAGACGCCGCCCGTTTGCCCAGTTTCTGGGCTCGCGTGAGGGCTGGCAGGGCCTGGGCGATGCCATCAAGCGCGCTGTTCCTGCCTGTCTCTGCGTTCTCAAGTCTTTCTGCAGCCTTTATCTGCTCCCACGCGCCTTCAACCACCCCTTTTGCCCGCTCTTCCTTTGAGCCGAATACATGTGGATGACGGCGAATCATCTTGTCGCAAATTGCCTCAGTAACATCCGCGAAATCGAAATCACCATTTTCACTAGCCATCTGGGCATGAAATACGACCTGAAAGAGCAGGTCCCCAAGTTCATCACGCAGCCCGCCCATGTCGTCGCGGGAAATGGCGTCGGCGACTTCGTACGCTTCCTCGATGGTGTACGGCGCGATTGTCGCAAAGTCCTGTTTGACGTCCCAAGGGCAGCCATCTTTCTTATTCCGAAGCTGCGCCATAATTTCAAGTAGTTTCTGGATATCACTCATAATCTTTTGTTTTAATTACTTTATTAGTATTTTTCGTAGTTGAATCAGGATGCCGGCGGTTGCACCCCAGATACGGTGTCCTTCGAAATGGAAGGTCACGACAGGCAGGTTCACACCATAGTATTCCCGTTCAGAGTGCTCCTCATTCCGCTGGTCCATCAGGTAGTCGAGCGGCACCTCAAAGGCTGCGTCGACCTCCATGGGATCCACGGTAACTTCGAAAGCTGGCTCGACGAATCCAATGACCGGGGTGACGGCATAACCGGTGATGGTCGGTGTGGGGTGCAGGAAGCCGGCAATGTCCACTTGCGCTGGATGAATACCCACCTCCTCGTGCGTCTCACGAAGCGCTGTCGCAGCGATGTCCCGATCGTGCTCCTCCATACCCCCACCCGGGAAGCTCACCTGGCCCGCATGGTGCTTCAGGTCGGCGGAACGCTCGGTCAGCAGAACAGAAAGAGATTCCTGGCGCTGGATGATCGGGATCAGGACGCCGGCAGCTCGCAGGTTGCGTGTTAGCTTGAGAGCCAGGTTCGCCGGCATAACCCGATCTATATAGGACGAATCGACCGCCAGCGGGTCAATCGGAATACGGGTCTCCGCCAGCTCCTGCCGAATGTAGGCGGCATTCAACGCCTTCGGCAGGACCGGCATTAGTGTTTGATGCCGCCTTTGGCCAGGTCAGCCGGGTCCAATAAGCGATCAAGCTCTTCGTCGGTCAGATCGGTCTCCTCACGAGCGATATCCTTGATTGGCCTTCCTTCTGCATAGGCCTTCTTGGCGACCGCAGCCCCTTTCTCATATCCAATAACCGGGTTCAGTGCCGTCACGAGAATCGGGTTGCGATCCAGCGCCTCGTTAATCTTCGCTTCGTTCACCGTGAAGCCGGCTATCGCCGAATCAGCCAGGCAGACCGAAGAATTCGCAAGGATTTCGATGCTTTGTAAAAGGTTATGAGCGACGACCGGCAACATGACATTCAGCTGAAAATTTCCGGATTGGCCACCCATGGCAATTGTCGCGTCGTTGCCGATAACCTGGGCACAAACCATGGCGACGGCTTCCGGAATAACCGGGTTAACCTTGCCGGGCATGATGCTGGAGCCCGGTTGCAGTGAAGGCAGCGCGATCTCCCCAATTCCGGCGAGTGGTCCTGAATTCATCCAGCGCAGGTCGTTCGCGATCTTTGTCAGACTGACCGCCAGCGCCCTCAGCTGGCCCGAAGTTTCAACCGCCGCGTCCTGACTGCTCAAGCCCTCAAACAGGGAATCCGCCTGTTTAAAATTCACCCCTGTTCGCTCCGCCAGCAATGTGGCTACCTTGGTACCGAACTTGGGATGAGCGTTGATACCGGTCCCGACGGCTGTTCCGCCCTGGGCGAGACCTGTCAGGCGATTCATCGTGTCGCCGAGCCTTGCTGCCGCGTGATCAATCTGCGAACGCCAGCCGTCGAGCTCTTGCCCCAGCGTAACCGGCATCGCGTCCATCAGGTGGGTGCGGCCGGTCTTTACAATGCCATCCGTTTCACGGGCTTTCTTCTCGAGCGCCGCGGACAGGTGCTTCAGGGCCGGCAGCAGTTTGTCCTGAATCCCGATTGCTGCACTCACGTGCACGCAGGTTGGAATAACATCGTTGCTGCTCTGGCTCATGTTGACGTGGTCGTTGGGATGCACCTCGCTCCCAAGGTCCTCGGTGGCGAGCGTCGCGATGACCTCGTTGGCGTTCATGTTTGAGCTTGTGCCGGACCCAGTCTGGAACACGTCGATGGGAAAATGCTCGTCGTGATCGCCGGCTGATACCTCCAGGGCCGATTTCTGGATCGCAACAGCTTTATCCGACGTTAGCAGGCCCAGCTCGGCATTGGCTCCAGCGGCCGCCCATTTGACGAGCCCGAGTGCGGCGATGAACTGCCGTGGCATCGGCATACCGGAAATCGGAAAGTTGTCTACGGCGCGTTGGGTTTGTGCCCCCCAAAGCGCGTCTTCGGGTACCTGCAATTCGCCCATGCTGTCATGCACGGTACGGAAAGATTTTTTGCTCATTGATTCCTTAGCTCCCGGCCAACCGGGACCGGTTCGCCGTCTGATACGTTGTCTACCTTTGGTGTATGATTCGCGCTTTCCGCGCCTAAGTCCAGAGCAAATCCCGGATGGAACGTACCAAACTGAGAGCCCTTTCCCCCGCTGACGGTCGTTACGCAAGCAAAGTCGGCGGACTCCGCGACATCCTGAGTGAATACGGCCTGATTCGCTACCGGGTCCTGGTCGAAATTCGATGGCTGCAGTGGATGGCTGATGAGCCAGCCATTGCGGAATTGCCTCCGCTTTCGTCTGTCATGAAAGACGTCCTCAATAATATCGTGGACGGCTTCACGGCTGATGACGCAGAGCGCGTTAAGACGATTGAAGCGACGACCAATCATGACGTGAAGGCCGTTGAGTATTTTATCCGTGAAAAAATTGGCACAGGCTCGGAGTCTGCGAGCCTCAGTGAATTCATTCATTTTGGCTGCACCTCCGAAGACATAAACAATCTCGCCTACGCTCTTATGTTGCGTGCCGCACGTGACGATGTGCTGCAACCGCAAATGCGCGAACTGGCCGCCAAGATGCGATCCCTCAGCGCAGAGCATGCAGCCATTCCAATGCTGTCCAGGACGCACGGACAAACTGCAAGTCCGACGACCGTTGGCAAAGAGTTTGCGAACGTCGTCCAGAGGCTTGCTCGCGCAAGAAAACAATTTGCAGGCGTCGAAATTCTCGGCAAGTTTAACGGCGCTGTCGGTAACTTTAACGCTCACATTGCCGCATATCCTGATATTGACTGGCTTACGCTTAGCAGCGCATTTGTTAAGTCGCTCGGCCTCGAGCCGAACCCCTATACGACTCAAATCGAACCACACGATTGGACCGCGGAGTATTCGCACGCGCTGATTCGGTACAACACCATTTTGCTCGATCTCTGTCGTGATACCTGGGGATACATTTCGCTGGGATTCTTCAAGCAAAGAGTCGCAGCAAACGAAGTTGGTTCGTCAACCATGCCGCACAAGGTTAACCCGATTGATTTTGAGAACGCCGAAGGCAACCTTGGACTCGCCAATGCAATGCTTGACCATTTTGCGCTGAAGTTACCTGTGTCGCGCTGGCAACGAGATCTCACGGACTCGACTGTGCAGCGCAATTTTGGTGTCGCGATCAGCTACATCATGATTGCATTAAGCAGCACGCTAAAGGGTCTGAATAAACTCCAGGCCGACCCCGCGGCTATCGCACGAGACATCGACAATGCCTGGGAAGTGCTGGCTGAGCCTATTCAGACTGTGATGCGCCGTTACTCTGTTCCGGAGCCGTACGAAAAACTGAAAGCATTAACACGTGGCCAGGCAGTTACGAAAGATCTCCTGCACCAGTTCATCAAAACACTCGAAATTCCGGAAGATGAAAAAAACCGCTTGCTCCAAATGACTCCGTCCAATTACATCGGACTCGCCGAATCGCTGGCAAAAGGCATTCGTGATGACATGTCGGATACCGGCCAGTTCATGCGGCAGAATGACTGAACCGCGGCGTCCGGTTGGATACGCTCCGTGCTAATAAAATCAGGCCCGACTGAGGCCGTCCTTTCGCTAGGCTAAGGGCCTGATGGTGAACAGAAAATCGCCGTTCTGGATCCTGCTTGGCGCCTGCCTGGTGTTCGGCTGCGCGAAAAATGAAGCGCCGCCGGATCCGGATCTCCTGCCAACGATTGGTGCGGCTGCGACGACCGGCGCAGTGGCGGGTTATGTCGACGACCAGGTCTGCGGTACTTGCCACAGCGACACGTATGCCACCTACCAGGACGTTGGCATGGCGCAGTCGCTGCGAAAGCCCGGTCATCAGACTCCAATGGAAGACTTCGGCGTCGAGTACCACGACGAGAAGCTCCAGCGGTTTTACCAAATCGTTGAGGATGGTGACGACCTTGTTTTCCGTCGTTACCAGCACGACAAAAACGGGGACGAGATCAACCTGCTGGAGATCCCGGTTGCATGGGTCCTGGGCTCAGGCAATCGTGCCCGCAGCTACCTTTACCAGACAGACTGGGGAGAAATTTTCATGCTCCCGATCGGCTGGTATTCCGAAGACAGAGTATGGGGCATGTCTCCCGGCTTCGAATTCGCAGACCATCCGGGAATTACGAGGGCAATTCAGAGAAAGTGTTTGTTCTGCCATAACGCGTTCCCTGCAGTACCCGAAGGAAGCGATGCGCCATGGGTCGCAGAGACGTTCCCCCACGACCTGCCGGAAGGTACCGGTTGCCAGCGCTGTCACGGACCGGGCGCGGATCATATCCAGTCTGCTTTGCAGGGCAATGAGCTGGAAGAAACGCGAGGCAGAATTGTCAACCCGGCTAAACTTTCTGCGGAGCTACGGGACTCTGTTTGTTTCCAGTGTCACATGCTGCCATCCGCCTCTCTTACCGGTGCGCACCGGGTCGGGCGTGGTGTCTACTCTTTCAGGCCTGGCGAGAAACTCTCTGACTACCTCGTTCATGTTGATCCGGTGGAAAGAGGTGAGGTCCCCGAGGAGCGCTTCGAAATCAATCATCACGCCTATCGATTTACGCAAAGCAGTTGTTACCTGGAAAGCGCCGGGCAGTTTTCATGCATTGATTGTCATGACCCCCACGTTAAACCTGAATCGGCAACCTTCAGGACAGGCGTTGAGGAAGTTTGCACCGGCTGCCATGCCTCTGCACGTGACCTGCACTCGCCCACTACGGATACGTCAGGCGAGCAGTGCGTTACCTGTCACATGCCGCGCCGACGTACTGGCGACGTGGTTCACGTAACGATGACAGACCACAGGATTGCCAAGGGGCCATTCGATCTGAACGCGCTGGTTGCACCGATCAGCAAACAAAACCGCGCCATCACTCATGTCGAATTACTGGACCTCTTCGATACACCTGAGGATGAGGAGGCTGATGTCTATCGCTCGCTGGCTGCGCTCAGATCCGGGCGAAACATAAATACGGCACACCTCAAGCTCGAGGAAGCATTAAAAGACATCGTGTTGTTTGACAACGAGCCTTACGTTGATCTTGCGACTTCGCAATTTACCCAGGGTCGCTACCCAGCCGCCGAAGCCACCGCGCGGAAGCTCATAGCGGACGGCGAACATCTTCGTCCTGCTTACGCGGTGCTTGGCACATCCCTGCTGGCCCAGGGCGACGCCGACGGGGCGATAGGAGCACTCATTCAGTCCCTGGCGGTCCGTGAGCATCCTGAAGTGCATTTCAACCTTGCTGCCGCCTACCTTGGTACGGGTGAATACACGCTTGCGGAGGAACACATCGACGCGGCTATCCGATTACGTCCATACATGGCAAATGCCTGGAAATACAAAGGCAGGCTTCTGCGGGCGAAAAACGCAGACCGCGAGGCCAGGGATGCGTTTGTACGAACGCTTCAACTTCAACCGCTGGACCTGGCGATCTATGGCGAGCTGATCGACCTGTTTCGCAGTCTTGGCCAGGCAGACGAAGCGGAACGCTATCTTGAACTCGGCCTGCGAATGTCCGAGATGATCTCTGAATTACAGTAGCAGCAACCCGCGACAATTTACGACAATCGGTAACTAGTCGATTTCTTCCTGAATCCATTTCCGGGGGTCATCGTTCCACGTCAGCGTGCGGATGCGCCAGTCGGATTCGTCGCGTACCGCGATCAGGACGTAATTTCCCTCCGGGATCGTGGTCCGTGTGCCCTCATATTCCCAGACTAGGCGAGCCCTGCCTCGAACCACGCCGATATCACCTTCGATATAAATCTCGGTGGCATCCCTGGTCCATTCCGGGACAATCGTCGGCGCATACTCCGGGTTAAACCAGAACGCCCGGATCGCCTTATGCCCCTTGATAGGCGCATCGCCGTGATGTGGAACCAGGGTGGCATCTTCGGTGAATAACGCCATCACCCCGTTGGCGTCGCCTTCTTTCCACGCCGTCGCGTAGGCCTGATCAAGGGCAAGAAGCGCCGCCTCGTCGGCGGCATCGTCTGCCAGTGCCGGCAGACCTGCCATCATCGCCAAACAAGCAGTGCCACTGATTAGTAATTTCATATCTCACCGGTTTTTCGTCTGTCCCGAGACTAGATTGACTATGGATCCCTGCTCTCGGTTCCCTCCTCCCGGTCTTGAAGCCAGCGTGACTCAGCCAGGATTACCAACCGCTCCTCCAGCAACTATTTGTACGGCATCCGGAGGCAGCGGACCAAATTCCAGTTTGATTGACAGAAATGTCGCCTGGATGGGGCTGTTGTGAGATATCCGCTGGGGCATACTCTGCGGTTCTCCCGTTATCCGTTTGCGAAAGAAGCTCAATTGAAGTCCCTGGATCCCAAAAACTTTCTCGCGGATCACTGGCAGAAAAGTCCTTTGTTTCTGCCCCATGCGATTGGCGAGACCTGTCCCGCTCTGACCGGGAATGAACTTGCATGGCTCGCCATTCAGCCGGACGTCGAGTCACGCCTGGTATATACGGACAGGAGTGATGCCCGGATCAAATACCGGCTTGAAAGCGGCCCGTTCGAGGAAGCCTACCTTGGCCAGTTACCGGAAAAAGACTGGACGCTGCTGGTACAGGATGTGGAAAAACACCTGCCCGATTTTCGCGCCTGGCTCGGGCATGCCGAGTTTATTCCTGACTGGCGTATTGATGATTTGATGGTCAGCTTTGCAGCGCCTGGCGGAAGCGTTGGACCGCATCTCGACAATTACGATGTATTCCTGTGCCAGGGCGAAGGCACTCGCGAATGGCTCACCGGCGATATCGGCACAGCCGTGCCTGACGATATGTCGGACGAACTGTCGCTGCTGCGATCGTTTCCCGTGACGACGAGTCATGACGCTTCACAAGGAGATGTGCTGTATCTGCCGCCGGGCATACCGCATTGGGGCATTGCTCAGGACTTTTGCATGACCTACTCCATAGGCATGCGGGCACCGACGAAAGCGGAATTGATGGCCGGCGCCGACCGCATTTTTGATTCCACAGGCAATTCCCTTCCGCCAACGAACGATTTGGAAATTTTCTATTGCGACACGGATCTGGAAGTTAATGAGGCAATTCGTGGTTGCATCTCCGGGCAAACCGTTCGTCGCGTGCGTGAACAGGGGCTTCTGGATGAGTCTCTGTCGAACGAAGAGATCGCACTTGTCTTCGGTTCAGTCGTTACCGACCCAAAGGCATGGCTATTGGCCGATCCTGCCGACCCAAAAGTTTTGGACGAAACTATTCAATGCAATTCAGATATTCCGGTTCATGGAATGGCGCAGATCGCCTGGCACCACAATCTTTCGGAGTGGATTGTATTTGCAAACGGTCTGGCGTTAAAAACCTCTTCCGGGAATGGTCAGTTCATGCAGGACATTTGTGGCAAGCGAGTAGCTAAATCCTCTGCAATCAGGGACTTGTATGCACAGCAGGATGGTCGGAAGTTTTTTGAATGGCTTCTCGAACAGGGCGTTTTTGACGTCGGTCACGACAGTTGATGAGAACTGTTCGCAGGGGCGGCTGTCGTCAAAACGTGACACAGTTGGCACGCCCTCAACAGTGTGGCCGGTAAACTTTCCTGCCAGCGGTCGCTAGAACCAGAACCTGACAGAATATGGATTCAGCTCGAGAAAAAGGTCGTCGATGGGTCATATCGACAAAGGACGAAATGCGTGATGCGGTGATCGACGTCGCCAGCGAAGCGTCCCGTAAGCTGTCGATATTCAGTCATGATCTCGATCCGGGCATTTATGATGACCCGGATTTTCTCGAGATTGTGAAGCATCTCGTTTTATCACAGGCCTATTCGCGAATTAGGGTGTTGATCGCTGACCCGCAACGGGCCATCAAGAACGGTAATGCATTTGTACACCTCGGCCGGAGACTCAACACCTACATCGAGTTTCGACACGTGCGCGAGGACTTGCGCACACATGCGGAGTCTTTCTGTATTGCGGATGAAACCGCACTTGTCTATCGCCTGCAGCACGAACGCTGGGAAGGCATTGCAGACACATACGAACCCGCAGTTGCCAAACTCTATGGAAGGATGTTTGACGAGATCTGGCAAGCAAGCGAAGTAGAGATCGAGTTCCGACAGCTAGGCATTTGACAGGAAGTTAAATCTGCCGTGTTACCCACTGATCTGACAGTATCAGCCGTCGTTGAAGACGACGGCAAGTTTCTGATTATTGAAGAACGCTCTTCCGGCGTTGTTGTGGTCAATCAACCTGGTGGTCATATAGAAAGCGGAGAAAATCCGGAACAAGCTGCCGTGCGCGAGACCCTTGAAGAGGCCGGTTGCGAGATTTGCGTTACCGGACTTCTCGGCGTCTACCTCTGGATCCATCCGCAAACCCGTCAGAATCACCTGCGAATTGTTTATCTCGCCGATCTTATCGCTCAGGATTCGAAACTCCCGCTTGATGAGGGCGTGTACGCTGTTCACTGGCTAACCGCCAGCGACCTGAGGCGGCGTAGTCGCGATCTTCGAACCCCGACGGTGCTCCGATCGGTCGAGGATTACCTGGCCGGCAAACGTCAGCCGAACTCTTTGCTCTCGGACATGATGCCAATTCAGCAAAATGTCGATCGGGTATTGGCAAACGCCAGCCTGGTCTGAGGCCGTTCCTGCTCCGTCTTTGCTAGAATCGCCGGCTATGCACGACTCTGGCCACAACCTGAAAGAAAAGCGCGTCATCCTCGGACTTTCCGGCGGGGTGGATTCCGCTGTGGCTGCCATTCTTTTGCAGAGCGAGGGGGCTGATGTCCATGCCCTGCACATGACGAACTGGGAGGACGACGATGGCTATTGCACCGCCGCGGATGACCTCCAGGATGCGAGAATTATCTGCGAGCAACTCGGAATACCCCTGCATCATGTCAATTTCGCACGCGAATACCGCGCCCAGGTATTCGACAATTTCCTCGAGGAATATCGGGCTGGCCGGACACCGAACCCCGACGTGCTTTGCAACCGTGAGATTAAATTCGGCGTCTTTCGCGACTACGCGAAGCGCCTGGGCGGTGATTTTATTGCAACCGGACACTACGCACGCACCCGGCAGGTTAACGGTGAAACGATATTGCAGAAAGCGAAGGATCTTACAAAAGATCAGAGCTACTTTTTGCATGCAGTCAGTGCCGATGCTCTGGCAGAAACGATTTTCCCGCTTGGCGAGATGCTGAAGGGCGATGTCAGGGCGATTGCGCGAGATCACGCGCTCGAAGTGCACAACAAAAAAGACAGCACAGGTATCTGCTTCATTGGTGAGCGCCCTTTCCGCGAATTTTTGTCGACTTATCTCCCGGTCAACCCAGGACCAATACGAACGCCGGAGGGGAAAATGGTCGGTGAACATGACGGCCTGATGTACTACACCCTCGGCCAGAGACAGGGCCTCGGCATAGGCGGTCGGCAGGATTCCGGTGACGAACCGTGGTTTGTCGCTGCCAAAGACCTGGGAAGCAATACACTGATTGTCGTCCAGGGTGACCATCCGTTGCGCTACAGCATCTCGTTACAAGCCAGTCAGGTGAGCTGGATTAATGACGAGCCTCGCGAATTGGTCGATGGCGGCACCATGCGATGTGCGGCCAAGATCCGTTACCGGCAGCCTGACCAGGGATGTTCCGTTACGGTGGACGGCGATGGCAGGCTTGCAGTCAGTTTCGATGAGCCGCAGGCGGCGGTGGCCCCGGGTCAGTTTGCCGTTTTTTACGCCGGCGAGCGCTGTCTCGGTGGCGCCGTCATTGATAGTGCAACCTCCGCATCAGAGGCCCTGCTAAAAACGGGCTAAGACGTTATAATGCCGCCCCGCGACGGACCAGCGCCGTCGTAATCATTCAATCCCGGAGAACAAACATGACGGACAGCTTCGGCGCCCGGTCCACATTGAACGTGGGCGGCAAAGACTACGAAATCTACAGGCTCGATGCGGTTGAGGAAGGCCATGTGAGCCGCCTCCCCTACTCGTTGAAAATTCTGCTCGAAAACCTGCTGCGATTCGAGGACGGCCGCGACGTGACCCGCGATGACATCCTCGCGCTTGCTAATTGGGATCCCGAAGCAGCGCCAAGCACCGAAATATCCTTTACACCGAGCCGGGTCATTCTCCAGGACTTCACTGGCGTCCCGGCTGTCGTTGACCTTGCTGCCATGCGAGATGCAGTCGTTCGCCTGGGCGGCGATGCGGGCAGCATCAATCCACTTTCGCCAGCCGAACTCGTCATTGACCATTCGGTGCAGATTGATAATTACGGCAGTGCCGGTGCGCTGGATCTTAATAACAAGATCGAATTCGAGCGCAATCGTGAACGCTATTCGTTCCTCCGCTGGGGCCAGGGCGCATTTGAAAACTTCCGCGTGGTGCCACCTAATACCGGCATCGTTCACCAGGTCAACCTCGAGTTTCTGGGCCGGGTCGTTTTCGACGCGGAAAAAGATGGGGTTAGACGCGCCTATCCGGACACGGTGGTCGGAACCGATTCACACACGACAATGATCAACGGTATTGGAGTTCTGGGCTGGGGTGTTGGCGGCATTGAGGCCGAGGCGGCAATGCTCGGGCAGCCGATCACGATGCTGATTCCGAACGTCATTGGCTTCAAACTAACGGGAGCGCTCAAAGAAGGAACAACAGCGACCGATCTCGTACTGACAGTGACAGAGATGCTGCGTGAGAAAGGCGTCGTCGGTAAATTCGTCGAATTTTATGGCGACGGGCTCGATACCCTGCCACTTGCAGATAGGGCCACGCTCGGCAACATGTCGCCGGAATTTGGCAGCACCTGCGCCATCTTCCCGATCGATGGCGAAACACTCCGCTACCTTGAGCTCTCAGGCCGAGCGCCTGGCCACATCGAGTTGATCGAGCAATACGCGAAGCTGCAGGGGCTGTGGCGCCACACCGGCCAAGCGGATCCGCTGTACACGGATACGCTTAAACTCGATATGGGAACTGTTGAGCCGAGCATCGCAGGACCCAAACGGCCGCAAGACCGCATTGCGCTGAGCGTAGCTGACTCCACTTACCGGGGTCATCTTGAGACCATGACCGAAGGCCGTGAATCCGGCGGCTCTGCAACGATTAGCCTGAACGGTGAAGACGTTGAGTTGCGGGACGGCGCGGTCCTGATTGCCGCAATTACCAGTTGTACCAATACATCCAACCCGGCGGTTATGCTCGCTGCCGGACTCCTGGCCCGAAACGCAAGGGCTAAGGGACTTGCTACCAAACCGTGGGTTAAGACCAGCCTTGCACCGGGATCCAAGGTCGTTACTGACTATCTCGAAAAGTCGGGCCTGGACGATGATCTTGATGCACTCGGCTTCTATACGGTCGGCTATGGCTGCACCACCTGCATAGGTAACTCCGGTCCGCTGTTGCCGGAAATTTCACAAGGTGTGCAGGACGGCAATATCATTGGTTGCAGCGTCCTGTCCGGAAACCGAAATTTCGAAGGACGTATTCACCCACTGGTACAGATGAACTTCCTGGCGTCGCCGCCCCTGGTTGTCGCTTATGCGATCGCGGGCTCTATGGAAATCAACGTTATGAATGATTCTCTTGGCGACGATGCCGACGGGAACCCGGTTTATCTCCGCGACATCTGGCCGAATCAGAAAGAGATTCAGGATGCAATCGCAAAAAACATCGATTCAACGATGTTCAAGTCGAGTTACGACGGCGTGTTCGACGGGGACGAAAACTGGACCAGCATCGATTCACCCACCGGGGAAATTTATGAATGGGCCGCCGACTCGACCTACGTTAGAAATCCGCCCTACTTTGAAGGTATGACCCTGGAGACGGGCACGGTTTCAAATATCGAAGGTGCACGAGTACTCGCATTACTTGGCGATTCAGTTACCACTGATCACATTTCGCCGGCGGGCAGCATATCCCTGGACAGCCCCGCTGCCGAGTACCTGAAGGAAAAAGGTGTCAAGCCGTCTGACTTCAATTCCTATGGCTCGCGCCGTGGCAATCACGAAGTAATGATGCGCGGCACTTTTGCTAACATTCGCCTCCGCAACGAACTCGCGCCGGGAACTGAAGGTGGCTGGACACGGCATCAACCAGACGATGAACAGATGTCGATTTACGACGCGTCCCTAAAATACCAGACCGAGGGTACGCCCCTGGTCGTTCTTGCTGGGTCGGAATACGGTACCGGGTCATCACGAGACTGGGCAGCCAAAGGCACGATGTTACTGGGAGTCAAAGCGGTCATCGCCAAGAGCTATGAGCGAATCCATCGCTCAAATTTGATTGGCATGGGTGTCCTGCCGCTGCAATTCATGAATGGGGAAGGTGCGGACACGCTTGGGCTTACCGGAAGGGAAGTATTCGATATTGAAGGCCACTCGGACCCGGATGCTAAGACAGTGAGCGTGACAGCGACAGGCGACGACGGCAAGACTAAAACGTTCAAGGCCCAGGTCAGGATCGATACACCGAAGGAGCGCGACTACTACGAGCATGGTGGCATTCTTCACTACGTTCTGAGACAGCTCGCCACCGCAGCCTAAAAAACCTTTATGTGAGGTTTCTTAGGATCACTTGAAAATGGGTATCCCGGACGAGGTTGTAAGGACTCTGCGGGATGCCCGCCATGTCCTCGTACTGACCGGTTCAGGCGCGTCCGCCGAAAGCGGCGTTCCGACCTTTCGTGAAGCGCAGACAGGCTTGTGGGAACAATTCGATCCACACGAGTTGGCTACGCCTGATGCCTTCCATCGGGATCCCGAGCTAATCTGGCGCTGGTATACCTGGCGCCGCGAGCTTGTCGCCAGGGTTAAGCCGAATCCTGGTCATTTCGCGCTGGTCAGGCTTGCTGAGCTGGTGCCAAAACTGA
>CAJQPR010000048.1 GCA_905480255.1 uncultured Woeseiaceae bacterium | reverse complement strand
TTGCCGGTCCTTGAACCAGAAAGTAAGGACTGCATCGATCCGCGCCTGATCATCTTCGCTCAGCGCAGATTCTGCAATTTCGCTTTGATCTTCGTCTGACATCTGGGATTTCCGTTGTAATCGTTGATTTTGTAATACGGCCGCCGATCCGGAGGAGGTCGTAATGCGAACCAGGTCACAGAACGCCGGGGGCCCGACCGATCATAGTCTGTTCTATCATCGGATGACGGCAATTGCCATTTATGGGCGACAAATTTCAGAGTACTGAGATGTTGCCGGCCGGAACAGGCTAAACATGACACGACAACTGATCCTTAGCTGTACCTGTTTGCTGATCGCTGCCTGCGGTTCTTCCGACCCTGTGGGGAGCCCGGAAGAAGCGGTTCGCGCCTGGGTCATCCGCGGCGAAATTGCTGCAGAGGAAAAGGACCGTAGCGGGCTCCTTGAGATGATATCGGTGAACTACGCAGATGGTCGCGGCAACAATCACCAGAACATCGGAAATATTCTGCGAGCGTACTTCTTCCGCCAGGAATCGATAGCGCTCCTGACCAGCATCAACGACATCCAGGTAATGGGTGACTCTGCCGCGCTTGCTACCGTGACGGTCGGCATGGCTGGCACCAACAGCAGTCGTATAGGACTCAGCGCCGATGCCTACATTTTCGAATTCGAGTTGGAGAAAGCTGACGACGAGTGGCTACTCATTGGCTCACGCTGGGGCGAGCTTGGGGGCGAACTGCGCTGATCTCACATTGGGGACTCATTATGAATAACGAAAGAAACGCTCATTTTATTTTTCTGTCGGTCATATGCCTGGCTTTGTCCGCATGTGCCAGTACTGAATCACTGGTCTCCGCACCAACTGTCAGATTGACAAGTGTTGAGTTAGTAAAAGTCAGCTTCAGTGAGCAGACTTTCCTGTTGGGTTTCGAGGTGAGTAATCCAAACGTTTTTCCACTGCCGATTGATGCCGTCAAATACCGGGTAATGTTCGATGGCGAAAGTTTCGCTGGTGGAGAAACCCGGGCCGCGTTCACAATTCCGGGCGAGGGTGATGGCGAATTCGTCATTAGTGTGGAGCTCGATATCCTCAATCGAGCGACGCAAATTACTTCTCTGCTGCAAGGCGGCATGCCTGACAATGTCACCTACAGTGTCGATGGCAGTCTGAGCGTCGATATACCGTTCACCAGGCCGTTGTCTTTTTCTTCCAACGGCGTAATCAACGTTCAGGACTAGGACTTACCTTAATAGGTTGCGCGGGTAACGATTGCTGTCCAAAAAGTTGTGATCGCTTTGTCGCATATCGCGCAAGGGTTGTTCGTCTCAATACCAGGGTGAGTGGATAGCCGTGCGGAACATTCAACCGTCAACTGTTCATGGTGCCGCCACAGGTCTTGCCGTAATTTTCTACAGGCCTGCTCAGCCCTCGACTCGAATCATCTGTTTGTGTTTTTCAGCAGAGATTTTCGACTAACACGCAGCCCGAGTGGTTTTTCGCTCAACCGTTTCGGTTTCTCGCGGACACAGGCGAGATCAACACGATCCGGGGCAACCGCAACTGGGCTCGACTACTTGTGGGCGATTGGTTTTTCTGTGAACAGGAAGTCCTTCAGTTCCTTATCGAAGGTCGGGTCCTGTCGCCGGATCCATTCCAGCACCATGGCCGCATGCTCTTTTTCCTCGTCACGATTGTGCGCCAATATTGCAGCCAGCTCCGGATCCTTGCAGGCGTCAACACGCTGGTTGTACCAGTCGACGGCTTCGAGTTCCTCCATTAACGACGTAATGGCGCGATGCATGTCACGTGTCTTATCCGTCAGTTCACTTATTGGTTCGTGGTATCCCTCGTTAGACATTGGCGTCACTCCCTAATTGCTTGGTTCGTTTATCCTGAAGACTTGTGGTCATTTCGTAAACCCCCCGGTTATCCCCTTAACCACTCGCCTTACCAGTTGTCGGGAGATGAACCGTAAACTGAACACCCTCGGTAGTATTGTCAGCTTCTATGGTGCCGCTGTGGCCCTCCGCTATCAATCTGGCGACGAACAGCCCAAAACCAAGGTGCTTGCCGTCGTCTCCTTTCCTTACCGAGACCAGGGAGTGGAAGAGCTCGGTACGCATCTCATCGGGCAAAGGCGGCCCGGGGTTATTGACCGCAATGGCAACTCCGCCGGGCTCCTCCGTCAACGAAACCGTGATCTCGTCACCGGGCGCAGTGAAATCCACAGCATTGTCCACGAGCTTATCGAGCATCTGGATGATCAGCTCTGGTGAGCCATGAACAGAAACAGCTTCGGTAGTGTTTCTAAATTTAAACTGACGGTCCGGCCAGGCACCGGCATATGCGTTTACTGTCGAACTGAGAGCCGGTCCCGGGTCGAAGTCCTCCGGCTCGGCACTTTCGATCATTGCTTCAGTGCGATTCGCCTCGCTCATCGCATTAAGAATCCTGCGCAGGCGATCAGTGCCCTCCTTAGCCCGTGCCGTATATTCCAGAGCCTCGTCCGACAGCGCCTCATGTTCCAGGTTTTCGAGCGACGAACGGACGATGGTCAAAGGCGTACGAAGTTCGTGGGATAGTTTGCCTGCCAGGGACTGAAGATAATCGTTGTAGATTCCAAGTTGTCGCAGGACGTTGGAAAAGCTACGCGACAGATCACCGACTTCGTCTCCCGCCAGCGCGCTGGGTAATGCACTGCGGAGGCGTTTGTCGTCCAGCGCGTGCTCCGCCGCCTCACTGAGATGACGGATTCGGACGGATAGCCAGCTGGCATAGCCCAGCAGGACAACGGCAACCACGACCGTCGCAATCAAAGTCAGGATGATTAGCCGGGTCAAAGCCTGGTTGGTCAGGCTGAGAATGGCGTCTGTTCCCTGCTGCAGGATTACGACGCCAGTTTGTACATTGCCGGACCATACGGGTTGTGCAACTGACACGATGGCTCTGCCGGTCTCGGTGCTGCGGAACCAGCGCGTCGCCATCCGACCATCGAGCGCCTCGCTGACATAACTCTGCAGTTCACGACCACCCGGTGCCGGATCTGCAAATGCGGTTTCCGCACCGGGTTCGAGCAACAGGTTATAGATCAGGCGCAACCAGCCTGACGGCGGATCCTGTGCTGTCTCGCCGGCTCCTGATGTTGAAATGCTGCCTGCCTGTGCGAGACGCCAGCCGTCTTTATCCGTGATTATCAGCCGCAGGCCGGGCTGGACGTAGCCGGCGGTGACGCTTTGCAGGACAGGCGACACTGTGGCGACCGAACCCGGCGCCTGGCCGGAAAAACTGGTACTCGTTACGCCGGCACGCATGGCGTCCGCGGTATTGAAAACAGACACACCAATACGGGAGCCTGTCAGGTTGCGCGGTATGCGTGCCTCGAGGCGGTAGCCATCTGCCATATCCTGCCAATGAGCATCGATCCGCGGTTCGTCGAGCGACAGATTCCCGGTACGCCGAGTGGCTGTGATTTTGCCAGGCGCTTCTGCCGCAAATCGAAAGCTTGTTTGGTTGTCGGTGCTGTCGACGCTGATTAGCGTTACGGCATCTGCGTTGACACCGCGGTTGCCGACTGTTGTTGCGTCCGTGTACACGACTGCTGAGTCGCGAACCTCGACATAAACGTACCAGTTCTGGCGGTGCTGACCGAGTACATAGCGAATAGGGCCATCAGTACCCCGCATGGTATTGATCGCGCCTTCAGGGATCGTCCAGTCGTCGGAGTATCCATCAATCAACGGTGCCGTGATCAGCGGGTGTGCGTAGGCATGGGTATCGACGCCGTCGTTGGGCAACATCTCATAGGGGAACTGCGACAGTGAATCAGCTATCGCCTTTGCGGTGCCACCGAGCATTTGCTGCTGGCCTTCGCGGAGTGCCGATTCCGTTTCGCGGATAAACTGGCAACCAGCCCATGGCAGGATCAGTGTCAGGAGGCTGACCAACAGAATTTGCCGCCTGAGATTCATAATAATCGGCTAGTCGCTCAGCCAGCGATACCCCATCCCGTAAACCGTTTCGACGTTCGAAAACCCGGCGTCGATGGCCACGAACTTCCGGCGAATGCGTTTGATATGCGAGGTGATTGTGTTGTCGTCGAGCACCGCCTGCGCTGCGTCCATCAACTGCTGCCGGTTCTTGACGTGACCCGGGTAGCGAGCGAGTGCGTGCACCATCCAGAATTCCGTCAGGGTCAAGCCGACAGGCTGGTTCTTCCAGCGCACGGTCATGCGATCAATGTCCAGTTCCAGATCGCCTCGATTCAAGCGGTTTTGTTCTCCTTTCGGTTTTTGCATTGCATCGAGTCTGCGAAACAATGCCGCCACCCGTGCCATAAGATGGGGCAGGCTGATGTCCTTGGTGAGATAGTCATCGGCGCCGAGACGCAAGCCCGAAACCGCATCGAATTCGCTGTCCCGTGCGGTCAGGAAGATTATTGGCAGGTCACTGGAGCGGCTTCGAAGTTCGCGACACAACTCAAAGCCCCCCTCAACTTCATCTTTCAGATTGATGTCGATTACAACCAGGTTTGGAAGCCTGGCCTCAAACGCATCCATTGCCGGTTTGCGAGCATCATAGAGCTCTACCGAATATCCCTCACGACGAAATGCAGCCGCGTAATTCTCTCGGATGGCCTGTTCATCTTCAATAATTGCAATTCGTTTGGACATAAAACCGGTAAACAAGGAGTCAGGGCCACAATTTGCCACATTACGTCGGTGCATTGCCATGCCCATGCCCGGTCCGTTGCCGAAATGCCTGTTGCAATTCAATGCGTGAAGACAGGGAGGCAAAAAAATGCAGTCGCGACAACGGAAGCAAGATAAAGACCACAAAACCGAACAGTCTGCGCGGGCTAAAACCTGGCATCCGCAGACGGACCGGGAGTCTTTTAGAAAACTCCGGCAAATTCTTTGCCGGCAGGCGACATGGCGCTGGATGTTGGTAGGCCTGATGTTCGCCGTGGTCCCGCCGGTACCCGCGCAGCAGATCGAACGGGAAGTCGTCGCGCCCGGTGACGTGCAGTCCGGGAGCCTGCTTTTGAAAATGAAGTCCGGGTATGCGGTTGCAACGAGAATGAATACAGCGATCGATGCAAGGGTCAACGGCCTGGTCGCACGCGTCAGCGTCCGGCAGGAATTTCGTAATGACGGAAAAGAATGGGTGGAAGGAATTTACGTATTCCCGCTGCCGGATGGCGCAGCAGTTGATCACTTGCGCATGTATATCGGCGAACGCTTCATCGAAGGCGAGATTCGGGAAAAAGAACAGGCCAAAAAGGAATATGAAGCGGCTAAAGCAACCGGCAGGAAAGCAAGCCTTGTTGAGCAGCAACGCGCGAATCTCTTTACAACGTCAGTCGCCAATATCGCTCCGGATGAGACTGTCGTCATCGAAATTGAATATCTCGAAACAATCAGGTTTGACGAAGAAGCGTTCAGCCTGCGCTTCCCTGTGACGATCACGCCACGTTACATTCCCGGACAATCGGCCCCGGATCGTAAAGGATCCGGTTGGTCTGCGGATACCAATCGAGTGCCGGATGCATCTTTGATCACACCACCCGTTGTCGCCAATTCCACAGATCATAAGCTGACTTTTACTGCAGATATCAACGCTGGTGTGCCGCTGGAGTTTATTGCCAGCCGCTATCACGTCATCGACGTTGTGAATGACAACGAGCGCTATCAAATCGGCCTGGCCGACGGCCTTTCACCGCTGGATCATGATCTCGAGTTGACATGGAAACCGGTTCCGGATCGGTCACCGCGCGCAATGATGTTTACGGAGAATGTTGCCGGTAGCTCTCACGTATTGCTCATGATGCTTCCCCCGGACGACCTCTCCGCTCCCCTGCCATCAGTTCCCCGGGAACTGATATTTGTGGTCGACACATCCGGCTCGATGCACGGCACCTCGATGGAGCAGGCAAAGCGCGCTCTTGGACTGGCACTGAGTGGCCTCAAGCCCGCTGATCGCTTCAACGTAATTCAGTTCAACTCGACAACGAGCGCATTGTTTCCGTCCAGTGTCGAGGCATCGACTAACAATGTGGATATCGCGAGGCATTACGTTATTGGACTTGCCTCGAACGGCGGCACTGAGATGCGAAGCGCAATTCAACAAGCATTGGCCGGTCAGCAATCGGGCGAACATCTTCGCCAGGTGATTTTTATTACTGACGGCAGCGTTGGAAACGAAGATGAGTTGTTCGGTTTGATAGAGCAACGCCTGGGTAACACGCGCTTGTTCACGGTTGGTATCGGATCTGCGCCTAACAGCTGGTTTATGCGCAAAGCAGCCGAGGCGGGCCGGGGCACGTTCACCCTGATCAGTGCACTGCATGAGGTTGGTGAAAAGATGGAGCGGCTGTTTCGTAAACTTGAACAACCACAACTCACAGACATTGTTGTGGAATGGCCGGGTGGCGCCAATGTGCAGGCTTATCCCGAGATCACACCCGATCTCTACACCGGTGAGCCGGTTATCGTCAGAGCCAGGCTGGACAGCGAGGTTGTCGGTTCTGTCAGCATGCGCGGCAATTCCGCGCTGGGGACCTGGGCCGCCGAATTGCCGATTGGCATCAGCGAGCCACGCTCGGGAGTTGCGGCTTTGTGGGCGAGGGCCAGAATCGAAGATCTCATGGACAGGCAACGTCGTGGGGCGTCTTCACCAGATGAAACTCGCAATGCAGTCACCAAGACGGCGCTTTCTCATCATCTCGTAAGCAAATATACGAGCCTCGTCGCGATCGACAAAACTCCGGTTCGGCCTGCAAACGCCAGCCTTAGCAGTGAACTGGTGCCGAATCTTCTCCCTTACGGCCAGAGCCAGAGTGCAATTTTCGGATTCCCGGCGACCGCAACCAGTGCTGAGCTCTACCGCAGTACTGGCGTCGCCCTTGTTTCAGTCGCATTGATCCTGATGTTCCTTCTTCGCAGGTGGAGGCCCGAAAATGCAACGGCGTACCAGGTTTAAGCGATTCACGGCTAAGCTGATCGTGTCTTCACTGTTGTGTCTCGGCTTCTGGCAGTTTGGTCAGGGCGCATACATACCTGCGAAAGCGTGGGTTGCTCAGGAGCTCATGCACCGCGCCTGGCAAAAGGCCGAAGGCGGGAACCAGAAGCCTGCGCCATGGCCCTGGGCAGATACCTGGCCGGTCGCCAGGCTGTCCGCAAAAGGTGGAGATATTGCGCTGATCATTCTGGAGGGTGGCTCTGGCAGGACGCTCGCGTTTGGACCAGGACATCTGAGCATCAGCGCGCTACCCGGACAAAATGGCAACAGCATCATCGCCGGGCACCGTGATACCCACTTCCAGTTCCTTCAATACATGAAGGTTGGCGAAAAGATTACGGTCGATTTGCCTGATGGTCGCAAACATCTTTTCCAGGTAACTGATATCGATGTAGTTGACTCAAGGCGTGGCAGCCTGATCCTTGATACCGATGCGCCGACAATGACCCTCGTAACCTGCTATCCCTTCGGCGCAATGGGCGCCGGCGGTCCAATGCGCTATGTGGTATCCGCAGAGCTCCTGATCTGATCCGACCAGACTCGCAGAACTGCCGCGACGCTGATTGCGTCTGTCATTTCACCTCGCCCGATCATCGCGACAACTTCTTCGAGTGGCAGTTTCCGGATATCCAGAACTTCCATTTCGTCGAATTGTGTATCACCTTCGCTGAGGCCTTCGGCAACAAACACGAAACCGACTTCGTCGGTGACTGAGTTGCTGGTATGCAATTTCATCAGCGGTTTCATTTCTCTCGCACTGAGCCCGGTTTCTTCCTTTAATTCCCGGTGGGCCGTATCAAGCGGCTCTTCTCCGGCCTCCGACGCGCCCATTGGCAACTCCCACGAATACTCGCCCAGCGTGTATCGGTCCTGGCCGACAATCCACGTGTTTCCGTTGTCGTCCAGCGGGACGATCGCAATTGCCGTTTTCTTGAAGTGAATGTGGCCGTAATCGTTATTACCCCCCCCGGGATTGATCACCTTGTCTTCTTTGACCGTGATCCAGGGGTTGTCAAAGACAATCCGGGTTTCGAGCGTCTTCCAGGTCATGATTTTTTGTTAGCCTCGTCGGATTCGACCATTAGTTTAAAGCGTTGCATGTCGCCCTCTGTGCGCTTGCGGATCACGTTGCCGATAAACAGCGACATGAACTTCATGAAGCCCGTGAATGTGAGATTGCACCAGGCCGACCAGCGGGTTGTGCTTGCGTCGATTGCCTCAAAGTGATTCACGATGATGGTTGTTCCGTGCTCCGATTCGTAGCTGCCCGCCAGGAAGTCAGGTACCCGACGCTCGGTGATCGTCTCCCGGAGGACGACCTTTTTTCCTTTTTCGTCGAAGACGAGCTCCGCGACGGCGCCGGGTTCGCCCGGCCGACCCGAAACAGGTGTGTAAGAGACGAAATTCTGCTGCCATCGACCCATGTTGTCGGCGTTGTCGAAAGCCGCCCATACTTTGTCGAGCCCGGCGTCTATTGTGATTTCGTAGCTAAGTTTCATTTATAAACCGACCTGCCGTCAGGTAGCCCATCATAACTCGGTCCGGAATATTGATTGCGCCAATCCTGATGCTCGTTCATAGTTAGTCGGCCTCAAAATGCGCCAGTCCCGGCGTAGAACTGACGCTCACAAACCCGGATCTATCCATGGCATCACCACAAGCCCGTCTGACAGAGGGTGCCGTCGGCGGACACCTTGTCGCGATGACGGTCCCGGTATTGTTTGGCATTTCCACGATGATGCTGCAGACGTTCATCGATATGTGGTTTATCGGGCGTGTCGGCGTTCGTGAACTCGCTGCTCTGAGTTTTGCGTTTCCGGTTCTGATGGTTGTAACCAGCGTAGCTATCGGGCTCGGAGCTGGCACGTCTTCCGTCGTGGCCCGTGCAATCGGCTCGCACGATCATCGACGTGCCCGGCGACTGGCAACGGACAGTTTGATCCTGTCCTTTGGAATCACGGCCGCCGTCAGCGTTATCGGCGTCCTGACAATCACACCGCTGTTCCGTTTACTTGGTGCACCGGAGGACATGATTCCGCTCATCGCCGGGTACATGAAAATACTGTACACCGGCGTGCCATTTGTAGTGGTCGGCATGGTGGGTATGAGCACAATGCGGGCTACCGGCGACACCAGGTTGCCGAGCATGCTGATG
>CAJQPR010000047.1 GCA_905480255.1 uncultured Woeseiaceae bacterium | reverse complement strand
AATAAGCAACTTGGGAAAAATGGCCCAAGTTATGCGTTCAATATGGAGGCAAAACCATTGTTATTTCTGGATGTCCCGCCAAGTTTTAGGAGTTGATTTTATTGAAGTTTTTTGATCATTTTTTCCCAAACACTGCTTAATTATTGATCAGAGAGCAGTTTTTCCAATTCGACCTCATTGAGAACAGTGACTTCGAGGTTTTGCGCTTTTGTTAGTTTTGAACCAGCCTTGTCGCCTGCAACCAGGTAATCTGTCTTTTTTGACACACTCCCCGTTACCTTTCCGCCCGCCGCCTGAATTCGGTCCTTTGCTTCGTTGCGAGTCATCCCACTGAGGGATCCGGTCAGCACAAAAGTTTTTCCAAAAAGAGCACCGTCGGTCGCTCTCGGAGGTGGCTCAGCCTCCGGCCAGGTAACGCCGGAGTCGATTAGCCTCTGGATGACCTCCCGGTTGTGTTCCTCGCCGAAAAAAGCCGTAATTCGAGACGCGACCACTGGCCCAACATCCTGCACTTCCTGAAGCCCCCCCTCGTCTGCGGCCATGATGGCCTCCAGCTTGCCGTAGTGCGACGCCAGCGAGCTGGCTGTCGCCTCACCCACTTCACGAACGCCGAGTCCGTAAAGGAATCGTGAGAGCGTCGTCATTTTGCTGTCCTCGATAGAGCTCAACAAATTCTCGGCCGATTTCTCCCCCATTCGCTCCATTTCCACGAGCTCTTCCCTGGTAAGACCGTAGAGGTCCGCCGGGGTCTCAATTCGGTCCATGGCCACCAACTGTTCGATCAGCTTGCTACCCAGACCATCGACATCCATCGCCCGCCTCGAAACGAAGTGCTTAAGAGCTTCGGCGCGCTGGGCCGGACAGAAAAGCCCTCCTGTGCAGCGGGCGACAGCCTCATCTTCCTCCCTGACAACAGCAGACCCACATACCGGGCATTCCCTGGGCGCCTTTACAATCCTCGTCCGCTCGGGACGTCGATCTGGCATCACCTTAACCACTTCCGGAATCACATCGCCCGCTCTGCGAACAATGACGGTATCGCCAACACGCACATCCTTGCGATGCAGCTCGTCCATATTGTGCAAGGTCGCATTGCTGACGGTGACGCCACCGACAAATACCGGTTCGAGCCTGGCAACCGGAGTGACAGCACCTGTTCTTCCCACTTGAAACTCAATCCCCTGAACGGTAGTCAATTCTTCCTGCGCCGGAAATTTATGGGCGATCGCCCAACGAGGAGCGCGGGATACAAATCCAAGTTCGCGTTGATAATCAAATCGATCGACTTTGTAGACGACACCATCGATGTCGTAGCTCAGCGAATCACGGCGAGCGCCGATTTCCTCGTAGAACGCGAGACAACCATCAATGCCATCCACGACCTTTCGCTCCGGACAGACTTTGAAGCCCCACAGTTGCAGTTGGTCCAGCACCTCGCTGTGCCGGTCTGGCAAAATGCCACCGGCAACATGACCGACAGAATAAACGTAAATATCGAGCGGTCGCTCTGCCGTCAAACGCGGATCCAGTTGGCGCAAGCTTCCTGCCGCTGCGTTTCGTGGATTAACAAACGTTTTCTCGCCTTTCTTCTCGGCCTGTGCGTTGAACGCGTTGAATCCGGCACGCGGCATGAAGACTTCGCCTCTCACTTCAAGCGTTGCGGGGTAGCCTTCGCCATATAACTTGAGGGGAATCGATTCAATCGTGCGAACGTTATGCGTGATATTTTCGCCTCTCGTTCCGTCTCCGCGGGTTGCACCCTGAACGAGATTGCCGTCCTGGTATAGCAGGCTGACGGCGGCTCCATCCAGTTTGGGTTCGGCGGCATAACTCAGTTTGGCGTCTATTTCGATTTCGAGCCGATCTGCAACTCTACGGTGAAAATCGCGAAGCTCTTCCTCACTGAAGGCATTGTCCAGCGATAGCATCGGAAGTTGATGTTGTACCGTACCAAAGGCTGATATTGGCGCGGCACCGACTCGCTGGGTAGGGGAATCGGGCGTGATCAGCTCGGGATATTCGCTCTCAAGCGCCTGGAGCTCCCGAGTAAGGCGATCATACTCAGCGTCCGGAACCTCGGGATCGTCCAGTACGTGATATTGGTAATTGTGATGTCGAATCTGCTCCCTGAGCGATTCAACTTTCTTCCTGGTCGCAGCGGGAACGGACATCAGCGAGCAGCTGTGCTCAAACTATGCCGGCACTGTGTTCAAACTGGATGATCTCTTCCCGCATATAGCGCTCTCTTTGAATGCTCAGAGTGCTTCCGGATTCATCGAGAAGTTCAGCGTTCAAAGATTGCGACAGGGCTCGTGCGGCGGCCATCAACAAATCGAATCCCTGTGAGCCTTCAACCGGGCCGGGAAGCACCATGAACAAGCTTATTCCCGGGATCTCCTGATCTTTGATATTTTCCATGTCGAAACTGCCGGGCTCCACAAGACTTGCAGCGCTGAAGATTACCTGCTCTTCGTCATTGCCTTCATGCCGGTGAAAAATACCAAACCTGCCGTGCCGCAATCCAATTCCGCGAAGACTCATCACAAGCTCATCACCTGCAAACGCCCCACTATTCCTGGCAATGATTCGCAGCGTTACGATCTTCTGTTTTGGAGGTGGTACAGGCTCGCCTTCGTCCGCCTCGGACGGCTCTCCCTCGTCCGTGGAATCTCCGGAGATGAGGGGTTCAGATCGCAGCCTTGCGAGTGACGGCTCAACCCGTTCGGCAAACAAATCCTGCTGTGGGGAATCGTCAGCCTTGCGGCGTTGATAACGGGTATAGAAATAGACGCCTGTTACGACAACGAGCCCGAATAACAACAGCAACCAACGCAGACCGTCCATACCGAATCTCAGATGATCTAAATCTAACTCGCCGCCATCTTAACCGCTTCGTCAAGATCCACGGAAACGAGACGCGAAACACCAGGTTCTTGCATAGTCACGCCCGTAAGCTGGCGTGCCATTTCCATCGTAACTTTGTTGTGGGTGATGAATACAAACTGGACGACATCGGACATCTCTTTAACGATGTCGCAGAAGCGCGTCACGTTCGCATCATCCAGCGGCGCGTCAACCTCATCGAGGAGGCAGAACGGCGCCGGATTCAATTCGAAGATAGCGAATATAAGCGCAACAGCAGTCAACGCTTTCTCACCACCAGACAACAAATGAATCGTGCTGTTCCGTTTGCCTGGTGGACGCGCCATTACCGTAACGCCAGCAGATAACAAATCATCACCGGTCAATTCCATGTAAGCATGGCCGCCGCCGAACAGCTTGGGGAACAGCCGCTTGAAGCCCGTATCGATGTTGGCAAACGTCTCGCGGAAGCGCGTACGAGTCTCACGATCGATTTTTCTGATCGCACCCTCAAGTATTTCCAGCGCCTCGTTAAGGTCTTTTAGCTGAGAATCAAGGTATTCCTTGCGTTCAGATTGCTCCTTAAACTCATCAATCGCCGCAAGGTTGATTGGCCCTAAGCGGTCAATCCGCCGGCGTGCTTTCTCGAGCTTCTCTTCCCAGGTATCGACTTCAGCAGCCTCATCGAGCTCCTCAAGCAATTCATCGAGTTCGAAACTCGTCTGTGCAAACTGCTCCGCGAACCCTTCGCGGCGCACGCTGATCTCCTGAACAGCGAGGCGTGCGTCGTTCACCGCGGCTCGCGATTCCTCGACCACCTGATCGTTTTTCATTCGACCCTGATCAAGTTCACGTAATTCATTTTCGACGGATTCAACATGTCGCCGCGCTTCCGACAGCTCGTCTTCAACCTCAATTCGAACCTGCAAAAGCCGTTCCAGCTCGACCTTGTTATCCGCCAGCGGAGACTCCCGCTGCTCAAGTTGCTGACGAATCTCTTGTTCCCGGGTACGGAAATGCGCGAGCTGTGATTGCATTCGCTCGAGGCCTTGAGCTGCAGATTCCTTGCTTGAGCGACGAGTTTCAAACTGAATCGCCAGATCATGGGCCGCAATTCGATCCTGATCGGCCTGCGCCCTGACTCTGGCGAGTTCCTGTCTCAGCTCATCGCGCTGCGATTCAAGCGTCTCATGTTGAAGATCAAGATCGGATAAGGCCGTGACGGCCTGCGAATACTGAGTTTGTGAAGTTCGTGCCTGCTCTTCCGCAGTGAAACGCTCCTTCTCGATATCACCCGACTCTTCCGAGATCGCTTCCTGCCGCGCATTCGCCTGATCAAACTGAAAGCGGGCCGTGTCCAGCTGAGATTTAACGTCGGAATATTCATCCAGCAATGCCGCCGCATCGCTCTGCAATTTCTCACGCCGATCTTCGAGCTGGCCAAGACGGGTACGACCATCCATCGCGAGCTTTCGAGCGCTATCACTTCGAGCCTGCAATTCGCGAATTTCATCTTTCAGGCGTCGCATGTCATGCTCGCGCCCCAGAATTCCGACGCTGGCGTCTTTGTCTCTGCTGACTCTGAGCCAGTTGCGGCTTATCCAGACACCATCTGGGGTGATGACGGATCCATCTGCGTCAAGATCGGCAAGCTGATCGCGAATATTCAGCGCCTTGTCCAATGAATCTGTAATGCGCACCGTGCGGAGGATTTCGAGCACCGCGTTTGGCGCCTTCGATACTTTTGCTGCAAGCGTTGCTGTTGAATCATCACCTGCAGTCGAGGCGGCTGATTCGACGAGCAACGTCAAATTCCCTTTCTTCAGCTCAGCAAGGCTCGCCGTCGCACTTGCAACATCGTCAACGCAAACCGCCTGCAAGTAATCGCCGAGAACTGTTTCAACTGCTGTCTCCCAACCGTCATCGACATCGATCGACTGGGCAACGCGCGCTGCGTCTTTAAGACCCGATGACTCTAGCCAGGATTGAATGCCTTCGTCCGCTTCTCCCAGGGCCGCCTTCTGGATAGCTTCCATGGAAGCAAATTTTGATTGCGCAGTAATGAGCGTCGCGCGGCGTTCGTCAACAAGCCTGCTCAGCTTCTTATCTTGCTCACGGAGTTTCTGAATCTTCTCAGCCAGATTCGCGAGTGCCCGCTCAAATTCTTCGCGAGCCTGACGCTTACGTTGCTCCTCGGCAGCCAGGCTCTCGAACGTAACCTTCAGTTCCTGCGGGTCGGCCGTCAGCTTCGACTCTTCCAGCTTGCGCCGCCGTTCTGCCAAGCTTTCCAGCCTTGATTTCAGTTGCTCGGAACGGGTTTCCTCAACGTTGCGAGTCTGCCTGGCATCACTTGCCCTGACAGTGTAATCGTCCCACCGCTGCTGCCATTCGGCGAGTGCCCTTTCTGCCTGATCAAGCGACACATGAGACCGCTGCTGTTGTGCCTTCGCCTCTTCAAGGCCGGGCACTAATTCGTTAAGCGTCAGCTCCAGTTGCGCTATTTCGCTTTCATCCTTGTTGATATGGCCCGCGATTTCAGCGGCGCCCTGAACAGCCTGCTCAAGATCTTGCTGCTGTCGTTCGCGAAGTTCGTGTGCATGCTCGATTGTTTGTTCAATTCGGGCAATTTCGGAACCGGCCTTGTAATAACGGCCCTGCACTTCATTAAATTCGTCCGAGCGATCAGTTTGTCGTACCCGGGCGTCCTCAATTTTAGCTTCCGTGCTTCTCTGTATAGCAATAAGCGCTTCGAGTGCCGTCTCCTTGTCACTCAAATTGCCGGTCGACTCACTTGCCCTTGCATCGAGATCGCGAAGTCTCAGCGCGAGCAGTTCAGCCGCTGTCTTTCGCTCTTCCTCTTTATATCGACCGTACCGCTCAGCCGTCTTGGCCTGTCGGTCGAGATGCTTGATCTGCTTTTCGACTTCGTCCAGGACATCGGTGAGCCTTTCAAGATTATCCTTGGTGTGCTTAATTCGGTTCGACGTTTCGCGGCGCCTTTCTTTGTACTTCGATATTCCAGCGGCCTCTTCGATGAAAGTCCGCATTTCCTCAGGCTTGGCTTCGATAATTCTCGAAATCATGCCCTGCTCGATAATCGAATAGCTTCGCGGACCCAGGCCTGTCCCCAGGAACACCCCGGTAATATCCTTTCGGCGACAACGCGTGCCGTTCAGGTAATAAGTAGAGATACCATCCCGAGACACTTCCCGGCGAATGGAAATCTCTGCGTACTTGGCATATTGCCCTTCAATGGTTGTTTCGGTGTTATCGAACAGCAGCTCTACAGATGCGGCTCCGACCGGCTTTCTGGAACTCGAGCCATTGAATATGACGTCGGTGATCGAATCACCGCGCAAGCGACTCGCCGAGCTTTCGCCCATTACCCAGCGGACCGCGTCAATTACGTTTGATTTGCCACATCCATTCGGTCCGACGACACCAACCAGGCTGCTCGGAAAGGGAATTGTGGTGGGATCTACGAATGATTTGAAGCCGGCAAGCTTGATCTTGCTTAGTCGCATTTAGTGATGTTTGCCCAACGCATGTGTGAATGGCGGTAGTGTAATGCAATTTCTGGCATAAAACGATTGTCTCTGTAAAAAGACAGAATCCGCTCAAGTCCCCGTAAAATCAGGCCTGACGCCAGAATTACGGGTGTTTTTCGGGTCGCTTTTCCAAGGCGAGTTTCGTACTTGCAAAAAAGGCATTTTTGCCCCTTCCATGTAACCCAGACCCATGTATAATGCCGCGATTTTCTCGGACCGGAAGGAGATAGAAATGGCCGCAAAAAAAGCTGCGAGCAAGAAGCGCAAGCCGTCGAAGGCCTCCCGGAAAAAGGCTGCAAAGCGCAAGCCTGTTGCCAGAAAGAAAACTGCAGGAAAGAAACCCAAAGTGAGCAAAAAGAAAACAGTGGCAAAAAAGACATCGAAGAAGAAGGCTGTTGCCAGGAAAAAACCGGCAGCAAAGAAAAAGGTAGCCAAAAAGAAGGTTTCAAAGAAGAAACCTGTTTCCAGGAAGAAGGTTGCTAAGAAGAAACCTGCAGCCAGGAAGAAGGCTTCCAAAAAGAAGCCGGCGGCCAGGAAGAAGGTATCGAAGAAGAAACCTGCAGCCAAGAAGAAGGTTTCCAAAAAGGTTTCGAAGAAGAAACCTGCAGCCAAGAATAAGGCCGCTCCGAGGCCGGTGCCCCGCAAGAAAGCGGTCAAAAAAGTGCCCGTCAGGAAACGTCCTGCCCGGCCCAAAGCAACCATGCGTAAGGTTCGCAGCTCCGCAGACGTACTTTCCGGACCATTGCACGGCATCGATCCATACGTCGCCAAACGCTCAGAAGAATATATGAGCGCTGAACAACTCGATCATTTTGAGGCGATCCTTCTTTCGTGGAAACACGAACTAATGAACGAAGTCGATCGCACTGTGCATCATATGCAGGATGAGGCGGCTAACTTTCCTGACCCGAATGACCGAGCGACGCAGGAATCCGAATTCGGGCTGGAACTCAGGACGCGGGACCGGGAACGCAAACTTCTGCGGAAAATCAACTCTGCATTGCTTCGAATCGAGGAAGGCACATACGGCTTCTGCGAGGAAACCGGTGAAGAAATAGGCTTGAAACGCCTTGAAGCCCGCCCGGTTGCAACGCTTTGTGTTGAGGCCCAGGAACGCCGCGAATTGGCTGAACGCCAGTTTCGGGATCGGGATGATCGTTACCGCTAGTCTCTTAAGCATTTGCTGAAAAGCATCTTTCGATGACGGACGAACCTGCCAGTTACATTGGCCGGTTCGCGCCATCCCCTACCGGCCCCCTGCATTTTGGCTCATTGCTCGCCGCTGTGGCCAGCTACGCGCAGGCAAGAACTCGTCATGGACATTGGCTGTTGCGGATCGAGGATATTGACCCGCCTCGCGAGCAGCCCGGTGCCGACAAACTGATCCTTGACTCACTCGAGTCCTACGGGTTCGAATGGGATGGCCCCGTCACCTATCAAAGCAGCTTTGCGGCACACCATGAACAGCGGGTTCAGGAACTTCTCGAATCCGGCCTGGCCTATCCTTGCTCCTGCTCCCGCAAGGACCTTGCAGAATTCCCCCGTGGACCATTGGGAATAATCTACCCGGGAACCTGCCGACAGGGCAGCACCTCAGACGAGGCGGCAATCCGTATCCGGACTGACAATGAACCCATCGAATTTCAGGACGCTCTGCAAGGAGCACACCTCCAGCGACTAGAACCAGAATCCGGCGATTTCATCATCAAACGTCGAGACGGCCTGATTGCATATCACCTTGCAGTAGTGGTGGATGACTTCCACCAGGGGATCACTGAAATCGTTCGCGGCATCGATTTATTGGATTCGACTCCCCGCCAAATCCGCCTGCAACGCGCGTTCGGCTTCCCGACGCCAGGCTACATGCATATCCCCGTTGCGGTGAACAATGAAGGACAAAAACTCAGCAAGCTGACCGGCGCAAAGGGCATCGACACGATCCGCGCATCCGAGACCCTGTTCGATGCTCTCCGGGCACTCCGGCAAGACCCGCCCGGCGACCTGCGCCAGGAAAGCTGCGCAGAAATCTGGAATTGGGCGCTCGCTAATTGGAAGGCAGACCGATTGGCCGGGCAAACTGAAATTCCTGCCCTCCCATATGGCTATGGCTAGACTCTGAAATCGGCTATCGTAGGCATAATTCTGCCAATTTGAGAGCTTTGATGTCCTCAGCCCGAGTGATAACGAAATACCCCAATCGCCGCCTCTATGACACCGAGGAAAGCCGTTACGTCACGCTGGCCGATGTCCGCGATCTGGTAATCAATAAGACCGACTTTGTCGTCATCGATCGTAAAACGAGCGATGACATTACCCGGTCCATCCTGTTGCAGGTCATTACAGAGCAGGAACAACGCGGCGAAGCGGTGATGAGCGAGGACTTCCTGTCACAGGTTATCCGTTCATATGGCAAGGTCGTGCCCGGTTTCGCCGCTGATTACCTCGAAGAGAGCATGAATTTCTTCATGACACAGCAGCAGAACCTTCGAAGTCAGGTCAAACGGGTGGTCGGCCTGGATCCATTTGCCGCGGTCGCAGATGTTGCACAGAAGAATTTTGCACGCTGGAAATCCCTCCAGGAGGAGGTTTTGCGCCGTTTTGCCAGCGTCGGCCGACTCGAAGAATTGCACGGTGACAGACTCCCTGCAGAGCGAAAAGAGGCCTGACAATCAACCTGTTAGCAGGCCACGGCCGGGGTCGGGGATTCCCCCAAATTGCTTGACACAAGGGTGGAATCTGGCCTAATTTTGACTATGCAACAGGGTATTGCTCCCCCGCCCCCTGTTGCATGCCTGAAGGAGTTTCTACTCCACGGCTGGCCCCCCGCGTTAGCAGGGGGCCTTTTTTATGGCTGCAGGAATCGTATCGACAAGTGGATACAACGGTAGATCAACGCATAGTTTCCAGCAGTTTCGAGCCGGTATGGTGGCTGCGAAATCGACATGCGCAAACTATTTATCCGGCATTCCCCTGGTCCGGCGCACCGAAGATCAAGCTCCGAAGTGAGCACCTGGAATTGCCGGACGGAGATGTAACCGTCGTCGACTGGCTTGATGATAGCCCGGGACCAGCCTCCGGAGCCCCTGTTCTTATCATTCTGCACGGTCTTGAGGGCTCCGCTGACTCACCCTATGCCCGATTGCTCCTGAAGGCTGCCGCCGATCATCACTGGAGAGCGGCTGTGCTGCACTTCAGGGATTGCGGCGACTACAGGAACCGCCTGCCCCGGAGATATCACGCGGGTGAGACCAACGACATTCGATACTTCCTTGAATCCTTGCGGTCAGCGGGACATGAGGGACCGATGCTGGCCGCTGGCTACTCGCTGGGCGGCAATGTATTGCTCAAATACCTGGGCGAGAATGGTCTCTCCACGCCACTGGATGCCGCGGCCGCTGTTTGTGTTCCACTCGATCTTCACGATTCAGCAAATGCTCTTTCTTCTGGTTTTTCAAGGATTTATCAGCACTACTTACTAAAACGGATGAAAAAGGCGGTAGCCCGAAAATTCGACCAGCACACCGCGGCATTTGATTGGAACCGCACCATGGCAGCCAAAACTTTTGCCGAACTTGATGACGCGGTAACCGCACCTCTGCATGGGTTTGCAGGCAAAGACGAGTACTACGACAAATGCAGCTCCGCCGGATTTCTGCAGGATATTCGCAGACCCACACTTATTATCAATGCTCTCGATGATCCATTCATGACCCCCGCCGCCGTGCCTTCGGCGGAAGCGCTGTCCGAATCAGTGCAGCTTGAGCTCAGCGCACATGGCGGGCATGTTGGCTTTATAGACGGCGGCCTCCCCTGGCAACCAACCCACTACCTGCCAGGACGAATAATCGACTTTCTCGACAGCTGTATCACCGACACCCTGGAATTCGGCAGACCGCTGCCCGGAATGTAAGAGGATATTCATGTACCTACGCAAACACGGCTTTGGCCTCTTGTTACTCGGTGGACTACTGGGTTATGGCGTTGCAGCCGCCCAGTTTTCTGCCCTCGATCCTGTCCGGGTTGCTCCCCACATTTTTGAAAACGTCCTGGAAAATGATCGGGTTCGGGTCCTAAAGGTTACGGAAAGAAACGGTGAGACCACGCCATTGCACTCGCACCCCGATCGGCTCGTGGTCCACCTGAGTCCTTGTGCCTGGATTGAGGAAATGCCAGGTGGATCCAAGCAGATGCAGTCTTTCAAACTCGGAGATACCGTCTGGGAAGAACGTACAACCCACGGCGGAGAAACCAGCGACGTTGTACAGGAATGCAGCAGGCTTGAAATTGAATTGAAATAGGCTGCACCAACCTTCCATAACAGTTACATCTGCAAACTTTTCTCCTGTCTTTACAATAATTTACACTCATCTGGTTGCATCCCGATTGGATTGGGATTAGGGTGCCGTGGTCCTATGCGGAGCCCGGATATCTGAGCAAAGATTCCACGCCGCCACGGTCATAAATGATCAACAGATGAAAGTTTCTATAAAGGGGAAATTAGAGATGGGAACTGTATCGAGACGACAAATATTGCTGGGCGGTACTGCATTATTTGGCGCCAGCCTCATGCCAGGCAGCAATATAATTCGAGGTGCAATCGGCGAAGAACTTCCACGCCCGGACTACATGATCCGCGCCGGATTCAATGAGAATCCATACGGTCCTTCCCGCGTCGCACTGCAGGCCATCGTCGACTCCATCAAGATGTCCAATCTGTACGGCGGTGACCGGCGGGCACTCAGTACGCTGATGGGCGAGATTCACAACGTACCGACCGACCACATTTCGATTGGCACAGGCTCAGGAGAGATTCTGCGCACCGCCGGCATGCTTGCAGCGGTCGCGGACGGCTCGGTTGTTTGTGCCGACCCGACCTATCATGACCTGATTCGTTATGCGGAAAGAGCCGGCTCTGAAATCATCCGCGTCCCGGTTGATCGGGAAACCAAGCATATCGATCTGAACGCGATTCACCGGGCAATCAGGCGTGACACAAAGTGTGTTTATCTCGCCAACCCCAACAATCCCGTTCCGTCGATCATTGAAAAAAATGAACTCCGCGATTTCACACTGGATGTTGCAAAGGATCGAATGGTTTTTATCGACGAGGCCTACTTCGAGTTCGTCGACAATCCAGACTATGCCTCAATGATGGATCTGGTTCGCGACGGTCATGACAACATTGTGGTGGCTCGAACAGCATCGAAGATTCACGGCCTTGCAGGCATGCGAATCGGCTTCGGATTTGCCCATCCAGACCTTACGCAACGTATCAATGACGCCAAGACCGGAGCGATAAACTTACTAGGTTTGAATGCCGCAATTGCGAGTTATAAAGATCAGGAGTTTCAGGAATTCACCCTTCGCAAGAATCGCGAATCGCTGGATATTGTCGAGGGCATGCTGGATGAGACCGGTGCGACCTACGTCAAGTCGAATGCGAATTTCACGTTCATATATACCGGACGTGATATCCAGGAGCTCAACGCAGCATTCCGGGCGGAGAACATCATGGTTGGTCGGCCGTTTCCGCCGATGACAGACTGGATGCGGGTAAGCATGGCGAAGCCAGAGGAAATGCGCTACTTCGTCCAGGTCTACGAAAAGTTACTGGGATAAACCTGGCAGGAACAAGAACTCCATCGAGGAGGCGGTCAGAGCCAGGCTCTGGCCCTTAGTTCACAAAAAAAACGGCGCGATGATTAACTCATCGCGCCGTTTTGTTTTCTAGCTGAAAGTTTGGCAGCTACGCAGCTTCCTCAACTTCCTTCATGCTCAACCGAACCCTACCCTGACGGTCGACTTCGAGAACTTTGACCTTCACGACATCACCTTCAGACAGCTTGTCACTGACTTTCTCAACTCGCTCGTTTGAAATCTGCGAGATGTGCACGAGACCATCTTTGCCTGGCAGGATCGTAACGAAAGCGCCGAAGTCCATCAATTTGGCGACCTTACCCTCGTAAATCCGGCCGACTTCCACGTCAGCAGTGATGAGGTCGATGCGACGCTTGGCTTCGCGGCCAGACGCACCGTCAACAGATGCAACCTTAACTGTGCCATCGTTATCGATATCGATAGTGGCGCCAGTTTCCTCAGTCATTCCACGAATAACCGCGCCGCCCTTACCGATGACGTCACGAATCTTCTCGGGATCAATCTTGAAGGTAATGATGGTCGGTGCCCACTCGGACATTTCTTCACGCGGTACGTCAAGCACCTTCGCCATTTCGGCCAGGATATGAAGTCTTGCATCCTTGGCCTGGTCAAGAGCGATGCTCATGATTTCCCTGGTAATGCCCTGAATCTTGATATCCATCTGCAATGCAGTGATGCCTTGATCGGAACCAGCAACCTTGAAGTCCATGTCGCCAAGGTGATCTTCATCACCAAGGATATCGGTCAGGACTGCAAAATCATCGCCTTCTTTCACGAGGCCCATCGCAACACCGGCTACGGGAGCTTTAATTGGAACGCCAGCATCCATCATCGCCAGGCTTGAACCGCAGACGGAAGCCATTGAGCTCGAGCCGTTCGACTCTGTGATTTCTGAAACGACCCGGATGACATACGGGAATTCGTCCATATCAGGCATTACCGCCTGCACACCGCGGCGCGCGAGCTTGCCATGGCCGATTTCACGACGCTTCGGCGAACCCACAAATCCGGTTTCGCCCACGCAGAATGGCGGGAAGTTGTAATGCAGCATGAAGGGCTCTTTGCGCTCGCCCTCGATGGCATCGATGATCTGTGCATCACGACCGGTTCCAAGCGTCGTTGCAACAATTGCCTGGGTCTCACCGCGAGTGAACACTGCTGAGCCGTGGGCACGCGGCAGGACGCCGACTTTTACGTCGATTGGCCTGACCGTGGTCGTGTCACGACCGTCAATGCGAGGATCACCAGCAATGACGCGATTTCTGACAACGCTTTTTTCAAGTTTCGACAAAGCGCCCTTAACTTCTTCAGCACTCCAGCGTGCGTCATCACCGCCCGCGAGCGCTTCAACTGCAGCACTCTTGGCAGCACCAACACTTGCCTGGCGCTCAACCTTGTCCGTGATGCGATAGGCATCGGACAGTCCGCTGGTTGCAGCGTCAGCGACGGCTGACTCAAGATCTTCGTCTGTCGGCGGCGCTTCCCAGTCCCATGCAGGCTTGCCTACTTCGGCAGCCAGCTCACTGATTGCGTCGATTGCGACCTGCATCTGCTCGTGTCCGTACATAACTGCGCCGAGCATGACTTCCTCAGAGAGCATGTTTGCCTCTGACTCAACCATTAATACCGCGTCGGCCGTACCTGCAACCACGAGGTCAAGGCTTGACTCTGCAACGGCAGCGAGGCCCGGATTCAGCAGATACTCGCCATCCTTGTAGCCCACTCTCGCAGCGCCAATAGGCCCGGCAAATGGCATGCCTGAAATTGCGAGGGCGGCTGATGCACCGATCAACGCTGGAATGTCCGGATCAACGTCCGGATTCAACGATATGACGGTTGCAATAATCTGAACTTCATTCTTGAAGCCTTTCGGAAACAGAGGACGACACGGACGGTCGATCAAACGACAGGTCAGCGTTTCCTTTTCGGCGGGTCGGCCTTCCCGTTTGAAGAAGCCACCCGGGATCTTGCCCGCAGCGTATGTCTTCTCCTGATAGTTGACCGTCAACGGGAAGAAATCCCGGCCTGGATCGGCCGTCTTCCTGCCTACTGCGGTGACGAGGACAACCGTCTCGGCCATATCGACCAATACTGCTCCGTCCGCCTGACGCGCGATCGCGCCCGTTTCAATAGATACCTGGTGTTCCCCAAATTGGAACGACTTAATAGTTGATTTCACTTTGATTCTCGAATGTGTGTGGAAATGGCACGACCAACCGTCGCGTCCCTTGTGGGGGCGACAGTTTTATCTGGTCATTACCGAGGGCGCCGGATTGCTACTAGCGGCGCAGACCGAGCCGGGAAATCAGCTCGCGATACCGGTCCTGGTCTTTCCCTTTGAGGTAGTCAAGCAGCTTGCGACGCTTGTTAACCATCTTCAGGAGACCCTGCCGGGAGTGGTGATCTTTCTTGTGCTCACCGAAATGATCGGTCAGCTCGGAAATTCGTGCAGACAGCAGAGCAACCTGAACTTCAGGTGATCCGGTGTCGTTTTCAGCGCGCGAGTAATCCGCGACTATCTTGCTTTTGCTTTCACTATTCAGTGACATTTCTAAAAAACTCCAATTAGTTCTTTCTATCTTTTGGGCCTTGATTTTCAGCGCGCTATTCTAGCGTCTGTTTCGGTCCAGTAACACCCTAAAACACGAAAATATCAGGCTTTTTTTGACCTGAGTCCTGATTCGCCAGCTTACCCGGCCAGCATGAAAATTCGTTTCGGGGCAACATTGTTGCCACCGGTAAGCTCGCCAACTCCGAGGAAACGTTCATCCGGCCCGTAAACCTTGATCAATCCGGCCCCGTCACTGTCACAAGCTACCTGCTGGCCGCCACTAAATCGTTCCACATCGTCTGTCACGACCCGGCAGGCAGGCCAGCCTGCAAGGGCAACATCGGCCGGCAACAGTCGCTCACGCAGGCTCTCAGGATCCGATTCGGCCGCCTCTATCGCTCCTGCCATATCAACCATATCTTCCGACCGAAAGTCCCCGACAGTCTCACGGTGCAGTTTCGCTGTGTGGGCCACGGTGCCAGCTACCTTGGCGATATCCTCCACAAGAGTCCGCACGTAAGTGCCTTTAGAGCAATGCACGCGGAACACCAAGCGGGATCCGCTGGCTTCCAGGAGGTCTATTTCGTCGATTCGAATCGGGCGGGCGTCACGCTCTACCGTCTGGCCTTTCCTGGCGAGCTCATAGAGCCGCTTGCCGTCTTTTTTCAACGCCGAATACATCGGTGGTATTTGTTCGCTGGCCCCTTCGAATCCCTTCAGAATGGCCGCCCAGGCGTCACGATCAAGCTCAGGAACAGGGGCTGTCTCAATGATTTCGCCGTCGGCATCAGCCGTATCTGTTGCCTCGCCCAGCCGAGCCGTGACGCGGTAGGTCTTGTCCGCCTCGAGAAGGTAGGCACAGACCTTGGTTGCCTCGCCGAAACAGAGCGGCAACATTCCCGTCGCCGCAGGGTCGAGACTGCCGGTGTGACCCGCTTTTTTGGCCTTCAACAAGCGCTTAACTTTCTGCAGTGCCTGGTTTGAAGTCATGCCAGCAGGCTTGTTGAGCAACAACAGTCCGTTGACGACCGCAGGCTTTTGCCGGCCACCGGTTACAGGATTGTCACCCACTCATTTCTCCCGATTGGCCCCGGTTGCATCGTCAATCAGGCGCGCCATTTCGGCGCCATGAGCAATGCTGTCATCGTGGACAAATCGAAGTTCCGGCACATGGCGGACCATCAGGGCCGCGCCGAGTTTGCTGCGGAGGAAGCCGGACGCACGCTTCAGTCCATCCACAGCTGGCTGAGGATCATCGTCCGGATTGAGCAAGCTGAAATAGATTCGCGCAACGCTCAAGTCCTTGGACAGATCTACAGCCGTCAAAGACACGTCGGACAGACCCGGATCCTTGGTCTCAAAGCGAATCAATTCGCTTAACGACCTGAGCATCTGGGCGCCCAGGCGCTGATTGCGTGAAAACTCGCGTGGCATAATTCAGGAATCCGGAAATGGCTCAGTCAAGCGACCGAGCGAATTCGACTCGCTCAAAGCACTCAATCTGGTCCCCGACCTTAACATCATTGTAGTTCTTAACGCCTATGCCACACTCAGTGCCTGAACGGACTTCGTTAACGTCATCCTTAAAACGACGCAAAGATTCAAGCTCGCCTTCGTAGATGACAACGTTTTCACGCAGAACCCGAATCGGCAGTGAACGTTTCACATAGCCTTCGGTGACAATGCTGCCCGCAATATCGCCAAGTTTCGGCGAGGAGAAAACTTCCTTAACCTCCGCAAGCCCGACAATGTTTTCGCGAATTTCCGGCGCAAGGAGACCGGTAACGGCAGCCTTAACATCGTCAATCGCTTCATAAATGATGCTGTAGTAGCGAACGTCCACACCTGATTCTTTGATCGCTGCACGTGCCGCCGCATCCGCACGAACGTTAAAACCAATGATGGCCGCATTTGATGCCGCCGCCAGCGTTGCGTCGGACTCGGTGATGCCACCGACGCCGGAACTAATAACCTTGACCGTAACTTCATCATTTGAAATTTTCGTCAATGAATCCCGAAGCGCCTCGGTGCTGCCGTGTACGTCAGACTTGATCAACACCGGAACGACCTTGCCCTGGCCTTCTTTCATTTGGCTGAACATGTCTTCGAGTTTCGAAGCCTGTTGCTGAGCCAGTTTGGTCTCGCGAGTCTTGCCCTGCCTGAATTCCGCAACCTCGCGAGCCTTACGCTCATTCTTGACAACGAGAAAGTCGTCACCGGCACTGGGCGTTTTGGAAAGTCCCAGTACAACAGCAGGCGTCGATGGTCCCGCGCTGGCGATCTTGGTGTGCGTTTCGTCAAACATACTTCTGACACGACCATATTCTTCGCCAGCAATGATCATGTCACCCTGATTCAAGGTACCAGCCTGCACCAGGACAGTAGCGACAGCGCCACGGCCTTTCTCAAGACTCGACTCGATGACGATACCCTGCGCCGGACCGTCAGCAACAGCCCTGAGGTCCATGACTTCAGCTTGTAACAACACAGCATCGAGCAGTGCATCAATGCCTTCTCCGGTTTGTGCCGAGACGTTAACGATCAGGTGATCGCCGCCCCAGTCTTCCGCAATGATTTCGTGCTGTGACAACTCATTCTTGACTCTTTCCACATCCGAATTTTCTTTGTCGATCTTGTTAACTGCTACAACGATCGGTACTCCGGCCGCCCTCGCGTGCTCAATAGCTTCTATCGTTTGCGGTTTGACGCCGTCGTCTGCCGCGACTACGAGAATTACGATATCGGTGGCCTGCGCGCCCCTCGCCCGCATCTGCGTAAATGCAGCGTGCCCCGGGGTATCGAGAAAGGCGACTTTGCCTTTGTCGGTCTCGACGGCATAAGCGCCGATGTGCTGCGTAATACCACCCGCCTCACCGGCGGCTACCTTGGTGCGCCTGATGTAATCGAGTAGCGATGTCTTGCCGTGATCAACATGACCCATGATCGTAACGACCGGCGCACGAGGCACCTCGTCACCAGCAATTTTCTCATCCGCGAGAAGATCCTCGTCGAACTCTTTTCCGGAAACCGGTACGGCAACGTGGCCCATTTCCTCGACCACGAGTATCGCCGTATCCTGATCAATGACCTGGTTAATCGTCACCATAGCGCCCATATTGAAAAGGACCTTGACGACTTCGTTGCCTTTGATCGCCATCTTTTGGGCCAGCTCTGAAACCGCGATGCTGTCGGGAATCTCAACCTCACGAATAACCGGTGCCGTCGGCCTCTCGAAACCATGCTGCCCGTCAGAGGCAATGGAAACCGGCCTGCGCCTTAGTGGTGCCTTGCGTTTGCGTCGGCCACTCTTGTCGCCGGCAACATGCAATTCCCTGCGACCGTATTTCGTGTCCCCACCTTTACCTTTCTTTTTCTCTTTGGCGCGGCGATCACGCGCGTCCTGCTCAGCTTTCTCAACCCGGGCGCGTTCCTCGGCAGCGACTGCAACAGCCTTCGCCTCTGCATCGCGCGCATCAATTTCAGCCTGTTGCTTAGCTTCTTCCTCGCGACGTTCGCTCTCTTGTGCGTCTTTTACCGCCTGCTCTTTCTCTTCGACCAGGCGTTCCTTTTCACGCTCAGCAGCAGCAATTTTTTCCTGCTCTTCAAGTCGCTGGCGATCGAGTTCGTCCTGCTTATCCTGCGCTTCCTTTTCAAGGACATCGCGCTTGATGTACGTGCGTTTGCGACGAACCTCGACGTTCACAGTGCGGGAGCGCCCCTGCGCGCCAGAAAGCCGCAATTCTGATTGCGATTTACGGCGGAGCGTAATCCGACGAGGTGACCCATCCGCGCTCGCGGCCTCCTGACCATGGCTTTTTCTGAGGTGCGTCAAAAGCTCGAGCTTCGCGTCCTCGCTTATAGTGTCGTCCGCCCCTTTGACCTGGATACCAGCATCGTCAAGCTGTGAAATAAGCTTGTCGACCGATACCTTCAGTACTTCGGCGAATTGTGAGACTGTGACATCAGCCATGTATTACTCCAGTTAAACTATTGTTTGAGCTCGCGAACTAAATTTTGCGATCCTGCGTCAGTTAATTCCTGATCGCAGTAGCTCATTCACGCCTGCTGTTCTGTTTCGAACCAATGTGCGCGCGCACGCATAATGAGCGCAGCAGCCTCTTCCTGGTCCATTTCATTAATATCAAGCAAGTCGTCTGTTGCGAGCTCAGCGAGATCTTCACGGGTAACCACGCCCTCGCTCGCCAATTTGAACGCGAGTCCTTTGTCCATACCCTCAAGACTCAGCAGATCCTCGGCTGGTTCAGCCTCGTCCATCTTTTCTTCCTGCACGATTGCCTGCGTCAGCAACACATCACGCGCCCTGTTTCTTAATTCGTTGACAATGTCCTCATCGAACTCTTCAATTTCGACCAACTCGGACGTAGGCACATATGCCACTTCTTCGATCGTCGAAAATCCTTCCTGAACCAGGATGAGACCAACTTCCTCGTCGACGTCGAGCTGCTTCGAAAAGAGAGTGATCAACTCTTTCATCTCCGATTCGCTCTTCTGCTCAGCGTCAGTCTCGGTCATTACATTCAGCTCCCAACCGGAAAGCTCGCTGGCGAGACGGATGTTTTGCCCGCCACGACCGATGGCTTGGGACAGCTTGTCCTCGTCGACCGCGATGTCCATGCTGTGCGCGTCTTCGTCAACTACGATGGAAACAACTTCGGCAGGTGACATTGCATTGACCACAAACTGCGCGGGATTCTCATCCCACAGAATGATGTCAACGCGTTCGCCGGCCAACTCGTTCGAAACAGCCTGCACACGGGAACCACGCATACCCACGCAAGCACCTACCGGGTCGATACGATTGTCATTGCTTTTCACCGCGATCTTGGCCCGAAGTCCGGGATCCCTGGCGGAACCCAGGATTTCGATTAAGCCCTGGCCTACCTCGGGAACCTCAATCTTGAAAAGCTCAACAAGGAACTCAGGTGACGTGCGGGTCATGAACAATTGCGGCCCCCGCGGCTCTGAACGCACCTCGGTCAAAAGGGCCTTCATTCGGTCCTGCGGGCGAACCGGCTCGCGTGGCACCATTTGCTCACGCGACACAAAACCCTCGGCGTTACCGCCCAGATCAATGTAGACGCCGTTCCGATCCACGCGTTTCACAAGACCAGATAACATCTCGCCTTCGCGTTCCTTATATGCCTCGACGACCTGCTCGCGCTCCGCCTCACGCACTTTTTGCACAATGACCTGCTTGGCAGTTTGTGCAGCGATACGACCGAATTCGACCGATTCCATCGGCACTTCAACATAGCCGCCAGGCTCTGCCGCCGGATCAACGTCAACTGCATCGATCATCCGCAACTCCCGATCCGGCACTTCCAGTTCGGTGGACTCGTCTTCGAACACCAGCCAGCGCCGAAACGTATCGTAATCGCCCGTCTCACGGTCGATGGCCACGCGAACGTCGATATCGTCACCATGGCGACGACGTGTCGCAGATGCGAGTGCTGCTTCGATTGCTCCGAAGATGATGTCCTTCTCAACGCCTTTCTCGTTTGATACGGCGTCGACAACCATCAAAATTTCTTTACTCATTACCTTTCTACTCCAAAGATTTCCGTCCTTACAAGGACGGAACAAGCCGTGCCGATTCGATTGTCGCTAACGATAAACTGTGCGACTCGCCATCGACCTCGACTTCAATATTCTCTTCATTCGCCGACCTCAAAGCGCCGCGAAAATTTCGCCTGCCCTCGAGCGGAAACCGAAGCTTCACCCGAATGTCCTCACCCATGAACCGCTGAAAATGCGACGGTTTCGTAAGCGTTCTGTCAAGACCTGGCGACGACACCTCGAGTGTGTAGTTTCCTGGCAGTGGATCCTCAACATCGAGAATCGCGCTGACCTGACGACTCACACTCTGGCAATCTTCAACATCGATACCGCCGTCTTTGTCGATATAGAGACGCAACAAACCGTCCTGCCCGCCGAGCCTTACCTCGATATCGGCCAGTTCGAAGCCCAGCTGTTCGACCACAGGCTCCAGCAGTTTGATCAATTCTTCTTTCGACATTACTTCAATAAAACCATATAAACGTTTGTTTCAAAAACAAAAAATGGGCATATAGCCCATTCTAATTCTTCGCTAAATCATCCTGCTGACAACAAAAAACCCCTTGTCGGGGCCTTTTCCTGCGAAGACTCTGGCAGCGCGATGCCAAACAAGCCATCGACGCATTGGCGCGGGATTATACGGCAATATTCCGGAATTGTGCAATCAAAGGACGACCGCTGATACGGCTTTATTTCCTGAATTCCTGGCCTACAATCAGTCAATCAATGACGACCCACCGAACAGCGGCCCAGCGCCGCCGGAATTCCTTCGTCAGCCGACACTTTTCCCGGCAGACAGCCGCGATTGTCATGCTGGTGCTCACGGCAATTGGTTTCGGGATTTATAGCTACCTGGAGACCTCGGAGCCACACGCGGTTTTGGAGAATACACCGCGGATCCCCATTGCAAACCCAATACTTGAGCCGGATCGACCCGATCTCATCGGTGAGCCCAGGCTAGACGAGTAGTCAGTTCCCGCAGTCCATTCGAGCTTTGTTTAACTCAATTTTCCGGTATTTCAAAGATCTACCGTTACTGGACGTAAAAACAAGCCTAATGAATGGTCGCGCCCCGGTATTGCTAAATCCCTCATGAGCCCTGTCGCACGGGCCCTCGCCTGACACGCCCTACGTGCGAACAAATGCCGGTCGCTCGAAATCGTTTTCATCAACACAAGAAGTCACGAAACCTGCCCTAGCGCCGGACGAACCTTGAGGACTGAACCTGCGTTGATTGACCGTCAACGTCTGCGAACGTAGCAGCTACCCACGAATCCCTGCCCAGTGAGCGCACTTCGAGTCGTACCGACGTACGGTCGATTCCAGTTGCGGTCTGCCCGCCAGGGCCACCAATTAGATAGAAAACATAGGTATTCGAACCTGCCTGGTAGCCGCCCGTCAATCTCAGGATTTCGTCAGAATAACGGAACGCGGTCTCGAGGATAAATCCCTTTCCGGGCTCGTGAGATATCGTTACACGCCCTCCCCCGGTTGCTTCGGGGAATTCTGATGACTCAAACTCGGTAATTACGATTCGGACCGCACCTTCGCCATCGACGGTTCCCTGAACGGTCCCCTTGCCCTCAAGCTTGCGGCCGTCTGATGCCAGTGACCACATCTCCATGTTCCAGTCGCCAGAGAAATTGCGAAGACCAAGTCGCCCGGCCTCCTCAACATCAACTCCCTGCCGTGCATTGGATGTGGCAGGTGCGGAAGACGGCTCTGATGTGGGTTGAGCATCAACTGGCGGACTACTGGCAACCGTTGTCGCGACCCCGGACTCAGACACAGCTGAAAACTTCGGGCGACCCGTCGGCCAGCCAAATAGCACCTCGCCGTCTACGCTATAGGTTTTTCCCGCCTCAATATTCAATGTGAGGTAATCCATGCCGTCAAGAGATGGGGCGCGCACAGTGAATGTGTAAGTGCCGGGCGCCAAGGGTACTTCCAGCGTAGTGCCAGCCAGCAACTGGCCAATAGGCCGACCATCCTGTTCGATATTGAATCGAATAGCCTTTCCCGCGAATTTGTCCGCGCGATGAAATATCAAAAGCCCCTGGTCCGGCGATGGCTGGGCTACCGCGGAGGTCCAGGCACCGATTGCAGCAATTAAGATCAGCGCGACGGCAGCGAAACGGCGCGCAAAAATAAATTTACGCAAAATCATGAGATACCATGCTGATTAGATCATTCCGCTTGAACGGCGATTGCAACCTGTACATTTATCGAATCCTGAGCGCGCTGTTCAGCCAGCGACGCCCCCTCCATCCACAACAAGAGAATCGCCAGTCACAAAGGAGGATTCGTCGGAGGCCAGGTACAGCACCGCGTTAGCAATGTCCTCGGCAGTGCCTATTCGTCCCAGGGGCCGATCTGCGGCGCCAACCGCGTAATCGTCCCAGGACATGCCTCGTTTAGCGGCATCGTCCGGAAGCATGGGAGTCAACACATCGCCAGGACAGACACAGTTCACACGAATACCATCGGGACCATGATCTATCGCCATTGCCTTGGCCATAACAATCAGTCCACCCTTAGCAGCGCAGTACGCAGCTGCCTTGTCCCCTCCGAGAACCCCCCAGCCAGAGCTGGTGTGAATAATCGAGCCGCTGCCCTGCTCGATCATCGACGGCAGCACATACTTCGACATCAGGAAGGCGCCCTTCAGACTGGAATCGATGGTTTCGTCCCATTCCTCTTCCGTGCAATCCGGAATAGTCTTCGGGTGAAATACGCCGGCATTGTTGAATAGCACATCAATTTTGCCGAAACGCTCGAGCGTCTGATCAACGGCGTGACGACAGTCTCCTGCAAGACGCACATCGGAGCGTATGAAAATGGCGTCACCACCGTTCGCGACAATTTCCTGAACAACCTGCTCTCCACGCTCAGCGTTGCGCCCGGTGATCGCCACCGCTGCACCCTCGTTTGCGAAACGTATCGCCGTTGCACTGCCGATTCCCGAGGTGCCACCGGTAATCAGAGCCACTTTTCCTTCAAGTCTCATTCGAAAACCCCTTCTAATTATTCATGAGTCCACTGACTGCAAAGTCCGCCAGTCGTTTCTGCGCCGTCCATCACGTAAACGTGTCCGGTAGCGAACGCGGCATCCTCGGAGGCGAGGAATGCGAACAACGCAGCAATTTCTTCGGGCTTGGCGTGTCGTCCCATCGGTATTTTACGATTTACCGCGTCCAGCATTTCATCCGTATATTCGGCACGTTGCATCGGAGTAAGCACATAGCCGGGAGATATTGCGTTCACGCGGACGACTGGCGCGAGCTCCAGCGCCATAGCCTGGGTTAAGGCAATGACCCCACCCTTACTCGCGCTGTAGTCCGCGTAATGCGGGTAACCATTGTTTCCTGCCGTGGAAGCTGTATTGATTATTACTCCGGAACCCTTGTCCACCATATGTCGCGCAGCCGTTTGCGCGACGTTGAATACGCCGGTGAGATTCACTCCCACGACGGCATCCCATTCCTCGGGTGTGATATCCAGGAAATCATGCCGAATGCTGATGCCGGCGTTGTTAATCAGAACATCGACCGATCCCATGCGATCAATCGCCTCCTGAAACGCTGTGCGCACCTGCTCCATGTCGGAGACGTCGGCATCAATCACTGCAGCCAGCTCAGGTAACTCCTCAGCAACCCGGGCTCGCGCATCGTCACTGCGATCGAGAACGCATACGGCGCAGCCCTCTTCCAGAAACCGCGTCGCAGTCGCCTGGCCAATGCCGCTTGCTCCACCTGTTACCATTACGTTTTTGCCTTCCAAGCCGCGCATGGGTTACCTCCGGTTACCTGTTATTCTATCCTTACAGATCCCAAACAAGAGTAATTCATTCCGGCTTAAATCGGCATTATTTTTCTTATCAGCGGCCCCGAAAAAATATAATCGGTAAGTTTGCTAAGGTTGCATCCGTCCGGCCAGGCCAAAATAGTCCGGCTTGCAGGTCGGCAATGGTCAGGACTTTTTCGGATGAACGCGAAGAAAACGACGCGCAAAGGGCTCAGGAAAACAAAGATGATTGTCGTTCTTTTTGTTGTCTTTGAAATACTGGGAATCATGTCCGCGGTTCATGCAGTAATGACTGCGCGGACTCCGCAGGGCTCCATTGCGTGGGCAGTCTCGCTAGTCACTTTTCCCTATGTTTCGGTACCAGCCTATTGGGTGCTTGGTCGAAATAAATTCCACGGATATGTACTTGCCCGGCGAAAGGAAATAGACGGCCTGGCCCAGGTGTTTCGCGAAGCAAATGCCCTGCTCGATTCCGCCCTCATAGATGAGAGAGAAAGACGCGGCGCCATCAAGGCTGCCGAGACCCTCGCTCGGTCTCCGTTGACAGACGGCAACAGGGCGGACTTGCTGATCGACGGCCAGGCGACATTTGACAGCATCTTTCAAGGAATCGATGCAGCGGAAAAATATGTGCTGGTGCAGTTTTATATCGTTCGGGACGACGATCTTGGCCGACAGTTACAGGACAAACTCATTGAAGCCGCATCTCGCGGTGTTCGCGTGTTCTTTCTTTTTGACGAAATTGGCAGTGTCGGACTATCTGCTGCATACCGGCGGCGATTTGAAGACGCGGGCATTGCGCTTCGTCCCTTTCACAGCCGCAAAGGCTCCGGCAATCGCTTTCAACTGAACTTTCGCAACCATCGCAAGACCGTTGTTGTTGATGGCAAGGTGGCATGGATTGGTGGCCACAATGTTGGCGATGAGTACCTTGGCAAAGACGTCGCCATCGGTAACTGGCGCGATACACATGTGCGGCTTCAGGGTCCAGTGGCAATCAGCGCACAGTTTGCCTTCGTCGAAGACTGGAGGTGGGCAACCGACTCAATGCCAGATGATCTGGCCTGGACCCCAACGCGGGCGCCTGAGGACGACATGCTCGCAATTGTAATGCCGACAGGCCCGGCGGACGAGATGGAAACCGCGTCGTTAATCTTTACCGGCGTCATCAATGCCGCACAACACAGAGTCTGGATTGCAAGCCCGTATTTCGTTCCTGATGATGCGGTTGTTCAGGCCCTGCAACTAGCGGGCTTGCGCGGAGTCGACGTCCGCATCCTGATTCCCGAGAAGGCGGATAGCATGCTGGTAACGCTGGCCGCCTACGCGTTCTTTGACCAGATTAAGGCGGCGGGCGTGAAATTCTATCGCTACAACGACGGCTTTCTCCATCAGAAAGTCGTTCTTGTTGACGATTCGTTTGCCACAGTAGGCACCGCTAATTTTGATAATCGATCCTTCAGACTGAACTTCGAAATTACCGCGGCAATCGCGAACCCCGACTTCGCGGCGGAAGTATCATCAATGCTTGAGGCTGATTTCGCGAAGGCACGCCTCATGAAAATCGGCGAATACGACAAAAAACCGTTTTGGTTCAAGCTTGCTGTGCGAACCGCACGTCTGACCGCGCCCGTCCTGTAGACCGGGGAATGAGTGGAAATTGCCAAACTCAATCCACAGCTGAATCGACTCGCCGAACCGATCAGGACTGCTTCACCAACACACTCCTCTCGATGACGGGGCAATAGAAACTCCTGGCTTAAGGCAGGCGTTTCGGCGCTCCTGATCGAGAAACGGAATGATTTCAGAGCTCTGCATATGTATGCCGGGAGGCGTCGGCTATCCACCGACGTATCGAAAACGAAGCAATTACCGTAAAGAATCTTCAATATCTGGATCTTCGCCAGAGCGCGTATGTCAGAATAGCTGCTCGCCGACAGCAGTCGGACCGCCCCAAATCGACCGGAGTGTAAACCGTGAGCGACAGCAATAAGAGCGAAGACCCAGAAACTCCTGAGAGTAACGATGCAGCAGATGACCCTGGACCGGATTCGCGCGATCAGGAACCGTACAAGAACGGACCAACATTCACGAAAGGACCTGACCCGCTTGCAGGCGTTAAGAAGACCGCCACAGATGCGATGGCAAGCATGGAAGGAAAAACCGTGTCAATGAAAACCTACGTTGGTTCAATTGCGGCCGTGATCATACTGATGCTGTTAGCACGATGTGGCGGATAGCAGTAGATCACGCCCAGGCAGAAGTAGTTCGGTTTCTGCAACCGAAATAATTACTGGTCGATTCACTGCGGCTACGGCCTGAAGCTATCTTGAAGCGGGTCGCAGGAACCAGGACAAGAACATGGCGGTTAGTGACAGGATTGCGCACAGCCAAAACGCAATTCTGAAAGACCCGCTTGTGTCCGCGATGAGACCTGCGACGTAAGGCCCGACGATTTGGCCAAACCCGAAAAATAGCGTAATGAAACCCAGGGCTTTCGCAGCTCGTAACGGTCCGGCGTAGTCTCCAACTGCCGCGGACATGATTGTTGGGACGCTCCAAACAGTCAGACCGAATATCGCAATGGATGCATACAAAAACGGGATGGGCAGATCCATCGCGGCGAGCGCATATGAAATGGCGAACATGGCGTATGCCAGCATCATGGCAAATTTGCGACCCAGTCGGTCGGAGAGCAAGCCGTAAACGGGCCCGGAAAGAATCGAGAGCCCTCCAACCACTGCCCAGAACAAACCTGCCGCGTTTTCACCGAATCCTCGTTCACCGACCAGGTCGACAACAATAAACGTGAAGTAGACTGCGTAAGAAGCGCCGAAAAATGCGTAAACGAATCCCAGATGAACCATGGTCCAGGGACCAGTCTCTTGAATGTCTTTAACGGGCCGACGAGAAATGTCAGCCACCTCGCGGACTACACCCAACGGAGCTATTCCCTTCTCTGCTGGATCATTTCGCAGGAAATTTGCGGCAACTGCGGCTACGACAAGAGAGGTGACACCGATAATGAGCCAACCGGTTCGCCACCCCTCAGCCCCCATGGAAGAATTGACCCACGGGATAAGCAAGCCTGTACACACTATGGCAATTCCATTGCCCGATGTAATCATCCCGGCTGCCCTGCCTCGGTTGCTTTTGGCAAACCAATGAGAGACCAGCCCCATCATCGGAATGTTGGCCAGGCCAGACCCTATCCCGGTTGCAACGTAAAGCATCATCACTTCTGTATGTCCGGCGGCCCGGCTTATCAGGATCATTGACGCCCCCACAAGGACCAGCCCGATACTAACCGTCCACCTGGCACCGATCGCCTTTGCGAGGAAACCGGCCAGGACAATCGAACCCATATATCCCGCAAAATTACCGGTGCCAATCAAGCCCATTTGCGAGTAATTCAGATCCAGAGAAAGGCCCATGGAGGGCAGGAGCATCCCTAGTGAAAGACGGCCCAGGCCCAGGCACGCAAAAAGTACTGCTGTGCCGGTCGCAACAATGATCCAGCCGTAATGCAATTTTTCGTGCTCTTTCAACGACGGACTCTGCTGTTCACCCCTGGAGAAGCATCCCATTGTGCATCAAGAATTCCTTAGGATTTGCAATTACGTCGTCTGACGCTCGCATTCAGCCGCCATTCTACGCCGGATTCCTTCATCACCATGCTGGTCCGTAAGACCTGGGAAATGAAAAGGCCGGTTCCTTCACGAGGAACCGGCCTTATTAGTAGCGAGGACGCACTATTCGAATTGCGTGCAAATCCCTATAGAGCCACTTTCGCTCTCACTTGAAGTGCCCCATGGCGGAAGACAAATAAAACTCGGCGAGCTTCCAGCCTTGCCAATCGGATTGGTAACCTGCGCTAGGCGCGCTCGGCTCACTCCGATCGTACGGCCACCGTATTGGCTAAAGTTGAGTCGATTAATCGCTGACTGGGCATCTGCATCACTATTCATCTCGACAGTTCCAAAACCGGTGCTAAGCCCTGACACCGGATCTTTCGTAACGCCCACAAAAGAAACCAGTCCGAACGGCCGAAACAAACTTTCAATATCAATATTCGTCGAGGCCTGCCTTTTCGCTATCAATTACCGATAGAATTTCGTACCGCTCTGAGTGTCGGACGAGCCCGTTCGCAGTCTTACCATCGGCCGCACCGAAGTTAGCTTCGCAATAGACTATTGCAGTGGTGGTGCGTTCGCTGCCGACCACAACGCTCAGTGGCGCTTTGTTCGGCTTGCCGCTGAGGGTAAGAGAAATTGTGTTAACCAGGGACGCGGTCGGCGCGAGATGGGTTGGTTGTATTAGATGATCCGAAATATAAGGTCACGCCGATCCGGCACCGGCAGCCGTATAGTACAGCGGTAAATCGCGCCACAAAAAAGGCCCCCTTAATGGAGGCCTTTTCTTTTCCACTGCATAGCTCCGCGCACTAAAAGGACACATCCCACTGGAAGCGAATGCGATTCGTATCTTCATCGATTCCGGTGAATCCGTCATCGACGGTCAGGAAGGAATAATCAAGCGTTAGCTTGTTGTTGTGGCCCGCAAAGAACCAGTTTGCGCCGAGCGTGAATTCCTCACGTTCGTTGTCAAACGTTCGGTCAACTTCATTCGGTTCTTCAACAAACGCGTAGCGCAATGCCAGTTCCAGCGGTGCAGGTACTGCGTCTATCAAATTGTGAAAGAAGTAACCGGTTTGCAAATAGCCGCCAGTCAGATCGTTCTTGCTGCCGACGACCCGATCACGAATGAACTTGCGGTGATATTCCTGCTGAATCGAGAAACCGCGATATTTGAACGCGAATTCCTGCACGGCCTGCTCAATGTTGAACTGATCCGAATTCGCCAGAATAGGCGACGTAAATCCATCCAGATTGCCACAACCCGAAGACGACCAGCGTGTGCACGGGCCATTCGTTGTCATGCCGCCAATGGCGAAGCTACCCGTTGGCTTTTCGGTATATTCAACATCCGTTTGTCGAAAGGCAAGATCCCTGCCGAAGAAGTTCCATTGCAGGCGGCCCGAATACATCATGTCTTCGTCAATATTTCTTACGCCCCGCCCTTCGCCATTGAATACGCCAACGTAGTAACGCAGATCCGCCGCTGTATTCTTGAACGCGTGGCCACGCAATTGAATGCCGACCTGACGATCGATGGTGAAAATTCGGTTGACGATCGAACGCTCGACGAATTGCTGGCGGCCGGATGAATCGACACGTTCGCGGTTCATGTCGATTTTCCACTGACCAACGCGAATGCCACCCCATCCCCATTTGGCAACGTCGACTCGCCAGTCAATCACTCTTGCGCTTGATGAGACAGCGCTCGAATCAGGGTCTCGACTCGGCTGGAGGTCAACCTCAAAGTAGTACTTGAGCCACGGTTGAAAACCGTGCCCGCCGATTTTCATACGCAGGCGACGCGGTTCGAAATTGGAAGTGCCCTGCTCCTCGAAATCGTCGACCTGGCGCGGGTCGCCGAAGTAGGGATTCGTGTACCTCAGTTGAGCTCGCCATTGCAGATTGGTTTGCCAATTACCGTCGCGGGTCTCAAGTCGAAAACCGCTGCTCCCGTGGCTGGCCTTAACCGGGAAATCATTCTCGATCTTAGCCGCAACCTGATCCGCTACAGCAGCCTGGATAAATTCATCAGAATCGGCGGCCATGTCTGCATCGGCATATTCGGAGGTTCCGTTGCCCTGCTCCATTGGCAGAATATCGTCGCTGGTCAGGGCCTCCTTCTCCATTAACAGCGCATGCTGTTCTTCGGTGATAACGCCATTCTCCAGAAGAATATCCAGCAGTTCCGAATCGGCGGCATGTGCCCTGATCGGTGTACCGAGGACCAGGCCGGCAACCAATATGGCGCTTGCGCTGTTTCTCAAACTACAAAGGTTCATTGATCTCGTCTCCAAAATTGAGGTATATCGCGCTGAGATCGGTTCTTTTAGCGGCCATCCTCAACGCGCCGCAATTGTCTTATTGTTCTGTTACGTTTTTGTTACAGGCTAGCGTCGGACCCTCGGTTTGCGGCACTTTTGTTACAGGCTAGCGTCGGACCCTCGGTTTGCGGCACTTTTGTGCCAGGCCAATAGAAAAGGTGCCTCTTTAGTAAAAGACAACATATTGTCGCGAAAAGCGGCGAAGACCATATGGACGACATTAAGCCGAGCGATGCCCCACTCGCGATCCCAATGACAAGCTCGTACTGAAGCACCTGATTGTTCGAATCCCTACTTAACGAACGTTATGATTGACGGAGCAATGATATCTCCAGCAATGCGCTGCCACGCATTTTTTGTGATTGCGGTCCAGCTTGGAGTAAATTGTCAGCCCCAATTAGTTCAATGGCACGGTGGACCAATTCATGGACTTCAAGGACTACTACAACATCATGGGTCTGGAACGGGACGCCAGCCAGGATGAGATCAAACGCGCCTATCGAAAGCTAGCGCGCAAGTATCACCCTGACGTCAGCAAAGAAGCCGACGCCGAAGCACTCTTTAAGGAGCTCGGCGAAGCCTATGCGGTGCTCAAAGACCCTGAAAAACGAGCTGCTTATGATGAGCTGGGCGCTAACTGGAAAGCCGGGCAGGACTTCCAGCCGCCGCCCAATTGGGACGCGGGTTACGAGTTCACTGGCGGTGGCTTCAGCGGCGGCGACGGCTCAGTTCATAGTGATTTTTTTGAATCCCTGTTCGGCCAGGGTTTCGGGTCGGCACAAGCTGATCGCAGACAAACCGGTTTTCACGCTCGCGGCGAAGATCACCACGCGAAAGTTCTCATTGATCTGGAAGAGGCCTACAGGGGCGCC